>NZ_JBEPLH010000016.1:0-190522 GCF_040545135.1 Burkholderia sp. 572 | reverse complement strand
TCCTCGAAACCCGGCAGTTGCGCAACGGCGTCGATGCCCGCGAGTTCCTTCAGCACGAACAGCATGTCCTTGACGGGGGCGTTATAGCTCATGGTCGATGTTCCAAATCAGGCGGTGAATGAGGCGCGCCACGGGGCCGATACGGCAAAACCGGCCAGCTCCGGGCGGCGAGGTGACCCATCCTAATGCCGTGCGAGCCGGTTTCCATTGTCATATTCGGCCCACCTGGTGACAAAATCGGCCACGGGATGTGGGGGCGGGGGCGGAAGCGGCAGGCGGGGTGCGGGTTTGGCCGGAGTCGGGTTTGGGCGGGAATGACGAGTTGGCGGCTGGTTGGACGGTGTGATCGGGGGGCCGGATTCGGATTCGGATTCGGATTCGGGCAGCGGGCAGCGGGCAGCGGGCAGCGGGCAGCGGGAGTATCGAAGCTGAGCACGTCAGCACGGCATCCAGCGCAGAAAGATGCCGAAATACATCGAGCACATCTAGCACGAACCCACGCTGACCGGTTGCGACGCGTCGGTGTCATTCAGCCCTCGCGTCCTTGATCAAGGTTATGTCCCCAAACTTCCGGACAGTAACGCCGGAAGCGCGGAAAGGCTGTCGATCGCATGCACGGGAGACGCGAACCGCCCGGAACCGGACTGAATGATTGTCCATGGGCCGCGCCGCAAGAACACCGGAACCATGCCGGCCCGCCGCGCCGGTTCGACATCGTTGTCGAGCCGATCGCCGACGTAGGCAATCCTGGACGGCTCGATTCCGTTCGTCTCGGCGACGATGCGTTCGAAAAAGCGGGCATCCGGCTTGTCGACGCCCCACGACGCCGACGACGCAACGATGTCCGCCGGCACGCCGAGCGCACGGAGTGCACGTTCGGTCGCGACGGGTTGATTTCCCGCGATGCCGACCAGCACGCCGGCTTCGCGCAGTCGTTTCAGGCACGGCACGACGTCGGGGTAGAGATCTTCCGCGGTCACCGTATAAGTGCTCCCGGTCGCCTCGCGCTCCCGGCACAATGCGACGAAGTCGACACCCGGCCGCACGAGATCGAACACGCGACGATGATGCTGACCACGCGCGATGACCGCGCCGAGCAACGCATGAAACACCCGTCGCGGCACCTCGAGATGGTCGGCCCACTCGTTCCAGTCTCGACTTTCATCGATCAGCGTTTCGCCGACGTCGAAGAACACGGCTTTTATCATCATCGGGTGGATCGGGTTCCGCAAAAACGGATCTTCGGGGTTTGGCGATGCCGGGGTGGGTGGGCAATGACGGGAGTCGGCGCCAACAACGCCCTTTCGCCATCCGTTCCTGGATCATCGACAATCTCGAAGAAAAACTTTGGTGGTTAGCCGGATGCGAGCGATATCCTAGCGCGTGGGCCTAGCGGTGCTGGCACAACCCGCAACGTAGTGCAAACCCCGACAAGCCAGTTGCGGTCGACAGTCTAGATTGTGACTGTATGGGTTCGTTGATCGAATTTCGGACGTTCTGCCTATTTCCTCGCTATGTCGACCTGAGACAGCTACGTGAACGGATCGACCTACCGCATCATTTTCGGCTTTGTCGTGATCGCTTACGGCGCCGCGATATCCGCAATCATGGCATTTCGTCCAGAGCGAATATTGGCCTTCTATTGCAGATCAAGGGCTTGGAAATGGTGGTACAAATTCTGGCTCAACATGTCTGCAGAAGATATTGTGTCGGCCAAAATGGTACGGCGAACCAGAATCCAAGGGGCGACGGCGCTGGCGTTCTTCACTGCCATTATTTTTGCAGTTTTGTTTCAACTCGGTTCTCACGGCTAGCTGCTGATCTTGGCGGGGGATATATGACGCACGCCTTGTACGAATTGCTTAGTGACCTCGACGATCGCCACCTCTTTTATACATTGGGCCGGCATCGCCCAGACACCATTCTGATCTCGATAACTGTGCCAGGTGAGCGTATCGAGATCGACGTGTTCGACGACGGACATATGGAGATGTCCCGCTTTTCCGGAGATGAGAGTGTAATTGACGACCAACAAATGATTCTGAAGGCTATCGACGAGGCGTCCGAGTGAAAGGGGTTGGTCATGAGGCGCAACGCGCCCACTTCCCGTCGGCCGACGTCGCTGTGCGTGGCCGCTTTCAGGAATTGTATCTGTCTCTTATGGGTCGATTTCGGGTAACTGCGCTGGCCTACGGCAAGCAACTGCGGAAGGCAGCAGCCGGCCAGAAGCGGTCAGTCGACGCAACGACTTGAATCGACGACAATCGAACGTCAGCAACGGATTAATATGGTGGTGTATGAGCGCCAGGAGTTCACGCTTCTTTATCGCCGGAAATATTGAGGAGCCTGTCTTCGTTCTGGATGGAATCGCTTCGGAATGGCTGTTCGTGTCAGGGTTCTGGTGCAGAGTTAACGCATCGCTCGGAACGACATACGATCAGTTCGAGGAAGATGAGGCCGAACCAGCTGCACTTAGCCAGATCGCGTGCGAGCTGGCGCATCAAATCTGCGAACTTGAGGGGCGCGAGGAAGAGATGATCAGCTTCATCTACAGATGGACGCCACAAGGAGAGACATACACTCTGGAAATGCAGCGAGCGGATCTGATTTCTAAGTTGGTAGAAATGCGTGATTTCTTTAATTCGGCTGCTGCAAGTGGTGAAATTCTCGAGTTAAGCCTATAGGTAGTTCAAAAAATCTGGAAATTTTTTCGACCAATTCGCCTTCGGAAGCTGCCATTCGACCTTACAGCAATCGAGGCGTGCATTGCAGGGTTTGAGCGCAGAACCGTCCGTGTCTGTCCGAGAAGGCTTTTTGACACTGAATTATGCGGTCCGCACACATCACGCATGATGCGAACCATGGCCACCTTTCCCGGACCCTGCGCTAGCGTGCATGATTCGTCCACGTGTCAGATGGCAAGATCGAGCAGCCCGATACGCGTCATCGAGTTTGCCGTCAAGCACCATTTTGGGCCCGTTCGATCACTTGCTTCTCGCGACGCATCTGGCAGATAGAAACCCGAATTAAGTCAGATGTTCTGTCGCTGGCATTGCATTTCGCCAGCTGTACGACCTGGATTGTTGCCGTCCAGACAACATGGCATACGCACTCGCGATCCTACCGGCGCTCGCCCGTCCCTCACTACAATGCGTCACACGCTCGCTTGAATTGCGAGCAAAGCGATACGCGCAAAACCCGTGGTCGCTCAGGTGAACCGCGCCGCGTGTACCGGATCCCCCCAACTGAAGCAATAGGACAATGGATCATGAGCAAGACAACTCGCAATGTGCAGCCCGTTACTTCCAACCTGGGCAAACAGGGTTCAGCTGAACTCGTACCTTCCCGTTACGCGGTGCGCGTGGGTGACATCGATGTCGTATTGATCAGCGATGGCGTTCTACCGCTGCCCACCTCCACCATGTCCACCAATGTGAGCGAAGCGGATCGCAACGAATGGTTCGATGGTCGTTTCCTGCAACGAGACATGTTCGACTGGGCGCTGAATATTGCGCTCGTGCGTAGCGGCGGGCAGCTCATTCTGATCGACTCGGGCGTGGGTGATGGTTTCGAATACTTCACGCGAGCCGGACAGTCAGTAGTGCGACTGGAGTCGGCAGGTATCGACCTTACTGCAATCACTGACATCGTCATTACGCACATGCATATGGATCACGTTGGCGGCTTGAACGTCGATGGCGTCAAGGCCAGGCTACGCCCGGACGTGCGCATCCACGTGTCGGCCTCGGAAGTAGAGTTCTGGAAAAACCCGGACTTCAGCAAGACGGTGATGCCGGAGACGGTTCCGCCTGCGCTACGCAAGGCTGCTGCGAAGTTCGTGGAACTCTACCGCGAGAATATCGTGCAGTTCGATCAGGCAGTCGAAGTCGCACCGGGCGTGTCGGCGCGCGTGACGGGCGGGCACACACCGGGGCACTGCGTCGTGGACGTCACATCAAACGGCGAGAAGCTAACGTTCGTAGGAGATGCGATTTTCGAAGTCAACTTCGACAATCCGGATTGGCAGAATGGCTTCGAGCATGATCCTGAAGGTGCAGTGGACGTGCGTCTCGCGCTGTTCAACGAAGCCGCGGAAACGGGCGCTTTGCTTGCCGCAGCACACGTCTCGTTCCCATCCATCGGACACATTGCAAGGAACGGCGACAGCTTTCGCTTTGTTCCTGTTACGTGGGATTACTAATCGATATCGGATAATTGATAATCACCCACCGCGATCTGGACTCACTTTCCGTATCCGGAAGCGACTGGTGCGCATCCCGTGCATGACACTGTCGTTAAGCGTTACCTGCACCTGAATTTCTTCGAGCATGACTGCTATCTCCATGTGCGCACGCGGCGCGTGGAGCCCTTCAATCCACAGGAGCCTGCCATGCGATCCCTTCCCATGCCACGAAAAGCTGTTTGCGCTTGCGCGCTATTCGCAACGCTGCCCGGCGTCGCGACCGCCGAAACGTTTGCGCTGAAAGTTGCCGATCTGGATCACGGCCGTTTCAGGAATGAACAAGTCTTCAGCGGATTCGGCTGCCACGGCGAGAATGTGTCACCGCACGTGACATGGTCAAACGCGCCAGCCGGTACTCGCAGCATCGTCGTGACGATTCATGACCCCGACGCGCCGACGGGCGGTCTCGGCTGGACCCATTGGGCTGTTGTCAACATACCGCCCTCGCAGACCTCTCTGCAAAAGGGCGCCTCCGGCAACGTGAATCTGCTGCCGCCCGGGGTCACCGAAACGCTGACCGACTTCGGCCAATCGAAGTATGGCGGACCGTGTCCACCACAAGGCAAGCCACATCGTTATATCGTCACCGCGTACGCACTCGATATCCCGCATATCGACGTGAGCCCGGCATCTAGCCCTGCACTCGTTGCGTTTCAAATGCACGGGAAGATCATCGCTCGGGCTCGCTATGTCGCGACCTACCAAAGCGCGGCGAATTGAGCCGCGCCACGGGTACTATCAACTGAGCGACATGCCACCGTCGACACGCAAGTTGACGCCGTTGACGAAGCTGCCCTCGTCACTCACGAGAAAGAGCGCCGCGCGTGCGAGTTCTTCAGGAAGTCCGAGGCGGCCTAGCGGAATACGCCCTGCGACGGCAGCCTCGAACGCCGGCCGCTCGTCATACGCGATACCCAGCTTCGTCAGAATTGGCGTGTCGACCGGCCCGGGACTCAGTACATTCACACGAATGCCACGCGCCTGAAGCTCCAAAGCCCAACTCCGCGCGAAGGCCTCGATTGCGGCCTTCGTACCCGCGTAGACTGCATGTCCTTCGAACACTTTCGAACTCGCGATCGAACTCGTCAATAGAATGGCACCACGCTCTCTCATGAGTGGCGTGATCTTCTGTATCCCGAAGAAAATTGCTTTGGTGTTTGTGGCGAAGTGACGATCATAGGAGTCTTCGCTCACTTCGTTCGATGCTTCGATAGTATTCACTCCCGCGTTCGCGAAATATATGTCAATTCCTCCAAAGCGCCTCGACACTAGCGCGGCCACTTCGTCGTGCGTTTTCGGGTTCGCGAGATCTCCCGTCAGTCCGATCGCCCGGTCGCCAAGTTCGGCCACGGCCGCATCGATGGCATCCGGACGTCGGCCCACCATAATGACATTCGCGCCCTCTTCAATCAGCAGCCTGGCCGTGGCCAATCCGATTCCACTATTTGCGCCAGTAACAACAGCAACCTTGTTTGCGAGTCGATTCATGTTTTCTCCGTCATATTCCACCTGTCCGGCGTAGAGCCAGAATTTAGCAACGGCTTCTGGTGGGTTGAAGTCACTCGTAGGTCATTTCACTCTTTCCACTTTGTCATCATGTCCGTGGATAAATTTAGCGGCTTTCCCGCGTTCGTTCGCTCCGTCGAGACGGGCTCGTTCACGGCTGCGGCGCAATCTTTGGGTACGACGACGTCGGCCGTGTCAAAGAGCGTGGCAAGGCTCGAAAAGCGCCTGGGCGTCACGTTATTCCAGCGCTCGACCAGGGCCTCCATTCTGACGATTGAAGGTCAGGCGTTTTATGAGCGCATTGCCCCGCTGATGCGCGGGCTGGAGGCCGCCGAAGAAGTATTGCGATCGCTGGCCGCCGCCGCAGGAAGACTGCGTGTAAGCCTGCCTGGCGAACTGGGTCGCTTTTTGCTCGATCCCGTCACGCGGGAACTCCTGCCAAACCACCCGGAACTCGCACTCGACGTGAGCGTCAGCGACCATCATGCCGACCTGATCCGCGATCGCATCGATATCGCGATCAGGGCGGGATGGCTGGAAGACAGCGGCCTGTATGCGCTGCCGATCACCAGTCTTCGGCTGGTGTTAGTTGCGGCGCCTGCATATCTGCGCGAGCGGGGATCACCGCGTGTTGCTGCGGATCTCGCTGCACATCGGCATGTGCGCTACCGGCTCAATGGCCGACCGTACCCCTTGAACTTCGCCGATGGAACGTCCAGCTCCATCGAAGGCAGGTTCGACGCTGATAACGGTGAGGCAATGCGCGTAGCGGCATTGAACGGACTGGGTATCGCCCAAATACTGGAAATTGCCGTACGGGACGATCTCGCCGCCGGGAGGCTGCAGGCTGTACTACCCGATCAGGCGCTCGCGTGCGTCCCCGTGCACGCTATTCACGCTTTCGGAAAAAACATGCCGACGCGCGCGCGCGTATTCGTCGATTTCGTTACGGCGCAACTTTCGAAATGAAGTATCCCGTCGCCCCGGCGCTCAGCGCCATCGGCTGCCGTCGCGCTGCATTCGAATCACGCCACGGAGGCGTCGTGCAGCAAATCGATCAGTGCGTCGGCTCCAGTGTGGTCGGCCGTGAATGCCGTGGCCACCGGATCGTAGGTTGCGGGCAAGCCGACCGCACCAAGCAGATTGGCGAGGTAGGTATCGAGCGTGCTGGTCGCATTCGACACGCTTGCCGCGGTCACCGTATTGGCAAGCGTGACCGGCGCCCCGGACGTGACGAAATCCATCGGATGGCCATCGGGCGTCAATAACGCGACCAGTGCCGTGGTCAGCGTGGTGACGTTCGCAACCGCGGTCTGTCCACTCGCGGGTAGCTGGGCGAGCGCCGTGACGAGCGGGCTGACCTGGCCGGACGGATCAGTCGCGACGAGCGCGATTGGCTGCGACAGTCCGGCAACATTCAACGTATACGCTCCATTCGCCCCGGCCTGGGTCGTTGCGGTCTTCCCGTTAACGTCGGTGGCGGTGATCGTCGCATTGGCCACCGGATTACCCCCGGCAACCGTTCCCGAGACCGCTGCGTTTTGACTGCCGGATGATGCGCCACTGTCGCTGCCGCCGCCACATCCGCCGAGTAGCGCAACTGCGATTCCTGTTGCGACGACAATCGGTGTCGCCAGATTTCCCTGTCCCATGATCCACTCCATTATTCGCAGTCGATTGATACCGGATGAGGCTGAGCAGCGCACATGATGTCCGCGCCGATCAAACAGGCGCAAAGTCTGGTCTTCGCCCTGCGTCAGTGAATTTATCGTCGACGACGCGCAAGACGTACATAGTCAAGCGACTGGGCAACTTGTCGCCAGGAACACCCACCTTCGAAATATTCGTCAGGCGCAATATCATTTAGAAGTCGTATGGCTTGCACTCGTGGGACCGCGACGCGTTTCCGGCATTGAAGGACCTGGACAGCCGCCGTGTATCCTCGGACGTCGAGTAGCGTTGGCGTTCGCGCAGGTCAGGATCACGGCGAGGAATGTGCCGTTGGCATCGGACAGGGTGTGATGCGCCCCCCAGGCGTCGCAAACAGAGGTGGCCTCACTCGTTCGGACAGTTTTCTGAGATTTTCGTGGAGAAAAATAATTCCGTCACTCCAGAATTCTCATGGATCAAGGCCTCTGTCCCGCGAATTGACGACTTTATTGACGGTCCCATTAAAATAATGTCGTCAACTCGCCTACGTCCGCATTAAATTTGTCGATTCGCATAGTGGAGCAAGGGTTCCGGCGGTAACGTCCTGATTTCTGGACCGATTCCCGGCCCACCGCGCGGCCGGTCGAAGCGCTGAGTTCAGACAGGACGCTCTCTGTCTCAAGCTCGGTCACCTATGCTGGAAAAGCGGTGTTGCGGGACATTCGGGGCCAACTGCGTCCGCTTGCTCCCGGCCAAAAAGCGACATCTGCGCACGTAGGTAGAATCGTCAACAATCAGCTCCAGGTTTGATGGCCATTCCCATTTCGCGAGGCGCAGCGATGAAGGTAACGATTGCATACATCGAAGAACCACCGTTCGGTTGGACGGAAGCGGATGGTACTGCTACGGGTGCTGACGTTGATCTGGCCGATACGGTTCTTCGGGCGATCGGTGTTACCCGGATCGAGCATCGCCTGACGACATTTAGTGAACTGCTACCCGGCGTTGAAGCAGGTCACTGGGATATGAACGTTCCGCTCTTCGTTACCCCTGAACGCGCCAATATCGTCGCGTTCAGCGTACCCGTATGGGGGATCGGAGACGGCTTTCTGGTTCGGACTGGAAATCCGAAAGCGCTCAACAGCTACGTGTCACTCGCCAAACGTCCCGAGGCGCGCCTTGGCGTCATTGCCGGACAGGTGCAACACGAGTCGGCGAGAACGTCAGGCGTAAGCGAGGACCAGATAGCCATCTTCGAGCAACAGGCCGACGCGATCGAAGCGGTTCTCTCGGGCGCGATCGACGCGTATGCAAGCACAGCCTTGGGAAATCGCATAGTTGCGTATCGGATCGGAGGCTCAATGCTTGAGGCAGTGGAGCACGAGCCGCAAACGAATGGCACGCAGCAGAAGCTCCCGCTCGGCGCATTCTCGTTTAGCAAACGAAACAGCGCTCTGCTCAATGCGGTAAACGGGCAACTTCGTTCATATCTTGGCTCAGAAGAGCATCGCGCTCGTATGGCGAGATTCGGCTTGACAAACAATGAAATCGATTCCGCTCTCGCGCATGGGGTGTGAGACGGGCTTCGGCCACGAACGGACACTCGACAGGCGGAGCTAGATTGCTGACAATTCCGTCCATCGCCGCACATCTAGGGCGACACCTTTCATACCCAGCGCAAACAACGCCTTGCTGAAAGGCATCTATAGTGCCGACCCGCCTATGAAACTCGATTTGGAAACGTGGTTGATTGACGAAGGCGACCGAGTCATTCAGAAAAGATCACTTGAGGGTTTCGACAGCCTGACGCTGATCGAACGCGTCGTCTACAGCATGTGGGTCATTGACTACGCCGTTCGGAACTCCGGCACTCTCGAACCAATGAGGGAGTTGTACCCTGATGCTCCGCATGAACTCGAAGCCTTTGCTGCCTCGAACAATGCAGCGAATCTCCTCGCGTTATTGAACTTATCGTCGAACGAGAAACGATTCTGTGCCGAATACCACGAGCGATTTGATCGCGCCTGCGGCGACATAAGACACAACTATGACCAATGCGCCTGAGTCGGTCGTTTATTGGGCTCAGATCGGCCAGTCTCTGCCGTTCGACTTCACCTCTCAGACCGTTGACAATGGTTGTGCTTCTTAATTCGGAAATTCTCCGCCATGGCCACTATCTACGACACAATCGTATGGTTACAGTCGAACACCAGCGCGAAGCAATTCCCCATTGTTGAATTTTCTGCCGACACCGACATGGCGACTCTCGGATGGGTGTCGTTAACGAGCACAGATCGACCGGAAATCGTAGTTACTCAGGTAACGGCAGAAGAGTTCCGATCAATAGCAGATGGCCCAGACGGTTACCTGGCGGTTGAACACCGAATAAACGCCGCTCTTAAGCGGTCCGACCTCAAGTGCTCATGGCTGGCGCGTGTTGAAGAAGTAACTTCGAGCGTCAAAGGCACCTCGCTCCAAGGGTTCAGGAAAGCGTATCAGCCACCAAAACTGTTTTTTCGAGACATTCTTCACCGCGAGTCATTAGCACAGGAAGTCCGTCGTACGACTCGTTCTGATTTTGAGCGCAATGGCGGAAAGGTCATCGTTCTCCAATGACGCACCCAACAATCCAGCCAACTTGCCGACGCACTCCGTCGAACGTCTGCTTCCGATAAATTTGACTGGCCGCTACGGGTCGGCATCAACCAGTCCGACACTACCCCGATACCATTCGACCGGGGCCGGCCAGTTGCGGCCGTCGGCTGGCTGCATCGCTTGGACATTCGAATGTCCAAGCGCCGAGGATACGGCCTTCGCGCGAATTCCGTATCCATCGGACGATGGCACTCCCAGATAGTCGCGGGCAGTAGTCAAAAGCTGCCCAGAGCCGCCGTCCGAATGTCTGTGCGCCTAGATGCAGAACGATCGCGCACTCCCTGAACCCGAACGTCCGAACATGGCTGGCGCATGTACTGGATGCGGATGCGCTTTCAATCCGTCGCCGGCGCGGCACCTGCCCAATTTCCGTCGTTCCGGTCCCAGGGAGGCACGCCACTGAACGCGTCGACCAGGAAATCGATCATGACGCGCACTCTGGCGCTCAGGTGCCGACGGCTCGGATACAGCGCGAGAATGTCGATATCCGGCAAGCGGTACCGGGGCAACACATGCACGAGCCTGCCCTCGCCGAGATCCTTGCCGATCAGGAAAGTGGGCTGCTGGATCACGCCGTGTCCGGCAAGGGCCGCTGCACGCGCCGTATCGCCGTTGTTGGTATGCATGTGACAGTCGACCTTCACCGAGTGAAGCTTGCCGCGCTCGTCGATCAGTTGCCAGTCGTCGCCGGTGGACGCATACGTGTAGCCGATACAGCGGTGCCCGCCCAGCTCCGCCGGGGCTGCCGGAACGCCGAAGCGAGCCAGATAGGCCGGCGATGCGCACAGAATGTTTTGCGACGTCGCCAGCTTGCGGGCCGCATGACTGGTCGATCCGGCGCGTGAGATGCGAATCGCGAGATCGTAGCCTTCGTCCACGATATCGACGACGCGGTCAATCAGTCCGACGTCGAGTTCGACTCCCGGGTATTTCCGCATGAACTCGGGCCACAACGGTGCCAGATACAAAATACCGAAGCTCACGGGTGCATTGATGCGCAGCCGCCCGCGCGGCTCGACCGACGCCGACGAGACCAGCCCCTCCGTCTCGGCGACATCGTCGAGGATCGACTTGCAACGGGCGTAAAGCGTCTCGCCGCCCTCGGTAAGAGAAAGCGTACGCGACGAGCGATTCAGCAAGCGCGTGCCCAGATGCGCCTCCAGTTCATTCACATAGCGTGTGACATTGGCGGGCGACGTGCCGAGCGCATCCGCGGCGCGCGCGAAGCCCCCACGGCTCACCACCGTCACGAAAACCTCGAAGGCGCGCAGACGATCCATCAGTACCTCGATTCATTCACAAAAGCTGAATGATAGAAGCACATTTTGGTCCTTTCTACAATCAAAACTGAGGCCTATATTGCTTTCAACGCGCCAATGCATGGGGCACTGGCCGACGAAGTGCATCAGGAGATTGAAAATGCAACGCTTGAAAGGAAAAGTCGCCATCGTCACGGGCGCCAGCGCAGGGATTGGGCGTGCGACGGCAAAGCTGTTCGCGAAGGAAGGCGCCAAGGTGGTCATCGCGGCGCGGCGCGCGGCGGAACTCGAAACACTCGCCGCGGAGATCGTCAGCGAAGGCGGCGAAGCAGCATACCTGGCGGGTGACGTGCAATCGGAAGACTTTTCGAAGGCGCTGGTCGCGCTCGCGGTGAGCCGGTTCGGCCGCCTGGACATTGCCTACAACAATGCCGGTACGCTCGGCGAGATGGGGCCGAGCACCGGTATTTCCGAAGCAGGCTGGAATGCCGCGCTGTCGACCAATCTGACGAGCGCCTTCCTTGGCGCGAAACACCAGATTCCGGAAATGGTGAAGCAAGGCGGTGGATCGATCATCTTCACGTCGACGTTCGTCGGTTACTCGTTCGCGTTTCCCGGCACTGCGGCTTATGCGGCGAGCAAGGCGGGCCTGATCGGCTTGACGCAGGCACTTGCTGCCGAGTATGGCGCGCAAGGCGTGCGCGTGAACGCGGTGTTGCCGGGCGCTGTCGACACGGACATGTATCGCGGCATGAACGACACCCATGAATCGCAGGCGTTCGTCACGGGCCTGCATGCGCTCAAGCGCGTTGCAAAGCCGGAAGAGCTTGCCCGGTCGGTGCTGTATCTCGCTTCCGACGATTCGTCATTCGTGACCGGTACGGCATCACTCGTTGACGGTGGCGCGTCCATTACCCGGACCTGATCCCTCTTTGTCGGCATCCGGCTTCTACCTGCCGATGCCGCCAGTTTTCCCTCACACATGCAAAGGAAATGACTCATGGACCTGAATCTGCAAGGCAAACTCGCACTGGTCAGCGGCAGCACCGCCGGCATTGGCTTCGCTATCGCCAGGACGTTGGCGCAGGAAGGCGCGCGCGTGATCGTGAATGGCCGCTCCCAGTCATCAGTGGATGATGTGGTCGCGCAACTGAAAGCCGAGACGGGCAGCGACGTCACGGGTTTTGCGGGCGATCTCGCCACAGCCGCGGCGGCTGACGAACTGGCAACGCGTTATCCGGACGTGGAAATCCTGGTCAACAACCTGGGCATCTTCGAGCCCAAGCCGTTTGGGGAGATCCCCGACGCCGACTGGTCGCGTTTCTTCGACGTCAATGTGTTGAGCGGTGTACGCCTCGCTCGCCTGTTTCTGCCCGCGATGAAGCGTGCAAACTGGGGGCGCATCATTTTCATTTCGAGCGAAAGCGGCGTGCAGATTCCCGCCGAAATGATCCACTACGGGATGACGAAAGCCGCGCAGATTGCCGTGTCGCGCGGGCTCGCCGAAGCCGTTGCCGGCACTGGAATTACAGTCAATAGCGTGCTGCCGGGGCCGACGAAATCGCGTGGCGTGGGCGAGTTCGTGGAGGCGCTTGCAAGCGCCGAGGGCAAATCGTTTGAAGCGTTCGAACAGGAGTTCTTCGAGAAAGTCCGCCCCACATCGCTCATCAAGCGATTTGGTTCGCCGCAGGAGGTTGCGTCGCTCGTGGCCTATATCGCCAGTCCGCTTTCGGCGGCCACAACGGGAGCCGCGTTGCGAGCCGACGGGGGCGTTATAAAAAGCGCCTTTTAAAACCCCGGCCGACATTGAGCCGGGCTTTCGACAGTTGCCTCGCTCAATGTCCCGATGCGGTTGGCTGAAACGCTCCGTTTGTGGCGTCCGCGACAATCAGGCACGGGGCGGCTGTTTTGCATTCTCGCGGCGGTATCGTTCATGGCGTCGTGGGCAGCGCGGTCATTCAGCGGGCGTGATGGATGGCTTCGCTTCTCGAGGGGCATGGCCGAAGTAGGCCTTGTAGGCACGACTGAAAGCGGCTTCCGACTCGTAACCAACCGACCGTCCAACCTCGCCCACGCGCGCGTCACCTTTCGCCAGCATGTCGCGGGCGACGCTCAAGCGCCATTCATTGCGGTAACGCAACGGCGACTTGCCAACGAGCGCATTGAAACGTTCGCAAAAGTTGGAGCGGGACATGCCCGCGACGGCAGCGAGTCCATCGATCGTCAAACCACGTGGCGACTGCTCATGGATTGCCTTCAAAGCGCGGGCAATACGCTTGTCCGCCAATCCGCCCAACCAGTTCGATGCATGACCATGATGAACCCAGGCACGCAACGCACGCACCACCACGAGATCAATCATGCGGGAGACCATCAAGGCGGATCCCGCCTCGTCATTGTCCGCCTCATGCAGAAGAAACTGCATGATGTTCGGCAGCCAGTCGCAAGTCTCCGCCTGGCGAAGGTGGATCATGGCGGGTAACGTCAGAAGCAGATCCGGCTGGCTCGCCGGATCAAACCAGAAGTGGCAGACGACGACGTTCGCCGGTTGGTCCAGGGCGGAAATGCGCAGGCTGCCAGGTCCGCGCGGCAACAAGAGCAGTTCGCCGGACCGAATCTCGGAAGCGTCTGCCTCATCGCCGGCAATTTTCACCACGCCTTCCATGACTGCGTACGCGTGCGCCGCCCGCGCAGACATGTCCAACTGCGCGAACGGCAGCAGCATCGACGAAAAGATGCGGTCGCCTGTCATGCGCATACGCGCAAGAACCTGAGACAGGAGATCACCGTTAGCCAGACCAGCAAGCGCCCGATCCGGAAAAATGGTCAAGTTTTTCCCAGGTTCAATCATGTCAATTCGGGTTTCGTGAGCCTAAAGTAAGCGTCGACCACCAACGAAATCACGCAAGGCAAGGATTGAAACCATGTTTGGAATTTCGCCGCTCGGCTGGATACACACTCTCGGCAGTCTACCCGCGATCCCCATGGCCGTGTACATGTTCGCGCGTTACGGCAGGATCGTTCCGCGCTCGGTTGCCGGGAGGGTGTACTTCGTTACCATGTTGATTGGTTCCCTGACCGTGTTCGTCATAGCGCATCAAGGTATCGGCTACGTCATCGGAATCGGAGCCGTCGTGCTGTTACTGGCTGGATATGGCGTTGCGTATCTGCCGCTGCCCGGTCGAGCCGGTATCTACCTGGAAACCTTCTGTCTGACGTTGACCGCATTCGTGTTGATGGTTCCCACGGTTACCGAAACGCTGAAGCGTGTGCCCGACGGACATCCGCTGGTCAGCGATCCGAGGTCGCCACTGCTTCTCGGTGCCCAAGCCGCGCTCCTCGTCGCGCTCGTTCTGGGGTTGACCGCTCAAACGCTTTATCTTCGCAGGAAACCGCAGGGTACCCGTTCGATGAAAATCTAGAGAACGGGCAAGAAGAGACGCTTCCGTTGCCGTGTGAATACGACAATAGATATGCAATCCGAACGATATCGGCTTGATATTGATCTGACATCGGTGGAGTGATCGAAGCCGGCTCATGGTATCGAAAGAAGATCGCACCACCCATTCGGATCCCGTGCGCTTCGTGACAAGCCGCACACTCGCGAAGACAGTCGAGGTTAAAACAAGTCACCTCGTGCTCATTTCGCATCCGGTAGAGGCCGCGAACGTGACCCTCGATGCGACCGCCGGCCAGCGCAACGCGGGCGCCGGCAACAAGCTTGCGACGGCCCAGCCCGGTGTTCGGTCCAGTCAACCGCTCGGTGCTAACGGAGTTGGGATTGGCGTACTTCGCCACGTCGACAGTGGTATTTTCCAGGCGAGCGTATGCTAAACGACCGCTTTGGAGATCTATGCGTGGCCGCTTCGGGTCGATCTGCGCCGGTCATGCGTCACAGAGCGGCGGCCGGCCGCATTCGGCCAGGAGCGGCCCTTGGGCAGCGCTGTCGCGTGGCCGTTCGTACGTCACTTCCACCATAAAACCGGTCGTTCAAGTCAAAATTCGCCTAGACTGCGACTATTGCCGACGCCTTCCCGATCTCCGACCATGTTTCGAGCAGATATGCCGCGGGTGTTCGAACTGCGCGACCTGATAGAGGAGCCACAGGCCCCGGAGGCTTACTTTCAAGACTTTGAACTCACGCTTTGTGACGGACTCGCGAGAGAGATATGGCTTGCCCGCGAGCGGGAGTTCCAGCTGCTTGACGCGGCGTCGTGGGAGGCCCTGAAGGAGGAAGCCCGGCCTTACCTGACGCGGCACGATCCCGGCGGGCGCGGGTGGTCGCAGTTAATCAACATTCTAAATCAGGCTCGAGCCCACAATCATTTGGCTGCCCGGGGTTGCTCCGGGGTCGCTTTCGTCCCGCGAGGTAAGAAGCCGACGCCAGACCTCGAAGGTACCCTCAACGATCGGAAAGTGCTGTGCGAGGTGAAGTCGATAAATATCTCAGCGGAAGAGGCGGAGCGCCGGAATACGCGGGCAGTAGGATCGATAACTGCTTCGCTTGACGGGAAGTTTCTCAAGAAGTTGACGAGCACGCTGTGTAAGGCCAAAAGTCAAATGCTTGCCTATGACAACGGTGCTGCTTGCATCGCGTTTATCATTATCGACTTCGATGACTTCCTCGGCCAATACAAAGCCGACTACTACGCGCAGATAGATCAGCACCTTGAGTCGGAACCTGTCCAGGGAATCGAGATCGTCATCTATAACCAGCGTACAGCTTTTCATCCACATATAACCATGCGAAGTGCCTTCGTCGTCAACGAAGCAGCCTGGCCGAAACCTGAGCCCAGTGAGCCTTAGGCGGTCACGCTGACGCGTGTGTCAATTAAACCGACACAGGGTGAGGACGCTACTGGTCACAAATCGGGTACGCCATGAACACATTCAACGACGATCTCAAACTAGATTCTTTGCACGACCTCGATTGCATAAGTGTCATTGGCATAGCCATAGTAAAGCGACGGGCGAAGATGAGGAAGCCCTGAATGCTCGTGCATTGGCGTGGTGTGAACAGCTTGATGCGCGCACCCTGAGCGGAGAGCACGCGCGTCTGTGCGGCGAAGTGAGCGCAGGCCCAAAACTTACAGGAAGGCGAAAGCATGCGACGCTATTCGCGGGTTCGTGAAAAGCTGACAAACTCTCTTTATCGACTCGCCACGTGGGAAGGCGACGTTAGGGACCGACTTCGCGGCGCGCATTGGGTTTTAAGGCAGCTCTCCACTGAGGAATTGCCGCCTGAACTTCGCGATAGCTGGCAAAGCATCATGCACCGCCTGACCCGGTACGGCCCAGAAGTGTTGCATGATGGAGAAGTGTTTCGGGACGCTGTGACTCACACGATGTCACGAATTCGAAACAGCACGGGGCGTGCAATCGCAACCGATATCTATCGCCTGTACAGCACGTTCATCAGCACATACGGGGCATGACGAAGACGCTAACGAGCGCGCGCCAGAGCGCGTACTTAGGCGGGAACCTGCTGCTTTTGTCCAACGACGCGGCGAGCATGGCAGACCCGCTGCGTTTCGTGATGTTGCAGAACAAAGAGCTCCGGTTCGATCGCGATTAGCCGCACGTTCTGCACGGCGGGCAGGTACAACAGCGGCGAGGTGCTATGTGGGAAAAATTCGTAGAACCGGCGGCGAACGTCCGCTTCGACGTTGCGCAGTTCAGCATGAAGCGCCCTGTACCACCCATAGACCTCAATGGGCACCCCTGTTGCCGTAACTCCCGCCTTGGGCAGGATCGCGCGCCCGTTCACGTGTATGGAAAAATTCGCGTGATTTGAGCGTAACGCTTTGACCTGGTCTGGGCTAAATGCTTCGGCCGTTATCGCTTTGGGAGCAAAGTGCAGTTCGGGCCAGTTTCGGTCCACGACTTCGAGCAATCGCGGATTGTCAAAAAGGTCTGGCTCGCCGTGGGAAACGATGTCTATCAGGTAAGCCGTATCGTCCTTGATGCGCAGTAGCAATAGCTCGGATTCCCCATGCTTACGTGCGACGAACCCCCGCTTGTCAACCGTGTTGATACTGTTCAGGTGCAAGTGATGAATGCCCCAAGTCAGGAGAAGCGTATCCTGATACGCGGCGCGAACCGCCCGCGTTGAAAGATACGGGTGAACGCTTTCGCCTTTACGCAATCGCGACACTATCTCGTCAAAAGCCTTTCTGTGCTCCCTGTACTTCGGATTCTGTCGAATATCGTCCGAAAGACGCACCTCGTAAGGCACGGGCGGAATCGTACGCTCGGCACGCGTGAACAGGATGGCGAACCGGTCGAAGGCCGTATCGCGCGGCTTCGGCTTATAGCCAAGGTTAGATAGAAGCTGAACTGCTATCGAGTCGGCGTCAGCAACCAAATCCATCGCTAACAGAAACCGCATACCGGGCCACTCCATGAAGTTCTAGAAGGCGCGCAATGCAAAGCTGCCCGCACATCACGTCGCTGTCAAATCGGACCGCATATAGCAGGCGGTGCCGGAGAAACGAAGAATCGGCCCGCCATCCGATTCGTGGATCAGCCCTTTAAGGACACCGTCCGACGAACGTCCGCTTCCTGTTGCGGATTCAACCGGTCGATGTTCCGGTATGTCGATAGTCCGCTTCGGGTCGCCAACGGCCATCCCCCCCCGGCCCAAACCGATCCCCCCACCCCACCTACTTCACCGCAACAAGCGGCTCGACAAACGCCTCGAAATGCGGCAGCCAGATCGGGATCGCCTCCTTGACCGCGAACATCCCGTGGCCGTTCTTGCCGAACGGCGGCTCGACGATCATCTGCCCGTGCCCGCCCGCCGCCTGAAACGCGGCAAACCACGTCGCCACGACTTCCGGCGCGAAATACTTGTCGTTCTGCACGTAATGCCACAGCACCGGCACGCGCGTCGTGCTCGCGAAATGCCCGATCGTGTCGGCCATCTGCCGCGGATCGCACGGCATGCCGGGATGCGTCGCGGGATTCCCGCCGCGCCCGCCCGAGAAGTTCACCACCGCGACCACGCCCTGCGGCGCGTAGCTCGCCGCCGCCAGCGACGCGAAGCCGCCCGCCGATTGCCCGACCAGCACGATGCGGCTTCGATCCACCTGCGGCAACGTCTGCGCATACCGCACGGCCGCGAGCACATCGCGCGCGGCCTGCTGGCCGGCAGCGAGGTAATCGGGATGCCGGCACGACCCCGCATCCTCTTCGTCGACACCGCCCGTCGCACCGTACCCGCGACGGATCGGCACGATGACCGCGAAACCGTGCTGCACGAACGTCCGGATCTGCGGCAACGCGCGGTAGCGTCCCACCTTCGGCCGTGCGCGCGGATCGGGAGGGCTGCCGTGGCTCAGCACGATCAGCGGAAAGGGCCCGGGGCCGTCCGGCATGTAGGTCGTGGCGACGATGTCGCGTGTGCGCCCCCCTTCGTCGACCGGCACCTTGACGACGGTTTCATGCAGATCGGGGGCAATGGCGGTGTCTTCGACCGCCGTCGCCGCGCAGCCGGCAACGGAAGCGATCAACACGCCCGGGATCAGCACCCGGCACAGGAGGATGGCGATCGGGTTTCGACGAACGACGATGCTCATGGGCAATCTCTCCACGAATCCAGGGATGACGGGCGAGGCTGTGGCGATGCGTACCGCGAAGGCGACAGTGTATCCGTGCGGCGCCGCAACCGGGCCGGCCGCATGCTTACAGCCCGCACCGGCCGCACACCCGGCACCGGCATCCTGATCGTCACCCGCCATCACCACCGGTAACTGACATCCCCCGTCACCGTCAGCCGCGTGCCGTAGAAGCATCCTCCCGCCGAAAAGCACGACGACACATAAGTCCGGTCGAACAGGTTGTTCACGTGCGCCGCGACGCGCCACCCCTTCCACGCCGGCCGCTCGACACCCAGGTCGTACGACAGCCCGAGATCGAAGAGCACGACGGCCGGCACGTCGAACGTATTGACGTTGTCGCCCGCGCTGCGCCCGACGTAGCGCATGCCGCCGCCCACCCTCAGCCCGCGCAGCCCCGGCCGGTCGACCGCGTAGTCGAGCCACAGCGACGCCAGATGGCGCGGCACCGCCGCCACGCGCTTGCCGACGACGGCCGCGTCCGTATCGGCCTGCACCGTCGTGTCGAGATACGTGTACGCGGCGATCACGTCCAGTTGCTTCCAGAAGCGCGACCGCCCTTCCAGCTCGATCCCGCGCGAGCGCACCTCGCCCGTCTGCACGTTGAAGAACGGATGCTCGGGATCGGCGGTCAGCACATTGCGCTGGCGAATGTCGAACGCGGCGATCGACGCGTTTTGCAACCGGTCCGGCGACTGGTAGCGCAGCCCGAACTCGAACTGCTTCGCCTTCGTCGGCGTGAACGGCTGGCCGTCGAAGCGCGTGCCGAGCGCCGGCTCGAACGACGTCGAATAGCTCAGGTACGGCGCGAAGCCGCTGTCGAACAGATAAACGGCACCCGCGCGCCCGGTGAACGCACGCGTGCTCTGCCGCACGCTCGCGGAGCGCAGCAGGTCGTCGGTCGTCGTGCGCGACCACTCCTCGCGCCCGCCGAGCGTGAAGACCCAGCGATCCCAGCGCACCTGGTCCTGCAGGTAGACGCCGATCCGGTCGGGTGTCTGGCGCGTCTGCTGCCCGATCGGCGGCGCCGCGAACGGCTGCCCGTAATCGGGCGCACGCGTATCGAGCGGCGGCGCCGCGCCGAACCCCGATCCGACGAGGTTCGCCACCGCATGCTCGTACGACAGCCCGGCCAGCACCGTATGCTCGACCGGCCCCGTCATCATGCGCATCTCCGCCTGGTTGTCGAGCGCGAGATGGTTCACGTGCTCGCGCGACCACGACAGCGAACGGTTCAGCACGCCCGGCGCCAGGTAGGGCGCGACGAAATTGACGGCCGCGCCCGCGAAGTCGACGTCGAGATGCGTATAGCGCACGTTCTGCCGGACTTTCCACGTCGAGTCGAAACGATGCTCGAACGCGTAGCCGATCATCGCCTGCGTGCGGTCGTACGTGTCGAAGCCGGGCAGCCCCGGATAGAAGCGCGTCGGCATCCGCCGGCCCGCGTCGGGCCACAGCGTGCCGAGGGCCGGCAGCCAGCCCGCGAAGTTGTTGTGCGGATCGCGCTGGAACGAACCCAGCAGCGTGAAACTCGTATTGGCGTTCGGCTGCCACGTCAGCGACGGCGCGACGACGATCCGCTGCTGCCGCGAGTAATCGATCTGCTCGTCCGCGCGGCGCGCAAGGCCGTCGATCCGGTAGCGCCACGTGCCGTCCTGCGTCACGGGCCCGCTGAAATCGAACGCAAGCTGCCCGCGATCGCGGTTGCCGGTCTGCACGGCGAGCAGGTGCTGCGCGTCGCGCGTCGGCCGCTTGCTGACCATGTCGACGATGCCGCCGGGGCTCGCCTGCCCGTACAGCACCGACGCCGGGCCGCGCAATACGTCGATGCGTTCGAGCGTCCACGGATCGACGACGCTCGCGGCCCAGTTCACGCCTTTCGGCAGCGGCAGACCGTCGAGCATCTGCGGATTGATCGCCGCCGCCGCGAACCCGCCGAAGCCGCGCAGGAACACGCTCTCGAGCACGCCGCCGGGGCGCGAGTCCGCGTACGTGCCCGGCGTGTAGCGCAGGCTCTCGCCGACGCTGTGCACATCCTGCCGGTCCATCTGTTCGCGCGTGACGACCGACAGGCCCTGCGGCACCTCGACGATCGCCGTGTCGGTCTTGGTGCCCGCGCGCGACACGTCGGCCGCGATGCCGTTCACGGGGCCGACGCCCGTCTCGCGCCGCCCGTCGACGACGATCGGCGCGAGCAGCGGCGCATCCGCAGGCTCGCCCGCGTCCGGCGCATCTTGCGCGGCAGCCGAAGCGGCGATCGGCATCGTAGCCGCGCAGGCCAGTACGGCCGCCCAGCCCGGCACGCGCCGCAACGCCGCGCACGGCAACGGAAATCCAGGCCGCGCATCGCGGCCGATGTGTGATCGATTCATGTCGGGTTATCCGGAAAGCGGAGACGGGCGTCGGCGGATACGTCGCGCCCTTGGGTACGGAGACGGGCCGCTCTTGCAACGGCGACCTCGACTGAACAGCGAATGCGAATCATTTACGCCGACGCGGCGCGGGTAAATGCCGGTGGACGCAATCGACGAATGTGCGGCATGCATCGATCGGCCGCAGGTTTATTCGTCTGACGTTAACAAAATGTCACGTTTGAATGTCGTTATCCTGAACGACCAAATGAATGATCGGATGATAGGATAGCGACACCCTCAAGTTTCAAGCGACACACTTAATGTCAAGCCTGCCCCCGGCCACCCGACACTCCCTCGTCGATTCCGCGATCGAGATCCTCAAGTCCAACATCACTTCCGGCATCTGGCGCGTCGGCCAGCGCATTCCGACCGAGCTCGATCTCGCGAAGCAGCTCGAAGTCGGGCGCAACACGGTGCGCGAGGCGGTTCGCACGCTCGCGTATTCCGGCGTGCTCGAAGTGCGCCAGGGCGACGGCACCTATGTGCGCCGCAACGTCGATCCGGCCGAAACGATGCGCAACGTCGATCGTGCCGCGCGCAGCGACCATCTCGAACTGCAATGCATGCTCGAAACGGAATGCGCGCGCTACGCGGCGCGCCGGCGCACCGACGAGGATCTCGTGACGCTGCGCAAGCTGCTGAAGGCGCGCGGCGAGCGCGAAGCGTCGCGCGACGTGAAGAAGTTCGTCGAGCGCGACCGCGCGTTTCACATCGCCGTGGCCGCCGCCTCGCACAATCACGCGCTCGAAGCGCTGTATCGCTATTTCTCCGGCTCGATCCTCGCGAACGTGGAAGACATCCTCGTCGAACTCGACGAGGCCGAGATCCCCGAGCCGGACATGCGGGCGCACCAGGCGGTGCTCGATGCGATCGAACAGCGCGACGAGAACAAGGCGGTGCGCGCGACGCTCGCGATCCTCAAGCCGCAGATGACCTGGCTCGAGACGCGCGAGGCGCCCGCCGCCTGACGGGCCCCGTACGCCCGGGTATGGCCGGTGCGCGCTACGCGGCGACGGCCTCGATCACGTCGATCTGCCCGTCCGGCGCGGAGCGCAGCCCCGCGGGCCGCCAGCCGGCGGCGGCGAGCAGCGCGTCGTATTCGTCCCGCGTGCGCTCGCGGCCGCTGCCCCAGCACATCATGTGGATGTCGTAGAGCTTCGAGAAATGCGCGACGCCCGGCGCCGGCACGACCCGCTCGATCACGAACACGCGCGCGCCGTCGCGGGCGCTTTCGCGTGCCCGCCTGAGGATCGCCACGCATTCGTCGTCGTTCCAGTCGTGCAGGATCAGCTTCAGCAGGTAGACGTCGGCGGCCGGCACCGCGTCGAACATGTTGCCGCCCGCCTTGCTGCAGCGCGCGCTCACGCCCATCCGCTGCGCCCAGTCGTCCGCGTCGCCGTCGATCACCTCCGGCAGGTCGAACACGACACCGGTCAGCGCGCCGAACCGCCGCAGCAGGCTGCACAGCATGTGCCCCTGGCCGCCGCCGATGTCGCACGCGTGCGTACCCGGCGCGAACGTGACATCGCGCAGCGCATCGACGACCTGTTCCGACTGCACCGTCGAGAAGCTCGACATCGCGCGCTTGAAATCGCTTCGGTAGCGTTCGTGATCCTTCGCATAGTCGAACGCCATCGCGCCGAACTCGCGGACGAAGCCGTTCTGCTGCCCCTCGCGCACCATGTCGGGCAGGTGCGCCCAGATCGCGTAGTGCTCGGGGCCCTCCTGCAACAGCACGAAATCGCGCAGCGTACTCGCGGCGTCCGCGTGCAGCAGCGCCCCCGCCGCGGTGGCCCGGAAGCCGCGCCGCGTGTCCTCGTCGAGCAGCCCGAGCGCGGCGAGTGCGCGCAGCAGCCGGTACAGCAGCGGTTCGTCGACGTCGAGCGTCGCCGCGAGCGCGGCCGACGAAACCGGTGCATCCGTCGTGACCGCATCGAACACGCCGAGCCGCGTGCCCGCATACAGGATCCGGCTGCGCCACCGCCCGAACAACGTATCCAGCACCTGTTTTGCCGCATTTTCCATAAAGCACTCCTGAACAGGGTTCGACCGCGCCGGCGCGCGATGCACCGGGCGATCGCATCGTCAACGAAGCAGGCGGATCACTGCTCGTGCAGGAATTCCCGGATCGGGTAGCCGACATGGCGCTGCGCATCGAGCGTATAGCCGAGGATGCGGTCGCCACGCTTGAGCTCCGTGATGTTGTGCACGCTGCCTTTCGGCCCGAGCACACGCACGTGCCAGTCGTCCTGCGCAATGATGTTGATCGCGCGATTCGCGGCATTCTTCGCCTCGATCAGCAGCAGCGGCCGCGTCTCGACCTTCGCGCGCCCGACCACGACGCGGCGTGCCTTGCCCTGCACGTTGACGGCGAGGATCTCCGCGCCCGATTCGAGCTCGGCGAGGTAGCGGGTGCGGTTGTCCGGCGCGACGACATACGAATGGAGCGCGGCCGCGTTCACGCGGAACGGGCGCGTCGGCATGTACGGCAGCGGGTGCGTCTCGCTGCTGATCAGGATCATGCCGGTCGAATACGAGCCCACGAGGATGCCCTCGTCCTGCTCGAAGCGCGAGCAGGTGTCGACGCATACGCGCTCGCCCGGCCCCAGGTGCGTGAGCCCGACGATCTCGATTTCCTCGAGCTGCAGATCCTCGACCGTGTCGCTGCAGATCGACACGAGCTGCGTGGCCTGCCCGACCTGCGTCGGCGTGAGCAGCACGCCTTCGGGGCCGCGCTGCAGCACGTTCAGCGTCACTTCGGCATCCTCCAGGTCGGCGACGACGGTGATCAGCTCGCCCGCCGCGCGATCGGCGGCCGCCAGCAGGATCTCGAGCGGGATCTTGCTCGGGTCCTGCAGGAATTCGACGAGCAGCCACGGCGTGGACACCGACAGCTCGCACGCGCGCGTGAGCGTCGCCTCGCCCGTCACTTCGATGAACACGCCGAGCTCGACGCCGTCCGGCACCGCGAAATCGACCGGCAGTCCGTCCTTCACGAGGACGATCTGCACCTGCTCGAGCAGCGCGGCATCGGCCGGCTGCCGATCGACGACCGCGACCTTGCACGCGCTCGGCGGCAGCCGCCCGGCCTGCTCCGCATCCTTCACGACGAATGCGGACACGCCGACATGCAGCGCTTCCTCGGTGATCTCGTCCGCGAGCTCGCCGATGTTGCGCAGGTCAATCCAGGAAAGCTTCTTCAAGGCCAATCTCCTTCGAAGGGGATAAAGCAGGTTGAATGACAGGGTGAAACTAGCGACTGACGGAAACGGCCGAGCGCGACGCGGCGGCCCGCATCCGGCAATCCACCCAGCCGGCGCCCGGCTCGTAGCCGGCCAGCCTGACGCCGGGCGCGACATCGGCGAGCCCGACGGCCGTGCCGCCGTCGGTCCGGAACCGCACCGCGCGGTCGCCGCGCAGCACGACACGCGTGCTCGTGCCGGATGCGCTGCGCGTGTGCAACGCGACGAGCGGCGCGGATTCGATCCGCACGCGGCCGACCACGATCGCGCGCGTGTCGCCCGCCGCGCCGACCGTCAGGATCCGCTCGCCCGAACGCAGCAGCGAAAGCTGGCGCGCGCGGTCGCCGCCGCAGAACACGAACGATTCGGCCGAGCCCGCGTCGAAGCCGAACACGAGCGGCCGGCCCGGCGGGTGCGCGGCGCCGGCCGCGACGACGAGCAGCATGCTGGTCGCGCTCGCGCCGGCCAGCACGCACTCTTCGCCGTCGAGCTGCGAACAGCCGTCGATCACCGCATGCAGCCCGACGCCGAGCGGCTCGACGCGCTGCACCTCGAATGCCTTCAGCTTCAGCGGCTCGCGCGAGCGCAGCTCGCCGCACGCGGCCAGCACGCCGCGCAACGCGGCCGCATCGCGCGGTGCGAACGCGATGTCGACCGGCGACTGCGCATGCTTGCGCGCGAGGTAAGCCGCGCCGTGCGGATCGGCGAGCGACACGACGATGCGGCACGCGGCGTCGCGGACACCCTCGAGCAGGCGCTCGAGCGGCATCGTGGTCGCGAGCGCGTAGTCGAGCAGGACGAGCGCGTGCCGCGCGATCGCGGCGCGCGCGGCATCGAAATCGGCCGCGCCGTCGATCCTCACGCGAACGCCCGCGAGCGGCGCATGCGCATCGTCGACCAGCGTCGCGACGCCCGCCGTCGAAACGGTCAATAGCGCCGCCGCGCCGGCCGCGCACGTATCGCGACCGGCCTCGCCCACCACGACGCGGCGCGCGCCGGCCCTCGCCGCGTCGGCCGCGACGGCGCCTGCCTGCGCGCCGAGCGCGCGCAGGTCGATCCACGGATAGCGATGCATGGAAACCCTCGATGGTCGAAAAAGACCGGGTACGACGGCCCGGCGCAGCGGATCAGGCGGCCAGATGCGCGGCGCGCCGCTCGACGCCGTGCACCGCGTCCGACAGGCGGCGAATCAGCGGGGCGGCCTTCGGCGCGGCGAACACGTTGCGGCCGGCCGCGATGCCGAGCGCGCCCGCGTTCATCACCCGCGACGTGAACGCGACGAACTCGTCTTCGGGCAGCTTCGCGCCGCCCGCGACCAGCACCGGCAGCGACGAACCGGCAATGATGTCGGCCATGCTCGCGGCGTCGCCGCTGTACGGCAGCTTGACGATGTCGGCGCCGAGATCCGCCGCGACGTTCGCCGCATGGGCGATCAGTTCGGCCTGCGGACGATCGCCGAGGCCCGGGCCGCGCGGATAGATCATCGCGAGCAGCGGCAGCGACCAGCGCGCGCATTCGGTCGCGATGCGGCTCAGGTCGAGCAGCTGCTGGGATTCCGTTTTCGAGCCGAGATTCACGTGCACGCTGACCGCGTCCGCGCCGCTCGCCAGCGCGTCCTCGACGCTCGCGAACAGCGTCTTCGCGTTCGCGTCCTCCGCGTAGCGCGTGCAACCGTTCAGGTGCACGACGAGCGCGAGATCGCTCAGCACGTCGGGCGCCAGGAAGCGCGCGCGGCCCCGATGCACGACGATCGCGTCGCCGCCGTGCGCGGCGATGTCGCCAACCAGTTGCCGCAACTGCTGCGGATGGGCGATCGGCCCGTCCGCGAGCGAATGATCGAGCGGCACCATCAGACACTTGCCCGACGCGGCACGCACCACCCGCCGCATCCTGAGCGCCTTGCCAGAAACCGATAGAAGAGCGTTCATCCGTGATTCCTCGCCAGAAATGGAAAGGCCGGCCCGTTCGACTTCAGCCTGCCCCCGGGGTGCCCGCTTGCGGGCGGAACTGGAGCGACAACCGAGCAACGCTTGCAGCAAATCTTGCGACGTGTAAGACTTGCATAGACCCAATCATCCTATGATTGGATCATCCTTGCAAGTGCCTTGCGAGCGATCCAGTTTCCCGACCGGGGGACGCATTCGTCGCGGCATCGCTTCCCCTTTGCAGACAACGGCAGCACATCAACCTGTGAGGTGTCTATGAAGTTCGGCGTGTCCTTCCTGCCCGATACCGGCCCGGCCGACCGCCCGGCGGCCGACTATTACGCCCAGGCGCTGAAGCTCAGCGCGCTGTCCGAGCGGCTCGGCTACACGTACGTAAAGATGACCGAGCACTACCTGAAGCCGTACGGCGGCTACAGCCCGTCGCCGCTGATGTTCCTCGCGGCCGTGGCCGCGCAGACGAAGTCGATCCGCCTGATGACGGGCGGCATCCAGGCGTCGTTCCATCATCCGATCCAGCTCGCGGCCGAAGCCGCGCAGCTCGACGCGATCTCGAACGGGCGGCTCGAGCTGGGCTTCGCGCGCGCCTTCCTGCCGTACGAATTCGATGCATTCGGCATCGATCTCGACTCGAGCAAGACGCGCTTCCAGCAGACGATCGACGCGACGGTGCGGCTTCTTGCCGAGGAATCGGCCAGCGAGGACACCCCGTTCTTCCGCTACCGCGACGCGCAATCGCTGCCGCGCCCGACGCAGCAGCCGCGCCCGCCGGTGTGGGTCGCGGCGCTGCTCACGCCGTCCAGCTTCGAGTGGATCGGCGAACGCGGCTTCAACCTGCTGATGGCCGCGCCGCCGCGCAAGGCCGCGCTCGCGAAGACACAGGAGATGGTGGCGCTCTATCGCGACACGTTCGAGCGCCATCACGGCCACACCGGCCGCAAGCCGCAGGTCGCGATCAGCATCCCGCTGATGATCGGCACGTCGGACGCGCATGCGCTGGCACTCGCGGAGCCGCGCCTGCGCCATCACTGGCGCAATTTCGCGGAAGCGGCGAAGTCGTGGGAGCAGGTGCAGTCGCCGGCCTACCAGGGCTACAACGAAGCGATGAAGAACAAGATGGGCGGCATGGACACGGCCGACCTCGACGCAACCGCCGTGCTCGGCACGCCCGACACCGTGCGCCAGCGCATTCGCGCGCTCGAGGCCGACCTCGGCCTCGACGCGATCCTGTGGCACATCGACTACGGCGCGCAGCCGTACGAACTGATGAGCAACAACCTGGAGGTGTTCGCCCGCGACGTGCTGCCGGGACTATGACGCCATGCCGATTCCTTCCGGATCCACCACGGGCTCGCCCATGACACCGTCCCTGTCACTCGACACGATCGTCGTCGGCGCCGGCATCGGCGGCCTCGCCGCCGCGCTCGCGCTGCGGCGCGCCGGCCATCGGGTCACCGTCCTCGAGCAGAGCCGGGCGTTTCGGGAAGTCGGCGCCGGGCTGCAGGTCGTGCCGAACGCGACGCGCGCGCTGCGTGCGCTCGGCGTGCTCGACCGGCAGCGGCTGGCCGCCGTCGCCCCGATCGCGACGATCCGCCGCCGCTGGCAGGACGGCAGCCTGCTCGGTTCCTTCCCGCTCGGCGACGATGTCGAAGCCGAGTTCAACGCGCCGTACTGGAACGCGCATCGCGCCGACCTGCATGCCGCGCTGCTCGATGCCGTGCGCGACCCGTACACGGCCGGCCCGCCGGTCCCCGTCCTCGGCGGCATCGCGGTGCGCGGCCTCGACGCATACGGGCCGGACGGCGCGACGCTCGTCGATGCGGCGGGCACGCGCTGGCGCGCGGATCTCGTCGTCGCGGCCGACGGCATTCATTCGACGCTGCGCCACGCGCTGCTCGGCGACGACGCGCCGCACTACAGCGGCGACGACGCGTATCGCGCACTGATCGACGCCGATGCGCTCGACCCGCGCTCGCCCGTGTTCGAGATCGTCCGGGAACCGCAGGTGACGATCTGGCTCGGGCCCGGCCGGCACGCGATCCATTACTGGGTGCGCGACCGCCGGCTGCTGAACCTCGTCGTGATCGTGCCGGGCGACGGCAGCACGCGCGAATCGTGGAGCAGCAAGGGCGACCGCGCGACGCTCGAAGCCGAGCTCGCCGGCTGGGATCCGCGCCTCGTCGGGCTGATCCGCTGCGCGTCGGACCTGAGCCGCTGGTCGCTGCACGACCGGCAGCCGCTCACGCGCTGGGTGTGGGACAGCGTGTGCCTGCTCGGCGACGCATGCCACCCGATGCTGCCGTACCAGTCGCAAGGCGCCGCGCAGGCGCTCGAGGACGCGGTCGTGCTCGGCCGGTGCGTGACCGGGCTCGCGTCGAAGGACGCGCTCGGCGCCGCGCTGGTCGAATACCAGCGCCTGCGGATCGACCGCAGCGCGCGGATCCAGCTTGCATCGGCCGGCAACGGCGGCGTGTTCCACCTGCCCGACGGCCCCGAACAGCAGGCGCGCGACGCCGAGCTCAAGTCGCGCCGCGCCGACTTCAAGTCCTATCACTGGACCTGGGCCGACGCGTACCAGCTTTGACGCCCGCCCCGGTGCCGCGCGGCGCGACCCGCGCGGTACCGGGGCTCCTCGCGACAGGACCGCATCATGACGAACACCGTGGACATTGCGCAGCAACTGAAACAGGCGATGCGCGGCGTGGCCGCCACCGTCACGATCGTGACGACCGGCGGCGACGGCGCCGCCGCCGCACCGTGCGCGCTGACCGCCAGCTCGTTCACGTCGGTCGCGCTCGATCCGCCGACCGTGCTGGTGTGCATCAACCGGCGCGCGAGCATTCACGCGTCGATCACCGGCCGCCGGCGCTTCTGCGTGAACGCGCTGCGAAGCTGCCACGTGCCGCTCGCGCTTGCGTGCAGCACGACGGGCTCCGACGCGCGTTTCGCGCACGACGCATGGCGTACCGACGCGGCGACGGGCCTGCCCTACCTCGAGAACGCGCAGACGTCGTTCTTCTGCGACACGCTCGAACAGGTCGAGGTCGGCTCGCATTCGATTCTGGTCGGACGGGTCACGCGCGTCGCGATGTCCGCCGACGTGAACCCGCTGATGTACGTGAACGGCGCGTTCGCCGCCGTCCGCTCGCTGCCGTCCGATGCCGGCGTTGGGTAACGGGCGCACGTGACGTTGTTTCGAGCATTCGTTCGCGGGGTTCGCACCGGGCCCGGTTGCTCGAGGCAACACGCGCCCCCACCGATGCGTGCGTCACGCGTGATGCCGCACGCAATCGTTGCGTGCGCCGCAGTCACGCTGCGCGCGCACATCACGCACTACCATTGCGCCGCATGCACGCGATGAAACGGAGAAGCCGATGGCACCCGACCTGAACCTGCTGATTTCGCTCGATGCGCTGCTCGAAGAGGGCAGCGTCGTCGGCGCCGCACGCCGCATGAACCTCAGCCCGCCCGCGATGAGCCGCACGCTCGCGCGCATCCGCGAAACGGTCGGCGACCCGATCTTCGTGCAGGCCGGCCGCAAGATGGTGCCGACGCCGCGTGCGCTCGAACTGCGCGGCGTCGTCCGCGAAACCGTGGAGCGCGCATCGCAGTTGCTCGCGCCGTCCGCGGAAATCGATCTCGGCACGCTCGACAAGCAGTTCAACGTGCGTGCGAACGACGTCTTCGTCGGCCTGCACAGCAGCCGGCTGCTCGAGGAGATGGCGCGCGGGATGCCGCGCGCGATGCTGCGCTTCATGCCCGAGGAAGACGACGTCGACGACGACGCATTGCGCAGCGGCCGCATCGACCTCTTCATCAGCGCGTCGCGCCGCCTGGGGCCGGAGATTCGCGTGCAGCCGCTGTTCACGACGACCTTCGTCGGCCTCGCGCGCCACGACCACCCGATCTTCGACGACGACATCACGCCCGAGCGCTTCGCGCGCTGGCCGCACATCGGCGTCTCGCGGCGCGGCAAGTCGGCGGGGCCGATCGACGACGCGCTCGCCGCGCGCGGGCTCGCGCGCCACGTGCTGCTCGTCGTGCCGACGCCGTATGCGGCGATCTTCGCGCTGCAGGCGTCGGACCTGATCCTGCCGCTGCCCGAGCATCTCGCGCGCGGCGCGGTGCGGGCCGGGCTCGGCGTGCGCACGTTCGAACTGCCGGTGCCGCTCGAAACCGTGCTGATCACGCAGGCGTGGCATCCGCGCTTCCAGAGCGACCCCGCGCACCAGTGGTTGCGGCGTGTCGTGCGCGGGCTGTGCACCGGCCAGCCGGCGCTGCGTGCGGCGCATGCATGACGGATGCGTTGCACGCACTCGTCGAGTGCAAAGACGTCACTGTTCGGCATGCATGGCGCGACCGTAGACTGGCTTCGTCCTTTCTCATGGAGCGAGTGCAGTGCATGACGCAGCAGATCAGACGCGCGCCGTCGCGGCGCCGCCCCGCCGCCTGACTCGCGCGGCCGCGGCGCTGATCGCGCGCATCGACATCTTCACGCCGCGCGGCGCGTATGTCGCGCGCTCGGTCATCGCCGCCGCGCTCGCGCTCGGCGTCGCGTACCTGCTCGAACTGGAAACGCCGTATTCGGCCGCGTCGACGGTGCTGCTCGTGATCAATCCCGTCCAGGGCGCGGTGATCGGCAAGGGCGTGTGGCGCGTGGTCGGCACGATCGCGGGGATGGTCGTCGCGTTCGTGCTGATGGGCTGCTTCGCGCAGCAGCCGCTGCTGTTCATCCTCGGCTTCGCGTTCTGGCTCGGCGTCTGCGTCGCGGGCATGACGCTGCTGCGGCACTTCCGCGCGTCGGGCACCGTCGTGGCCGGCTACACGATCGGCCTGGCGACCTACGGCGCGATGCAACATCCCGAGCTGACCTTCGAACACGTGATCGGGCGCGGCTCGACGGTCGCGATCGGCGTGCTGTGCCTGAGCCTCGTGTCGATGCTGCTCGGCACGCGCGACGTGCACGCGAAACTCGACGCGCTGGTGACGCGCGTCACCGCCGACGTCGCGCGGGTCATCGCCGCGCAGCGCAACGGCCTCGCGGCGGCACCGGCCGACGACAAGCGGCACGCGCTGTTCGCCGGCATCTACGGCATCGACGATCTGCTCGCGCTCGGCAAGGCCGAATCGGAGGATCTCGCGCAACGCGCGGCCGCCGTGCGGCACGGGATGGCATCGCTGTTCGGCGCGCTCGCGGGCGGCATGCCGCCGCTGCCGGCCGACAGCCCCGGCGCGCGCTCGGTCGCATCGCTGCAGCCGCGTCTCGCGGCCGCGTGGCAGGCCGCCGCCGACGCATTGGGCGACGGCCCCGGCGGCGCGACGCACGCGCGTGCGCTGCTCGGCGACGCGCGCGAACGCCTGCGCGACGCGCTCGACGGCATCGCGCTCGGCGATCCGCGCGACGATGCGGCGTTGCTGATCGCCGGCGAGCGACTGATCGAGCAGATCGACGACTACCGCGCGGCGCTCGACGGGCTCGTCGAACTGCAGCGCCCGCGCCCGGGCTACCGGCCCGCGCGGGTGCGCTTTCACCGCGACACGGGCGCGGCCCTGCGCAACGGCGTGCGCGCCGCGTGCGCGATCGTGATCTCGGGCGCATTCTGGCTCGCGACCGGCTGGAACCAGGGCGACATGATGCTGCTCGTCGTCGCGCCGTACTGCGCGCTGCTCGCGACCGCCGGCAATCCGGCCGCCGGCGCGCAGGCGTTCATCAAGGGCACGGTGCTCGCCGTACCGGCCGCGTTCGTGTGCGCGTTCGGCATCCTGCCGCGCATCGAAGGCTTTCCGCTGCTCGTCGTCGCGCTCGCGCTGTTCTGGATGCCCGGCATCTACGCGACGAGCGTGCCGAAGACCGCGCTCGCGGGGCTCGCCTATCTCGTCGCGTTCAACACGCTGACCGGCGCGACCAATCCGTTCCGCCCCGACGTCGCGCTGTTCCTGAACCAGTCGGTCGCGTGGGTGCTCGCCACGTTCCTCACGCTGCTCACGTTCCGGTTGATCCTGCCGGGCAACCTGGCCACCGACGCCACGCGGCTGCGCCGCACGATCCGCGACGACACGCTCGCGCTCGTGGCCGGCCGGCGCGTCACGGCGGCGGGCTGGCAGCAGCGCCAGCAGCACCGCATCGCGCAGCTCGGCGCGCTGCTCGCCGGCCAGCCGGTCGCGATGACGCAGGCGAGCATCGAGGCGCTCGCGGCGCTGCACGTCGGCAAGGAGCTGCTGCGGATCCGCCGCGGCGCCGCGCGCGACGGCTTGCCCGACCCCGCGCGACGATGCGTGCGGGCGGGGCTCGCGGGCCTCGCGCGGCACGCGGCCGCCCCGCCGCGCGCGGCCCGGCATGCACGGCGCGCCGCGCACGCGCTGGCCGGCCTCGCCGCCGCGCAGCCGGGCAACACCGAACTGAAGTGGCTGATGGCCGCGTTCGCCGACGTCTACGTGCTGCTGCACACGTACGCCGCCTATTTCACCGCCGTTCCGGAGCGCGCCCGCGATGCTCAGTGAATTCCCGCTGGCCGGCATCTACCTGCCGCCCTTTTTCGTCTATGCGTGCGCGACCGTGCCGCTCTATCTGGCCGTGCGCGCGCTGCTCGCAAGGCTCGGCGTGCTGCGCCGCGTGTGGCATCCGGCGCTGTTCGAGTTCGCGATTTCGCTCGTGCTGGTCGCCGCGCTGATCCTCTATTTCTAGCCTCCCGTCGGAACGTATCGCGTCATGTCGCTCAAACCCCTCACCCGCTCCCTGCTGACGCTCGCCACCGTGGCCGTGGCGATCGTGCTGGTCGCCGCGCTCTGGCATGCATACGTCCTCGCGCCGTGGACGCGCGACGCGCGTGTCAGCGCGCACGTCGTGCGGATCGCGCCCGAAGTGTCGGGCACCGTCGTCGAAGTCGCGGTGGTCGACAACCAGCGCGTCGCGAAAGGCGACGTGCTGTACCGGATCGATCCGCAGCGCTTCGCGCTGGCGGTGGAACAAGCCGAGGCGCAGGTCGCCGCGACCGCCGAGTCGATGCGCCAGAAGCGCGACGAAGCGCAGCGGCGCACCGGCCTCGACGATCTCGTGCCGCGGGAGGACATCCAGCGCTCGAGCCGCGCGGTGGCGATCGCGCAGGCCGAGCACCGCAAGGCGCTGGCCGCGCTCGACGTCGCGAAGCTCGACCTCGAACGCACGACGCTGCGCTCGCCGGTCGACGGTTACGTGACGCAGCTGCGCCTGCGTCACGGCGACTACGCGGTCGAGGGCAAGCCCGGCATCTCGGTGCTCGACGCGCACAGCTTCTGGATCACCGGCTATTTCGAGGAAACCAAGCTGCGCCGCGTCGCGACGGGTGCACCCGCGACGATCCGGCTGATGGGCTTCGATCCGCTGCTGAGCGGGCACGTGACGAGCATCGGCCGCGGCATCGCCGACGAAAACGGCACGCTCGACGAACTCGGCCTGCCGGCCGTCAACCCGACCTTCAGCTGGGTGCGGCTCGCGCAGCGCATTCCGGTGCGCATCGAGATCGACCGGGTGCCGGCCGGCGTGCTGCTGGCGGCCGGCATGACGTGCAGCGTCGAAGTCGGCGAACGCGGGCGCGAGCGCACGCCGCGCGGCCGGCTCGCGTCGTGGCTGCACGCGTGGATGTGACGGAGGCGACGATGCGATGCCCGTTCCCTCCGGTGCGCGCGACGTGCCGCGTGCGCGCCTTCGTCGCGGCCTGCGCTTGCGCGCTCGCCGCGTGCACGACGGTCGGCCCCGATTACGTGGCGCCGCGGCCCGCGCACCCGCCCGGCTGGAGCGCGCCGCGCGACACGGTGACGGCCGACCCCGCGCAGTTGCAGGACTGGTGGCGCGCGTTCGGCGATGCGCAGCTCGATGCGCTGGTCGAGCAGGCGATCGCGCACAACCAGGATCTCGCGATCGCGCGCCAGCGCTTGCTGCAGGCGCGCGCCGAACGCGACCAGATCGCGAGCCGACTCGGCCCGACCGTCACCGCGGGCGGGAACGCCGATGCGCTGCGCTCGTCGCGCGCGCTCGAATGGCCGCCCGGGATCGGCCAGTCGCGCACCTACCGGCTCGGCTTCGATGCGTCGTGGGAACTCGACCTGTTCGGCGGCACGCGACGCGCGGTCGAATCCGCCGATGCGCAGATCGACGCGCTCGACGACGATCGCCACGCGATCCTCGTGAGCCTGCTGGCCGAGCTTGCATCCGATTACGCGGAACTGCGCGCGACCCAGGAGCGGCTGCGGATCGCAACGGACAACGTCGCGAGCCTCGACGCCACGCGGCAGCTGACCGAGCGCTCGAACCGGCGCGGCCTCGGCACGTCGTTCGCGGTCGCGCAGGCGCGTGCCGAACTGCAGCTCGCGCAGGCGGCGGTGCCGCCGCTGCAACAGGACGTCGCGCGCCTCGCCCACGCGATCGGCGTGCTCGTCGGCGGTTTTCCGGAAACGCTGCGCGACTCGCTGAGCGCGCCCGGCGCGACCCTGCCGGTCGCGCCCGCGCTGCCCGTCACGCTGCCGTCGGACGTGATCCGCGAGCGCCCCGACATTCGCGCCGCCGAACGGCGGCTCGCCGCCGCGACCGCGCAGATCGGCGTCGCGCGCGCCGAGCAGTTTCCGCATTTCGCGATTCCGCTGAGTCTCGGCACGACGGCGAGCCTCGTGCAGGACCTGTTCTCGGGCGCGAGCGTCGCATGGTCGGTCGCGCTCGACGGCACGCAGACGCTGTACGACGGCGGCCGCGCGAAAGCCGGCGTCGACGCCGCGCGCGCGGCCGCCGAGGCGGCCCGGCTCGCATACGAGCAGCGCATCCGCGGCGCGTTTCGCGATGTCGAGGACGCGCTGGTGGCGATCGGCGCCGCGCGCGACCAGCAAGCCATGCTCGCCGCGGCGGTCGACAGCAGCCAGGATGCGCAGTCGCGCGCGACGCGGCTGTACCGCAACGGCCTCGGCGAATACCTGTCGGTGCTCACGGCGCAGCGCGCGACGTACCGCGCCCGCGATGCGCTCGCGCTCAGCCGGCTCGCCCAGGTGCAGGGCGCGATCGCGCTCTACAAGTCGCTCGGCGTCGGCTGGCGCGCCGCGCCGCCGGTCGCGCAGGCCGGCGCGGCGCAAGCGAGCGCGCATTGAATGCCCACGCACGGCCACCCGACGCTTCGGCGTCGCTCATCCAACGGAGAACCCTCGATGTCCGCTCTCAATCCGAATGATTTCGCGTTACACGACATCCATCTCTTTCCGGTCTGCGTGTTTCGCCCCGAACACGCGACACCGGGCTACGCGCCGCGCTGGGAAGGCGAGATCGACACGCTGATGCGCCACGGCGAGCCGTTCGTGATCGTCTACGTCGAGCTCGACACCGACGAGAGCCACGACGACCGCAAGCATCGCGCGGTCTGGCTGAAGCAGAACAAGGTCGAGCTGGGCGCCGTCTGCAAGGCGCTCGTCAGCGTCGAACCCGATCCCGACCGGCGCGCGGAAGTGGCCGCGCAGGGCGAGGTCGCCGTCAAGGCATTCGGGATTCCGCATCACGCGGTGGCGTCGTTCGGGCAGGCCGTCTCGCTCGCCGCCCGGCTCACGCGGCAGCATCCGGGCAATGACGCGCTGCAAACCGGACAACAGGCATGACGGGGCCGGCATGCCGGGCCACGTCGCATCCGCCACCGACACGAGGGCCGGCATGCGCTATCCCGCCCTGACGATCACCAGCTCGCACACGCTGGCGTCATGTCCGTCGCGGCTGCCCGCTCCGGGCGAGATCCTGTTGTGGCGACTGCGCGGCGAATGGCAGCTCGTCACCAGCGAGCAAGGCCACCTCTGCCTGTCGAAGACGGAACTGCGGCGTGCCAGGATGCATCCGAACCGCGCGCACGGCCGCCGCTTCGCGATCGGCCGGTCGGCGCTGCGCGCGATCCTGGGGACGCTGGCCGGCCGCGCCGCCGACGAGCTCACGCTGATCGAGCGCGAGGCCGACCATATCGCGATCGCGGGCTGCGACTCGCTGGACGGGCTCGACATCGTGGTCGGCCACGCCGGCATCTGGATCGTGATCGCGATCGCCCGTGGCCCGATCGGGCTGGGCATGGCGCAAGCCGGCACGTACGCCGGCCCGGCATCGCGCGACCAGCTTCGGCTGGACAGCCTCTCGAATGCATGCGGAAGCGGACACGGCGCGACGCTCGCGTCGCTGGCGCCGTTTGCGGGACCGTTCCGCGAGGTCGATACGCCGCATGCGGGCCGCTGGCGCCTGCTCGACATCCCGCTCCCCGGCCTGGCCTGCGCGGCTACCGTTGCCGCGCGCCAGATGGACAAGATCCATGCGGTGGGCTGGCGCGGCGAACGCAAGGACTGGCTGGCCGACCGCGATCGCCACCTGCGGGCGGCGACGTCGTGCGGCACAGCGGCCTGCATCGCGGCCGAGACCGGATAAACCGGCGCAGCAATCCTCGCGGCGCATGCTTGCGCGCCGGCCGCTGTCGGCATCGATGATGGGATGCCGTTCATGGGAACGCGCGAAGGTTCCCGGTTATGGGAGCACGCGCTCCGGATGTAAAGCGCCGACACCGCCGCCGCATCGCCGTTCCGCGATTCTTTCGCCGCCTCCATCAAACCTCCATCTTTCCGCACAAAAAACTCCATCGGGCACACGCACACTGCGAACCGAAAATGCGGGCCATCGGGTGCCTGCGTCCCATGGAGTCCACATGAAGAATCAGAAACGAGCCTGCTACGGCGCCGTGTGCGCGCTGGTGGCAGCGATGCTGGCGGGCTGCGGGCCCTCCGAACAGCAGGCCGCCGCGCCGGCCATCCCGGTTGCGGCAATGACGCTCGCGGCCGCGCCCCTCGACCTGACCGAAGACCTGCCCGGCCGCGTCGCGGCGCACCGGATCGCCGAGATCCGGCCGCAGGTCAGCGGCATCGTGCAGCGACGGCTGTTCGAACAGGGCTCGGAAGTGCGCGCGGGCGAGCCGCTGTTCCAGATCAACCCGGCGCCGTTCAAGGCCGACATGGACACGGCCGCAGCGGCCCTGCAACGTGCGCAAGCCGCGCTAGAACGGGCCAAGGTGCAGACCACCCGCCTCAAGCCGCTGGTGGAAGCCGACGCGATCAGCCGGCAGGTCTACGACGACTCGGTGTCGCAACGCGACCAGGCTGCCGCCGACGTCGCGCAGGCCCGCGCGACGCTCGCGCGCCGCCAGCTCGACCTGAAATTCGCGACCGTCGAGGCGCCGATCACGGGCCGCATCGACCAGGCTCTCGTGACCGAGGGTGCACTCGTCGCGAGCAGCGACAGCCAGCCGATGGCACGCATCCAGCAGATCGACCAGGTTTATGTGGACGTCCGCCAGCCGGCCGCGTCGCTCGATTCGCTGCGCGGCGCGCTCGCCGGGCAGCCGGACACCGCGGGCAACGGCCTGCCGGTCGACGTGCTGCGCGACGACGACTCGCGCTACGACGTGAAGGGCCGCATGCTGTTCTCGGGCGTCAACGTCGATCCGGGTACCGGTGACGTGCTGCTGCGCGTGCTGGTCGACAACCCGAAGCGCGAGCTGCTGCCGGGCATGTACGTGCGTGCCCGCATCCCGCGCGCGCACTACGCCGACGCGCTGACCGTGCCGCAACAGGCGATCGTCCGCGCCGGCGGCAAACCGCAGGTCTGGGTGATCGACGCGAAGAACCAGGCACACCTGAAGGCCGTCGAGGTGGGCGAGCTGACGAACCGCAGCTATCGGATCAAGTCGGGGCTGCAGGCGGGCCAGAAGATCGCCATCGAAGGCATGGAGCGCCTGAGCGATGGTGCGCCCGTGACGGCGACCGCCTGGAAGGCGCCTGAAGCGGTCAAGACCGCTTCGTCGCACTGAGTCACGGGGAGCATCCAGTCATGTCCCAATTCTTCATCCGGCGCCCGGTCTTCGCGTGGGTGATCGCCCTCTTCATCATCCTGCTGGGCCTGATCGCCATCCCCGAACTGCCGGTTGCGCGCTATCCGTCGGTCGCGCCGCCGACCGTCACCATTACCGCCACCTACCCGGGCGCCACGCCGCAGACGATGACCGACAGCGTGCTGAGCCTCATCGAGCGCGAGCTGTCCGGCGTCCGCAACCTGCTGTACTTCGAATCGGCGTCGGATACGTCCGGCCAGGCGAAGATCACCGCGACCTTCAAGCCCGGCACCGATTCGGCGATGGCGCAGGTCGAGGTGCAGAACAAGCTCAAGTCGGTCGAGCCGCGCCTGCCGCCCGTCGTGCGGCAAAACGGCGTGATCGTCGAGTCTGCCTCCACCGGCTTCCTGTTGTTCGTCGGCCTGAAGTCGGACAGCGGCCGCTACGACGAAAACGCGCTGGCCGACTACATGGCGCGCAACGTCGTCGAGGACCTGCGCCGTGTCGAAGGCGTCGGCAAGGTGCAGCTGTTCGGCTCCGAACAGGCGATGCGCATCTGGGTCGATCCGCAGAAGCTGATCACCTACGGCCTGTCGATGAACGACCTGACGACGGCCGTCGCCCAGCAGAACGTGCAGATCGCCCCGGGCAGCCTCGGTGCGGCACCCGCGCTGCCGGGCCAGCGCGTGACGGTACCGCTCACCGCGCAAGGCCAGCTCACGTCGCCCGAGCAGTTCGCGAAGATCGTGCTGCGCGCGAACGCGAACGGCTCGAAGGTCGTGCTCGGCGACGTCGCGCGGGTCGAACTCGGCCCGCAGTCGTTCACCTTCGTCAACAGCGAGAACGGCAAACCCGCGACCTTCGCCGGCGTGCAGCTGGCGCCGGGCGCCAACGCGGTGAAGACCGCCGAGGCCGTGCGCGAGCAACTGGACATGATCGCCAAGACGATGCCGTCCGGCATGACCTACTCGATCCCGTTCGATACCGCGCCGTTCGTGAAGATCTCGATCGAGAAGGTGATTCACACGCTGATCGAAGCGATGGTGCTCGTGTTCCTGGTGATGTACCTGTTCCTGCAGAACGTGCGCTACACGCTGATCCCGGCGATCGTCGCGCCGGTGGCGATGCTCGGCACCTTCACGGTCATGCTGATGACGGGCTTCTCGATCAACGTGCTGACGATGTTCGGCATGGTGCTCGCGATCGGCATCATCGTCGACGATGCGATCGTCGTCGTGGAGAACGTCGAACGCCTGATGGTGGAAGAAGGCCTGTCGCCGAAGGACGCGACGATCAAGGCGATGAAGGAAATCACCGGCGCGATCATCGGCATCACGCTGGTGCTGACGGCCGTGTTCCTGCCGATGGCGATGTCGAGCGGTTCGGTCGGCGTGATCTATCAGCAGTTCACGATGTCGATGGCCGTGTCGATCATGTTCTCGGCCCTGCTCGCGCTGACGCTGACGCCGGCCCTGTGCGCGACGATGCTCAAGCCGGTCGAGCATGGCCACCACGAGAAGCGCGGCTTCTTCGGCTGGTTCAACCGCCGCTTCGACCGCATGACGAGCTGGTACGAAACGCGCGTCGGCAAGCTGGTCGGCCGCACGGGCCGCGTGATGCTGCTGTTCGTCGCGATCTCCACCGCGCTGGTGTTCGGCTTCCGCATGCTGCCGTCGTCGTTCCTGCCCGAGGAAGACCAGGGCTACTTCATGACCGGCTTCCTGCTCCCGTCGGATTCGACCGTCGAGCGCACGGGCGACGTGGTCAAGACCCTCGAGAAGCATCTCGCGTCGCGTCCGGGCATCGAGTCGAGCATCTCCATCATCGGCTACGGCTTCTCGGGCCTCGGCTCCAACGCGGCGCTGAACTACGCGGTGCTCAAGGACTGGGACAAGCGCGACGGGGCAAACGCAATGGACGAAGCGATGCGCGCGCAGGCCGCGATGGGCGGCGTGACGGAAGGCACGGTCATGAGCCTGTTGCCGCCGGCGATCGACGGGCTGGGCACCAGCTCGGGCTTCACGATGCGCCTGCAGGATCGCGCGAACCAGGGCTACGCGGCACTCAAGGCGGCTGAAGCCAAGCTGCTCGAACTGGCCGCGCAAAGCAAGGTGGTGACCGGCGTCTATCCGGACAGCCTGCCGGCCGGCACGAGCGTGAAGCTGGACATCGACCGCGACAAGGCCGAAGCGCTCGGCGTGTCGTTCACGACCATCAGCGACACGCTGTCGGCCGCGATGGGTTCGACCTACGTGAACGACTTCCCGAACGCGGGCCGCATGCAGCAGGTGATCATCCAGGCGGATGCGCCGGCCCGCATGCAGATCGAGAACGTGATGAAGCTCTACGTGCGCAACGCGACCGGCGGCATGGTGCCGCTGTCCGAAGTGGTGCGTCCGGTCTGGTCGGAAACCCCGCTGCAGCTGGTGCGCTTCCAGGGTTACCCGTCCGCACGGATCTCCGGCGGCTCGGCCCCCGGCTACTCCAGCGGCGCGGCGATGGCCGAGATGGAGCATCTGGCCGCGCAGTTGCCGCCGGGCTTCACGGTCGCGTGGACCGGCCAGTCGCTGCAGGAGCGTGAGTCGGCTTCGCAGGCGCCGATGCTGATGGCGCTGTCGATGGTCGTCGTGTTCCTGGTGCTCGCGGCGCTCTACGAGAGCTGGGCGATTCCGCTGTCGGTGATGCTGGTGGTGCCGCTCGGCCTGATCGGCGCGCTCGCCGCGGTGATGTTGCGCGGGATGCCGAACGACGTGTTCTTCAAGGTCGGGATGATCACCGTGATCGGCCTGTCGGCGAAGAACGCGATCCTGATCGTGGAAGTCGCGAAGCAGTTGCGCGAGGAAGGCATGGGGCTGATCGAGTCGGCCGTGCAGGCATCCAAGCTGCGGCTGCGCCCGATCCTGATGACCTCGCTCGCGTTCGGCCTCGGCGTCGTGCCACTGATGATCGCGACCGGCGCCAGCGCCGAGACGCAGCACGCGATCGGCACCGGCGTGTTCGGCGGCATGGTGACCGCCACCGTGCTGGCCATTTTCTTCGTTCCGGTCTTCTTCGTGTTCGTGATGAGCATCCAGGAACGCATCTCGGCATGGCGCGCATCCGGCAAGAAGCCCGCCACCGTGACCCACGAACAAGAAGGTTGATGCCATGCGATTGCTCATTCTTACCGCGGCCGTGTCCGCCGCCCTCGCGCTGTCGGCATGCTCGATGGCCCCGGCGCTGGTCAGGCCCGCGATGCCGGTGCCGACCGCCTACACGACCGCTGCCGCGGCCGACCAGCACGCGAACGCGGCCGATCTCGGCTGGCGCACGATGTTCGGCGACCGCCGCCTGCAGCGCCTGATCGAGCTTGCGCTCGACAACAACCGCGACCTGCGCCTGGCCGCGCTGAACGTGCAGGCCGCCGAAGCGCAGTACGGCATCCAGCGTTCCGCGCGCCTGCCGTCGATCGGCGCCGGCGCGAGCTTCACGCGCCAGCGCACGCCGGCCGACTCGCAATCGAACCCGCCGATTTTCGAGACGACGCAGAACCAGTACGGCGTGAACGTCGGCGTCAGCGCGTTCGAGATCGACCTGTTCGGTCGCGTGAAGTCGCTGTCCGATGCGGCGTTCGCGCGTTACCTCGCGACCGACCACGGCCGCCGCGCGGTGCAGATCGCGCTCGTCGGCTCCGTGGCCAGCGCGTATTTCGCGGAGCGTCTCGCGCAGGAACAGCGCGCGTTGTCCGAGCGCACGCTGAACGACTGGCGCCAGTCGCTCGACCTCGCGCGCCGGCTCAAGCTCGCGGATCAGGCGAGCGGCGTCGACATCGCGCAGGCCGAAGGCCAGGTCGCGAGCGCCAGCGCCGATCTCGAAGCGCGCTCGCGCGCCGTCGAGCAGGCAGGCAACGCGCTGCGGCTGCTGGTCGGCACCGACCTGCCGAAGAACCTGCCCGACCCGCTATCGCTGGAACGCCAGCCGGTGATGACGCAACTGCCGGCCGGCCTGCCGTCGGAATTGCTGTACCGCCGGCCGGACATCCAGCAGGCCGAGCAGAACCTCGTCGCCGCCAACGCCGACATCGGCGCGGCGCGCGCGGCGTTCTTCCCGCGCCTGTCGCTGACGTCGTCGATCGGTTTCCTGAGCCCGGGGCTGGGCAGCCTGTTCGCCGGCGGCCAGAACGTGTGGAGCTTCGCACCGCAGGTCACGTTGCCGATCTTCCAGGGCGGCCGGCTGCGTTCCGAACTGAATCTCGCGGAAGTGCGCAAGTCCAGCGCGGTCGTCGAATACGAACGCGCGATCCAGACCGCGTTCCGCGAAGTGGCCGACGGCCTCGCCGGGCGCGAGACGTTCAGCCGCCAGATCGACGCGCAGGCCAGGGTCGTCAAGAGCGCCGAGCGCCGTACCGATCTCGTGAACCTGCGCTATCGCGCCGGCATCGAGGATCGGCTGGAACTGCTCGACTCGCAGCGCCAGCTGTATGCCGCGCGCCAGGCCCTGCTGGATCTGCGCAACGCCGAACTGGGCAACGCGGTCGCGCTCTACAAGGCGCTCGGTGGCGGCCTGGTCGACACCGATGTGCCTCCCGCCAACAACGTGGCGAACAACTGAGCAACGCGTCGTCGCCGATCCGTTCGCGACGACCGAACGCACGGTGAAGTCCGGCGGCGCACGTGCCGCGCCGCCGGCCCGCCTGCAGGTCACGTTCACTTTCAGTGATACCGATGAACCCTCTGATACTCATTGCCGAAGACGATCCGGAGATCGCCGACATACTCGATGCCTACCTGGCTCACGACGGCTTTCGCACCTATCGCGTCGGTCACGGCCAGGCCGTGCTCGACGTGCAGCGCGTGCTGAAACCCGACCTGATCCTGCTCGACGTCAGGATGCCGAACAAGGACGGCTGGGAAGTCCTGGTCGAACTGCGCCGCCGCGGCGACACGCCGATCGTCATCATCACGGCGCTCGACCGCGAAATCGATCGCTTGCAGGGCCTGCGCTTCGGCGCGGACGACTACATCACGAAGCCGTTCAACCCGGCCGAGGTGGTCGCGCGCATCCGGGCGATCCTGCGCCGTCTGGAAACCGCCGCCGCGGGACGCTTCATCAAGGTCGGCAACCTCGAAATCGATACGCAAAGCTATCTGACCACGGTCCGCACGGACAGCGGGGAAACCAGCATCGCGCTGACGCTGACCGAATTCCGGCTGCTTGCCCACCTGGCCGGCTCGCCGAACCGCGTGTTCACGCGCAGCGAACTGATCGACGCCTGCCTCGCCGACGTCGATGCGCTGGAACGCACCGTCGACAGCCATATCAGCCGGTTGCGCAAGAAGCTCGAATGCGCGGGTGCGTCCGGGATGCCGGAGGTGATGCGCGGCGTCGGCTATCGGCTGCGAAGCAGCCAGTGAGCACGCATCATCGATCGAGGCTGCGTGTCGCGCGAATCGTCGGGCTCCTGACGGTTGCTGTCGTGCTGACGGTCGCGACCGGATGGTTCGTCGTCTACGGCCTGATCCTCGTCGTTTCGTCTCCCGCGACCGACAACCCGATCGCGGTCGTGATCCGGGAGACGCCGAGCTATCCGGTGCTCGCCGCCGTGCTGCTGGCCGGGCTGGTCGCGACGGTCGTCGACCTCGTCAAGCTGGCGCGCAGGACGCGTTCGTAACCCGCCGCGCCGCATTCGCCGCCCTCGTGAAACGACCTCGCCTGAACCTCCGCTACGCGCAGCAGATCGGGTTGCGTCATGCACGTCTCGACGAGCATGCGGGGGCAACGGCTTCGCGTCGTTCGTCGCGCCCGCTTCGATGGCGGACATCGTGCCCGGCGCTGCTGCCCATTCGATTCGTCGAAAGGCCGGCGAATGATGGCGCTCCCGTCGAACCCCGGCTCGCCATTGCCGTAACGGATCGTGCGCGCGCGGAAAGCCGCCCCGGCAAGGCCGCGCGGCGGCCTGCGCGTTTCGATAGCGGCTCCATCGTTTCTCCATCGAACCGCACAACAACGTCCATCGACGCCACACACACTGCGAAGCAAGTCATCGAATCCGCATGCGCGAGCCACCCGAACACATGGACACGTTTCCGACCCTGATCGCCTGCGAGCATTGCGACAGCGTCTACCGACGCCGCGCGCTGGCGCCTCACGAGGTCGCGCGTTGCGAACGGTGTTCCGCGGTGCTGTTTCGATCGAGCTGGCTCGATATCGACCGGTGGCTCGCGCTGGCGGTCGCGGCCGGCGTGGTCTTCGCGATCGCCAACCTCTGCCCGATCATGCGGATCGGCGTGCAGGGGCTGCACAGCGAAGCCACGCTGTGGCAATCCGCGCTCGCGCTGGCCCACGGCTTCGCCGCGCCGATCGCGATTCCGACGGCCTTCGCCATCGTCGTGGTGCCGTTCCTGCAGATCGCGACGCTGATCTGGTTGCTGGCCTTTGCCCGTGTGGGGCGTCGCGCGCCCGCGTTCGGCCCGCTGATGCGGCTGCTCGTCGCGCTGCGGCCATGGAGCATGATCGAGGTCGGATTGCTCGGCATCCTCATCGCGATCATCAAGCTGTCCAGCCTCATGCAGATCATTCCCGGCGCCGGCCTGTGGGCCACGGCCGTGCTGATGGTGCTGATCCCGCTGATCGCGGGGCACGACGCACGCCAGCTATGGGACCGGGTCGTGCCGGTGGAACCCGCCGGAGGCCGCCCGTGAGCCTGCCCGTACGCGCCGGTCAGCTGGGCATGGTCGGGTGCCATGCGTGCGGCCTCGTCTGCCGCGCGCACGCATCCGCCACAACCGACACCCATCCGCACGCCGCCGAAACGGCACGCTGCCCGCGGTGCGGGTCCGCGCTGCACGCGCGTCGTCCGGACAGCATCGTGCGTGCGTGGGCGCTGCTGATCGCCAGCCTGATCTTCTACATCCCGGCCAACCTGTTGCCGGTGATGCGCACCACGCTGCTCGGCAGCCACAGCGAATCGACGATCCTCAGCGGCGTCGTGGTGTTCTGGAAAGCCGGCTCGTACGGCATCGCGTCGGTGATCTTCATCGCGAGTGTCGTCGTGCCGTGTACGAAGCTCCTCGCGATCGCCATGCTGCTCGTCACGACCGGCCGGCGCAGCGTGTCGGCCATGCGCGAGCGGGCCGTGCTGTACCGCGCGGTCGAGCTGGTCGGCTACTGGTCGATGCTGGACGTGCTGGTCGTCGCGATCATCTGTGCGCTGGTGAAGTTCGGTCCGCTGTCCGAGATCGAACCGCGCGCCGGCATTTTGTTTTTCGGCATGGTCGTCATCCTCACGATGCTGTCCGCGATGAGTTTTGACCCACGCCTCATTTGGGACGCCGAAGAAGCATGAATCCTGCATCCGGCCCGCAAGGCCTCGAACCCCACGACCCGCCCGTGTCACGCAACCGCATGCGGCTTTCGCTCGTCTGGCTCGCGCCGCTCGTCGCGGCGCTGATCGGCCTGTCGATGGTGATCCACGCGTGGTTGTCCGTCGGACCGGAAATCACGATCGCGTTCAACACCGCGCAAGGCCTCGAGGCCGGCAAGACGCCCGTCAAGTACAAGGACGTCGTGATCGGCACCGTGACCGCCATTTCGCTGAGCGACGACAGTTCACACGTGGTCGCGACGGTTTCGTTCGTGAAGAATGCGCGCAACCTCATTCGCGACGACACGCGCTTCTGGGTCGTGCGGCCCCGCGTCGGCATGAGCGGCGTATCGGGCATCGATACGCTGTTCTCCGGCGCGTACATCGGCATGGACACGGGCCGCTCCGACAAGGCGCGCAAAGCCTACACCGGGCTCGAAACGCCGCCGACCGTCATCAACGGCACGCCGGGGACGAGCTTCGCGTTGCGGGCCGCCGATCTCGGCTCGCTCGATATCGGCTCGCCGGTCTACTACCGCCATCTGATGGTGGGCCACGTCGCGTCGTACAAGCTCGACATGCACAGTCGCGACATGAACCTGCAGGTGTTCATCGACGCGCCGTACGACCGGCTGGTGACGACCGATACGCGCTTCTGGAACGCGAGCGGCATGGATCTTTCGCTCGACGCGAACGGCCTGAAGCTGAAAACCCAGTCGGTCGCGACGATCGTGGGCGGCGGCATCGCGTTCGCGACACCGGAAGACGGCGGCACGACGGCCGCCCCTGCCGGCAAGCTGTTTACGCTCGCCGTCGACGAAGCCGCCGCGATGGCCGCGCCGGACGGCCCGTCCCAGCTCATCCGGCTGCGTTTCGAACAGCCGCTGCGCGGACTCGCGGTCGGGGCGCCGGTGGAATTCTCCGGCATCGAAATGGGCACGGTCGTCTCGACCCGGCTCGACTTCGACCGTGCGTCCCGGCGCTTCCAGTCCATCGTCATGGTCAAGGTCTATCCGTACCGGCTCGGGCCCGTCGTCGAGAAACTGCAGAAGACCGACGGCAACGGCAATCCGCGCGCGGCCCAGTTTCTCGCGGGCCTGGTCGAGCACGGGCTCCGGGCGGAGACGCGTACCGGCAACCTGCTGACCGGGCAGCTCTACATCTCGTTCGATTTCGTGAAGAACGCGCCGAAGGTGCCGTTCGATGCCAATGCGACGCCGCTGACCATTCCCACCGTCACGAGCACGTTCGACAAGCTGCCGGAGCAGATCGCCGACATCGTCGAGAAGATCAACAAGATGCCGCTGGAATCGATCGGCAAGCACGTCGATTCGAGCCTGACGAACCTGGACGCGACGCTCAGGCAAATGAACGGCCAGCTGCTGCCGTCGACGACGCGCACGCTCGACCAGGCGAACCAGACGTTCGGCGCGTTGCGCCAGGGTATCGCCGAGGACGGTCCGCTTCAGGAAAACCTGGCGAACACGCTGACCGAAGTCCAGCGTACCGCGCGATCGCTGCGCACGCTGACGGACATGCTGGGCCGCCGTCCCGAATCGCTGCTCCGGGGAACCGGGGCCGATCATGCACCGCTCGCGCCGGCCGGCACTTCAACCCCGCCTGTCCAGCAGGAGCCACGACAACCATGAGCTTCCCGATTCGCGCCAGGACGATCGCCCTGGGCGCCGGTGCCGTCATCGCGCTGACCGCGTGCGCGTCGAACCCGGTGCATTACTACACGCTCGTCTCGCCGGCCACGTCCGCGACGGCGACGGCCGCGCGCGGCACCGCGCCGCTCGCGATCAACGTGTTGCCGGTCGGCATCCCCGCCCAGCTCGACCAGCAGCAGATGGTCGTTCGCAGCGGCGCGGGCACCGCGGTGATACTCGACAACGAACGCTGGATCGCCCCGCTCGGCGACGAGCTGCGCGCGGCGCTTTCGTCGGCGCTCGTCGAGCAGCTGGGCGCGCGCAACGTCACCGGCCTGCCGCGCCCGTCAAACCAGACCGTCATGAGCATCCGCACGCAGGTGCGCCGCTTCGATGCGTGGCCCGGGAGCCGGGCCCAGTTCGAAGCCGACTGGGTCGTCGGCGTGCAGCAGGACATGCCGGGCCCGCGCATTTCGTGCAGCACGCGGCTCGACGAGGCCGCCCCTGGAAGTCATGCCGACATGGTGCGCGTGCAGCAGCGCATGATCGGGCAGTTCGCCGCCCGGATTGCGAGCACCGTGCGCAGCTTCGGCAGCGGGCGCCCCGCCTGTCCCGCCGATTCGTAAATCATCCCGCCGATGGGAGCCATCCATGGGAGCGCGCGAAGAGAGCCGGTTATGGGAACCGGCTACGTTGGTCCTTGAACCTTTGAAGCGATGCGCTACGCGCGCCGCCGGTAAGTGCCCGGCGTGCTCCCCGTCCAGTGCCGGAACGCGCGATGGAACGCGCTCGGATCGTCGAAGCCGATGTCGGCGCCGATCGCCGCGATCGTGTCGGGCGTGTCGGTCAGCCGCTGGATCGCGATGTCGCGCCGCAGTTCGTCCTTGAGCACCTGGAACGTCGTCCCTTCGGCGGCGAGGTGGCGGCTCAACGTGCGCACCGAGCAATGCAGGTGCTCGGCCGCCTGGTCGATCACCGGCAGGTCGGGCAACGCGGCCGACAGGTACTGCCGCACGCGATGGCACACGAGCTGTTCGCTGAACGATTCGAAGATCCAGTCGCCGGGCGCGCGCGCGAGGAACTTGCGCAGGTTGCGCTTGCTCTGCCGGATCGGCGCATCGAGGTAGTCCGCGCTGAAGCGCATCAGCGTGCGCTCGCAGTCGAACGCCACGGAGCCGGTGAAGAAATACAGGTGGTCGACCGCATGGCGCGGCCGCGGGCACGCGAACTCGATCTGCAGCAGCGGGATCTTCTGTCCGATCAGCCAGGAGCACACGCCGTGCACGAGCTTGAGCATCAGCTCCTGGCCGAGCGCGCCGATCGGGCCGATCGCGTCGTTCGGGCGCAGCAGCACCTGCGCGACGAGGCCGTCGCGCTTCGATTCGACGAAGAAATCGTCGAGCAGGATATGGAAGAATTGCCCGAAACGATGCTGCGCCGTTTCGAGGTTGCGCGCGTCGAGCAGGCTCAGGCACAGGTACTTCAGCGTGCCGCCGCGCAGCGGGCGCGAGAAGATGCCGGGCATCTCGTCGTCGAGGTCGATCGCGAGCGTGCGGTACAGCGTCGAGAACTGCTCCTCCGTCACGCGCGCATGCGGTTCGCCGAGCAGCTCGATCGGGATGCCGGCTCCGCGCAGGTAGCGCTCGACCACGTCGCGCTGCACGCCCGCGCTCGCCAGGAAGCCGTTGACGAGCGAGATCGGCACCGTCGCACTCGGCGAAGGCAGCGCCCGCCCGGGCCCGGGCTGGGCGGAAAGTGCATCTGAACCGGTCATCGCGTCCCCGTCGGTCGAACCGCTCGCATTGTACTTGAGCGGCCCGGGCGGGGCCTTCCGGGCCCGGGGCGCGCCGGGCCTTGCGCGGCGCGCCGACGCCATCAGTCGGTACGGCTGAGTTCCCGGCGCAGGATCTTGCCGACGGTCGACTTCGGCAGGCGGTCGACGAAGCGGATCAGCTTCGGCACCTTGTAGGCCGCGAGGCTCGCGCGGCAATGCGCGACGAGTTGTTCCTCCGAGACGTACGCATCCTGCGCCAGCACGACGAACAGCTTGACGGCCTCGCCCGTGCGCGCGTCCGGCACGCCGATGCACGCGCATTCGGCAACGCCCGGCATGACGGTCGCGACGGCTTCCACCTCGTTCGGGTACACGTTGAAGCCCGACACGATGATCATGTCCTTCTTGCGGTCGACGATCCGCAGGAAACCGGCTTCGTCGAACACGCCGACGTCACCCGTGCGGAAATAGCCGTCGGTCGTGAACGCGGCCGCATTCGCTTCCGGTTTCTGCCAGTAGCCGCTCATCACCTGCGGCCCCTTCACGCAGATTTCGCCGGCTTCGCCGATCGCGACTTCGCGATCCTGGTCGTCGAGCAGCTTCACGTCGGTCGACGGCAGCGGCAGGCCCGTGGTGCCCGTGAACGTGTCGATCGACTGCGGGTTGAACGACACGACCGGCGACGTTTCCGACAGCCCGTAACCCTCGCGGATGAAGTTGCCCGTCACCGCCTTCCAGCGCGACGAGATCACGTCGATCACGGCCGCGCCGCCGCCGGCCGACAGCTTCAGCCGCGACCAGTCGACTTCCGTCAGGCGCGGATGGCCGGCGAGCCCCGCATACAGCGTGTTCACGCCGACGAACACCGTCGGCCGCGCGGCCTTCAGCACGTCGATGAAGCCGTCCATGTCGCGCGGGTTCGCGACCAGCCAGTTCTGCGCGCCGATCGCGAAGTAGGACAGGAAGTTCACCGTCAGCGCGAAGATGTGATACATCGGGATCGCCGTGACGACGACCTCCTCGCCCGGCTCGCGCGCGGCCGGCACGATCGCGCCGAACTGCGCGATGTTCGCGACGAGGTTGCGGTGCGACAACGCGGCCCCCTTCGACAGGCCAGTCGTGCCGCCCGTGTACTGCAGCAGCAGCAGGTCCGCGCCGCCGAGCGGCACCGGCTCGAACGCGAGCGATTCGCCGGCGGCGATGGCGTCGGCGAGCGGGATCGAACCGGGCGGCAGCGCGTCGCATGCACCGGCCGGCGCATCGACGACGCCGAGATCGCCGCGCCCGACGCTCAGCACGGTACGCACGCGCGTGCCGGCGACCACCTCGGCGAACGTGCCCATCGACCCGCCGCACACCAAGGCGACTTCGACGCCTGCGTCGTTGAGCTGATGCTCGAGCTCGCGCGCCGTGTAGAGCGGGTTCACGTTGACCTGGATCGCGCCGATCTTCGCGACCGCGACGAACGCGACCGGAAACGCGAGCACGTTGGGCAGCATCACGGCCACGCGATCGCCCTTGCGCACGCCCACGACCTGCTGCAGATAAGCGGCCAGCGCCGTCGACAGGCGGTCGACGTCGGCATAGGTGAGCGTGCGGCCGTACGAATGGAACGCCGGACGATCGGCGAAACGGTGCATCGCGTCGTCCAGCAGCGCGCTTACGGAAGGATGGCGATCAGGATCGATCTCGGCGGGGATCGAGCCATACGACCCGGTCCAGTGTCTCTTCGTCATGTCTCACTCCACGGGGGACGGCGCGCCGGCCGCGCGCCGTTCGCACGACGGCCTGCACGCCGGAGAAGCGCGGGCCGTCGCCTGACCGGCGACTATCGCCCGTGCGGGCCGCTTTGAAAATGATCCGGGCGGCCGAAAAGATGATCGAAACGGACACGCGGGCGGGCGCGCTTGTCCAGACAACTTCGCCGGCCGGCGCAGGAAACCGCTTATTCCCCGGCACGAATTGCAAAGCAGCAAGCGGCATGGCACGGCCGGGCGCCCTTCTTCATAATCGACGCCTGTCATTCCGCTGTCGAAACCATGCAGCCGCTTTCCCTGGCCCCCGCCGACACCTTCTCGTCCGTCCGCTTCCTGCTGACCGACATGGACGAGACCCTGACCCATCACGGCCGCCTGTCCGCCCGCACCTACACGGCGCTCGAACGCCTGCAGGCGGGCGGCATCCGCGTGATCCCGGTGACGGCCGCGCCGGCGGGCTGGTGCGACCAGATGGCGCGCATGTGGCCGGTCGACGGCGTGATTGCCGAGAACGGCGGCCTTTTCATCCGGCGCGGCCCGGACGGGCACGGCGTCGAACGCCGTTACTGGCATGCGGACGATGCGCTCGCCGGCGCGCGCGACGCACTCCGGCGCATCGCGCGGCAGGTCGAGGCGGCCGTCCCCGCCGCCCGCCCCGCGGACGACCAGGATTTCAGGCTGACGTCGCTCGCGTACGCCCGCACCGGCGGCGACCAGGACGACCGGATCCGCGACGCGCTGGTCGAGGCCGGCGCGGACGCGACCATCAACAACCTGTGGATCATCGGGTGGGTCGGCGGGTACGACAAGCTGTCGATGTCGCTGCGCGTGCTGTCGGACACGTTCGGCGTCGATGCGGGCGCCGGCGCGGCGCGCGATTGTGTCGCCTATTCCGGCGACTCCACCAACGATGCGCCGATGTTCGGCTACTTCACGCACACGGCCGGCATGAGCACCGTGGTCGAGTATCTGCAGCAGTTGCCCGCGTTGCCGCGCTGGATCACGCAGGGCCCGGGCGGCAGCGGGTTCGTGGAGTTCGCCGACGCGATCCTGCGCACGCGCGCGGACTAGGGCCTGTTCACGCTAATAACGGGCTTGCGAACGTGCCTTTCCGCTCGCAGTGCAAGGAGTAAGGAGCGCCGTTTGGCCGTGCCAAACAAGCGACGCACGACGCCGCAATGTGGGCGGAAAGGCACGTTCCCCTGTTTAGAAAAATTCGTTCGTGGGGCTGGCCCCCAGAAGGGCCGATCGCCGCGTCATGCTCCTCGCGAATACGTCGAGTATTCGCTTCGTCGCAATCCTTGCGCTCGGCCCTTCTGGGGGCCAGCGCAAGCCCGTTATTAGCGTGAACAGGCCCTAGCGGGGCTGAGCGCGCTCGCGCATCGACTGTCGCGTGATCCTGTCGCGTGATCGTCAGGGTGAACCCTGTGGCGCATGGGACCGATCCCGAGCAGAATTGCGTGCCGTAAACGATATCGATTCGGACGCAGGATGTTCCCATGCCGCGCAGTGTGCCCTTGAACCCGACGACCGCCCGCGCAGCCCGCCTGCCGGACCTCGAGCCGGCCCACGCGTTGCGCCAGCAGCGCTTCACGCCGGCCAAGCTGGCCGTGCTGCTCGACGTGGCCGCGCAAGCCGGCATCGACCCGGTCGCGGTGCTCGACGGTACCGGCCTCACGCCGGCCGCCGTCGCGGACCCGTTCACGCTCACGTCGCCGCTGCAGTTCCTCACGGCCGCGCGCAACGCCATCGGCCGCTACGACGGCTCCGATCTGGGCGTGCGCGTCGGCCACCGGCTGCACGTGTCGAGCTACGGGATGTACGGCTACGCGATGCTGTGCTCGGAATCGCTCGCGCACGCGTTCGAATCGGCCGTCAAATATCACCGGCTCGCGAACGGCATGCTCGCGATCCGCTGGGTCGAACAGGGTGATACCGCGTCGTGGCTGTTTCCCGACCGGCACGAAGTCGCGCTGCCCGATCTCGACGAGCCGCTGTACCGTTTCCTGATCGACATGCAGTTCGCGCTGCACGTGACGATCATCAAGGACGTGATGGGTGCGTGGTGCGTGCCGGCGCGCGCGCAGTTCGCGCAGCCGCAGCCGGCGCACGCGGCGCTGCTGGGCAATGCGCTCGAATGCCCGATCGCGTTCGACCAGCCGCATCACGTGCTCAGCTATCCGGCCGCGTGGCTCGCGCGCGCGCCGCAGCTCGCGAATCCGATTACTGCCGCGCAAGTGTCGTCGCACTGCGCGAGCCTGCTCGACGAATTGCGCAGCCAGGCCGGCGTCACGCGGCGCGTGTACCAGGAACTCACCCGCACGCCCGGACAATTCCCCGATATCGACGCGATCGCGGCGATCCTGTGCATCACGTCGCGCACGCTGCGCCGCAAGCTCGAAGCCGAAGGCACCTCGTACAGCGAACTGCTGGCGAGCGTGCGCAAGGCGCTCGCGATCGACTATCTCAGCACGACCACGCTCAGCACCGAGGACATCGCATCGACGCTCGGCTTCAGCGATGCGGTGGGTTTCCGCCATGCGTTCAAGCGCTGGACCGGCATGACGCCGAGCGACGTGCGGCGCAACAAGCGCGGCGGCTGAGCGCGAGCAGTGACCGCGCTCAGCGCCCGTCGCCGGTCGCGGGCGCGGCCACCGCCAGTGCGAACTCGAACACCGCCCCCCGCCCGGGCCGGTCGACCAGCCGGATACTGCTGCCGTTGAGCGCCAGCATCCGGTGCACGATCAGCAGCCCGAGCCCGCCGCTCGTCACCGCGCCGCCGCTCATCGGCCGCTGCGGCCGCTGGAACAACCCTTCGCGCCGCGCCGCCGGAATCCCTTCCCCGGTATCGGCCACGGTCACGAGCACGCGGTCGCCGCGCGGCTCCAGCGCGACCTCGACCTCGCCATGCGCAGGCGTATGCCGCAGCGCGTTGTCGAGCAGGTTGGTCAGCACGCGCTCGATCATCCCGAGATCGGCCGACACGACCGGTACCCGCGCCGGAATCCGCGCATGCAGCGCGACGCCGCGCGCCTGCGCGGTCAGCTCGAACTTCTGGAACACGTCCTGCACGAGATCGACGAGCGAGAACGGCTCGCGCTCGGCCTGCACGCCGCCCGATTCGAGGCGTGCCAGCTCGAACAGCGCCTGCGCGAGCCGCCCGACCTTCGCGCTCTGTGCGAGTGCGATCGACAGGTACCGACGCCGTTCGGTGTCGGCGAGCGTGTCGGCCTTCAGCGACAGCGTTTCCAGGTAGCCGTGCAGCGACGTGAGCGGCGTGCGCAGGTCGTGCGAGATGTTCGTGATCAGCTCGCGCCGCTGCTGGTCCTGGCGCGTCAGCGCGCGCCACTGCTCGCCGATCCGGTCGGCCATCTGCGCGAACGCGGACTCGAGCACGACGATGTCGTCGCCGCGCCGGCCCGGCCGCGAGCGCGGCACCGGCGGCTGCGTGTCGGGCGTGCCGTTCGCGTCGAAGCGGCGCATGGCGTCCGTCAGCCGGCGCAGCGGGCGCGTGATGAAGCTGAACGCGGTGAGGCCCGCGAGCAGGCCGAGCAGCGCGACGAGCGCCATTGACCACAGCGTCGTGCGCAGCACGTTGCCGGCGTCCACGCGCGCGGCCAGCCGGTCGTGCGCCTCGCCGAGCAGCACCACATAGATGTAGCCCGACGGCGGCTGCCCCGCGCGTTGCAGCGGCGCGGCGCTGAAGACCTTGCGTGCGTCGGGACTGCGCGGGTCGTCGCCGAGGATCGGCAGCGGCTCGCCCGCGATGAAGCGCTGCACGGGGGCGAGATCGACGCGGTCGCGCTTCACGTGGCCGGGCGGCGCATCGTCGCCCTTGATGCGCCCCGCGTTGTCGAGCAGATAGACCTCGACGCTCGGGTTCACGCCCATCAGCTGGCCGAACAGCGTGCGCACGGCGTCCGGGCGCAGCCCGTTCGCGTCCATCAGCGGCGCGCTGTGGGTCACGCTGTTGACGATATTGGCGGCCAGGTCACGCGACAGCCCCTGCACGACTTCCTGTTCGCGCATGTCGTTCGCGCGGATCTGCAGCCACGCCGATGCGCCCGAGCACGCGAGCAGCAGCACCGAGAACACGAGCGACAGCCGCTGGGTGAGGGTGAGCTTCATCATCCGTCCCGCTGGCCCGGCGCGGCGAGCTTGTAGCCGCGGCCCCACACGGTGAGGATCCGCACGGGCTCCGCCGGATCGGCCTCGATCTTCGCGCGCAGCCGGTTGATGTGGGTGTTGACCGTGTGTTCGTAGCCTTCGTGCTGGTAACCCCACACGGCATTGAGCAGGTCCATCCGCGAGAACACCTTGCCCGGGTGCCGCGCGAAGAAATACAGCAGGTCGAATTCGCGCGGCGTGAGGTCGATGCGCGCGCCGTCCACGCTCGCTTCGCGCGCGATCGGGTCGATCGCCAGCCCCGCGACGTCGAGCGTACCCGCATCGATCCGCGAATCGCGCGCGAGCGCATCGACGCGGCGCAGCAGCGCCTTCACACGCGCGACGAGTTCGAGCACCGAGAACGGCTTGGCCAGATAGTCGTCGGCGCCGAGCTCGAGGCCGAGGATCCGGTGCACCTCGCTCGAGCGCGCGCTCGTGATGATGATCGGCGTATAGCGCGTCATCGCCCGCGCGCGCCGGCAGATCTCCAGGCCGTCGACGCCCGGCAGCATCAGGTCGAGGATCAGCGCATCCCAGCCGCCCTGCTCGAGCAGGCGCAGCCCTTCGGCGCCGTCCGCGCTGTGCACGACCTCGTAGCGCTCGTCGCGCAGGTGCAGGCTGAGCACGTCGGCGATGTCGGCGTCGTCTTCGACGATCAGGATGCGTTTCGGTTGGTCCATGGCGGCGGATGGCGGCACGTCGGTGCCGAGGTCGGGTATCGGTTCGGGCCGGCCCCGGGCCCGGGCCGGCTGGCCGGGTTCCCGGGGAGCGAATCGCGGCAATGCGCCGCGCTGCCGCCATTGTGCAAAATTTTGCGGGAGGGAGGGATCACATTTCGTTTATCTTTGCATCGTGTCCGCCCCTTGAGCCAATGCCGGTATGGCTCTCCAATCCGGCCCCATGAAACGGAACCTGCGCCGTTCCGTCCGGACGCAAGCTGGACACTCGGGCTCGGATCTGTCGAGCGATGGCGGCGCGCCCCGGATTGCCGATCCGAATCCGCGCTGCACGCCGTGTGAATGGCGCCTCCGGCATTCAGTGCCGCCGACCGGCACGCGCGGCGCACGGAACGCGCAGCGGGGGGCCGACAGCAAACGCCTAACCCGGACGGCTACGCGTTTGACGCGTACTCCCGGTTGCGACCGTCGACTCATTCAGCAATACCTTCGCCGCCTCCCACGCCCGTGCGGCGGCACGTGGATCTCCGATCGCACGCGCATCCGCTGTCGCCCCGCTCAGCAACATCACATACACGCCCGCCAGCTGATGTGCCCGGCGACGCGGAATGATCTCGGACAGCAATCGCTCCATGATGGCCAACAGGTCGTCCCGGTAGCGCACCGCGACGTCGGTCACCTTGGGACAGGTCGCGCCGAACTCGGCCAGCGCACGCTCGAACAGGCAGCCCGCAAATTCGGGGCTGCGAAACCAGACACCGTACCAGTCGAAGATCCCCTTCAGGCGCGCAGTGGCATCCGCCATGGGTTCGAGCTTGGCGGCAATGCTGTCCATGATGAAGGTGTAGCGCTGCTCCAGCACCGCCTTGATCAGATCGTCCTTGCTCGCGAAGTGATGGTAGAGCGTCATGCGAGCCACGTCCGCCTCGGCGATGATCCAGTCGATACCGACCGGATGAAAGCCATGGCGGGAAAACAACTCACCGGCCTTGTCCACCACCTGCTGGCGTTTGCTCGCGCGCATGCATGCTTCTCCTGACTACGGGGCGGCATCTTAGCACCACCGTCAGCACCGATTCTTCAGGTTGCAGGGCAAGCGTTGCAGGCTGCCGGTACGACCACGCCTTGCAGGGCGTCAAACACGTGGCCGCCATGCCCCTGCTCGCGGCAGTCTCAGCAAGGCACCCGGCCGCCGTTCATCATGCACCATCGCTGCGTCTCCTGTTGCGGGGCCGCATACGGTAGTCCGGTTCTCGGATCGATGTGATCGTACTGGCCCATCGGGTGTCGAGCCCGCCACGCGGCCTGCTCGGCATACTGCTGTTCGATCGCGGCATGCTCGCGTGCCAGATCCGCCTTCTGCGCATCGTCCAGTTTCTTCGTCATGGCCACGAGCCGTGCGAACTTCGGATCGCGAACATCCTGCAGGGGCGGAAACGGTGGCGTAGGCGGCATGATGAGCACCGGGCCGGTGTATTTCGGTATCGGGAACCGGGACGGCCGGCCGAAGTTCGCCGCCATATCCATCTCCCACATCGCAGCGCCCATTCCAAGCACATGCTCGTAGTCGCGATTGACGACCGCCAGCGTGACCGGCCCCGACGGCGCCGGCAATGGCTGCAGGACAGGCGGAAGCGTCTGTCGAGCCTCGGGATAGATGGTACGGACATACGTGATTGCAGCGACGGAGTACTGCTGGAGGACCGCCTCGTACGCGTCCAGTATCTGCGCTCGACCATAGCCGCCAGGATTCTCGAACATCGGCTTGTAAGCCAACACCTTCTGGCTATACAACGCATTCGCATTCCGCTGCTCTGCGGCAAGCTGTTGCTGAGGATCCGTCGGCGCAGACGCCGACAGGGGCGCACACCCCGAAAACACGCTGGCGGCCAGCAATAACCCGACTGTCGCGCCAAGAGCCGTCCGGCGTCGACGCGGGATGCGGGCGAGCGCCTGGTTGACCAGGGCGAACAAAACGGGAGTTTTCCTGAATGCGCTTGTCTGCATGGCACGGCGTCCGAAAGGCTTGGTCATCTTTGGCCCGGTGCCGATCGCAACTGCGAACGCGATGCGTCGCAGTACAGATTGAATCGGCACCAAGCCCTCATTGGGGGTGAACATCAATCCAGCGCACATCGCACGACGATGCCCCGATCGACGAGCGACTTCAGCAACCCCGTGTATGTCGGACATGCCCGGGAAGCATTGAGTGCGAGCACGTCGTCGATTTCCGCGCTGTCATTGCGCACGCATGCGTACTGTCGCGCAGTGGACGGTTGCAGCGAAGCAAACGCGCCGCACACATGCACGAATGCAACAATCTCCTCGAACATTCTCGTATTGATCTCGATGGCGACCATCATGTCGGAGCCATATCCGCATTCCGAATCCACTTTCGCCGCATAGGCCCGCAGGTCGTACGCGGGCAACCAGGGCGGATGCAATCCGTCGAGGCTCCGGGCGATTTCATCGATACCGGCTTTCAGCGTCATGGTGAAATCCTGCCTGTACCGGATTCGGCGTCGCCTCCTGCCGGGCAACAGGTGCCTGTCTTTACGGATCGGGAAGCAAGATATGACGAATGTATACTAGTCGATCTACTTTGACTAGAATCCCGAATGTCGAAGCGGAAACAGCCGGTGCATGCGCAACGGTCTCCGCTTTATTGCCTTTGAATATATTTTCCGATCCTGATATTCGGGAAGCGGAAGCGCTTCATAAAAACGTTACCCGGCGACGCATTCCCTCTCGCGATGCCGGCAACAGGCAAACACAAACGCACCGTACCTCGTAGCCCGCTTCCACGACCTCTACGGATTTCTCCGCCATGCCGCGCGCCTCCTTTCCGCCTCGTTTCGCCGCATCGTTCGCATCGAGCTGCCTGTATGGCGCCGGCCTGATGCTCGGCCTTGCGCTCACCGTGCCGGCCGCCGCACAAACGACCGTATCCGCGCCACGCGTCGTGTCCGAGTTGAAGGACATCCGCATGAAGCCGCTCGCGAATCTACCCATGGCTGGTAGCGCCAACGATCGCGGAGACTGCTCGCAACTGGTCATCCAGCCGAAATCGGCAGCGGCCAGGCTGGTGGCAGCGCAAGGCTGGGCCGTCATGTCGGACATGCCGCTGGGACCCTACCGCGCGATCAGCTTCGCGGGCCAGATGGAGGCAGCGACCAGCGGCACCTGCAGCATCACGCAAGGCAACGTGGCCGTGTTCGAGAACGGCAAGCTGATCGCGCTGGCCTATGGCAAATCGGCGGAAGATACCGCCATCGGCAGACTGGCCCCGCTCGACAGCGGCGCCGTGCGCATCTGGGATGGCGACATCGCGCCCTCGCCCGCCGGCGACCTGCACGTCGACCGCGACGGCACGCTGCGCCTGTCCAGGGTGGCCGACGCAGACGCCGTATGCCAAGGCCGCGCGAAGGTGCCCAACGTCTACAACATGCCGATCGACAAGGCCCGCAAGGCACTGATCGCCAACGGATGGAATCCGGTGCGAGGCGGCGCCAGCGGAGAGCCGCGGCAGTCCGCCCTGGTCAGGCGCGGCATTGTCGAGACCGAGTCCTGCGCGGGCACCGGGCTCGCCTTTTGCGACTTCGGCTACACCGGCCCTGCCGGCAAGCTGACCTTGACCACCGTAGGCGAAGGCGCCCTCCCGTCCGTCACGGACTACGACGTCAAGTGCCGCTGATCCCCCATCGCCCGCCGCGCTACCCGGCCGCGCCCTCCATGAATGCGGAGCGCCTCATGCAACGTCTGCACATGCGAACCTCGGCCAACGTCTTGCGTGCGCTGTCCGCTTGCGCGCTGCTGGTCGGCCTGAACGCGTGCGAGCGCGCGACGCCGTCCGTCCGCCCGATGACAGCACCTGCGTCCGCCGCATCCCGGCCTGCCCCCCATGAGCCGGCAATGGCCGCGGATTTGCCGCTGCAGGCGCTGTTGGGCGTGTTCGGCGGAGTGAAGCCGGCGACCTGGCCAGCGTTCGACAGCGTCACCGGCGTGCACTGGGACGACGCCGGGCCGCTCGTCAATCCGGACACGAACGCCCGCGAGGCCACGCGCTACCGTGGCGGCAGCCTGCTGCTTGCGGGTTTTGGCGAGGTGGACGTGCCGGACGGCAAGGTCGGCGAGAGCGCCGGCGTCAAAAAAGACAACGAAGGCCACGTCGGCGTCGTACTCAACGGCAATGCGACCGCCGTCCTGTCGATCGTGCTGCGGAAGTTCTACCCGAACGACGACACGCAGGACATTCTGCTGCGCCAGTTCGGCAGAGGTGCCGCGGTCAAGCGCATCGCCGGCAGCTGCGCGCGGGACTACGGCACCACTGCACCCAACACGCAAAAGAACGTGTTCTACCGGGTCAGTATCGCCAACGCTGCCGTACCGGTGTTTGCCGAAACCTACGTCGACGAAGATGGCGGCAATCACGGCCCCGGGGCAACCACCTTCGTGTTCTACCGCAACAGGCCGGACCAACGTATCGCGGGCATGCGGTGCAAGCGTGCCGACGCCTGAGCGAGCGCGCCTCGACATCGCGCCGCTCGCATGCGCCGAGCATGACGACACCTGCCCGCGGCCGCAACGGCAGCCGAAACCGCGAGGCGTCGAGCGCTCGACCGCACACCTGAACTGCTGATCGACTGGAGGACATCGACGTGACGCCATCACTACACGGGAAACGCAGCACCATGCGTTCCGCACGCCTGCGCCTGGCCTTCGCCGGGCTGATGCTGGGTCTCGGCTGGCACCACGCCGCGGCTGCGGCCGGTTGCGAGGCCAATTTCAGGCGTGAAGCCGACACCGGCACCGGCACGCGCTTCTCGACCTTCTCCACGGTGCCGGGACTGGACGCACGCAACGCCATCGCGCAACTCAAGCAGATTGCCGCGAGCGACGGCTTCGTGATCGGCGACGAAAATTACACCGGCCCGGCGGGCCAGTTGACCATCCAGCAAAAGCAAAGCGACCGCGCACGCGGCTTCGCCATTACGCTGACGGCCAATCAGGACACGAAAACCATTTCCGTGGCGACGACGTTGCCCCCGGGCATGCAGGCAGCACCCGAAGCCATCCGGGGCGGCATGTGCGGCATGCTCGGCCGCGTCGACATGAGCCGCAACGCAGTGGGCTCAGGCGTGGCCGCCACGGCGCCCGCGTCGTCCAGCGACGCGTTTCTCGGCGCGCCCGCCTTTACCACCTGCACCTATAACTTCCGCCCCGCGCTGGATGGCGTCACGGGCCGCCACTACACCACCTGGTTGCCGATCAAGGCGCTGAACCCGGCCGACGCGGCCTCGCGGCTGACACAAGCCGCCACCGCGGCAAAGCTGAGCGTGACGTCGAACGAACGATACGGCACGCTGACCGACGTCACGATCGTCCAGCCGCTCCCGGAACAGGGAGAGAAGCGCTCGTTCCCGATCCGCTTCATGCTGGAGGAGGCGCTGGGCGTGATCTCCGTGGTCGCACGACTCAACCCGAAGCAGGAGATGGACGACGAAACGCTGCGCAAGGAAATCTGCACGCTCGTCGCGGCCATGACGGCAGCACCACCGGGCGAATCGAAAGCGCCTCCGGCGCTTCCCCGCGAGCGCAAGCTGGAAAGCTGGCACACCGGCATCGACTGGCTGATCAACCGCGCCGTGGTGGCCGGCAAGTCCCTCGTGATCGTGCCCGCGATCAACCTCGACAAAAAATACACCGGCAACGAGGCGATCGACCCAAGGAAATGGGCGTTCCGTACCGACGTGACGGCCACCACCATCTGGCAAAACAAGACCGATGCCCATGACGTGATACGCGTGGGGCCGGACGAACCCTTCACCGAAGTGGGGCTGCACGGCTACGTATCGACCTTCGTGGCGGGCAACGCCCAGTACTTCGTCTACATCGTCAATCCGGGCACGTACACCGTCGCCGGCAACACCTACGAAACGACCTCCGAGGCGATGTCGCAACTCGGCACCCGGCAGAAGCCGGGCAGCTCGCCGCTGGGGCTGATCGCCTTGCTGCCCAAGAAGAACACCGACTTCATCCAGTCGCAGGAATGGTTCAACGCGCAGTATCGTGACCGTGAGGTCACGAATACGTACTGCTCGTCGGTCTTCGTCCAGAGCGGCGGCTGCGCATTCTGGGCGACGGAAAAGAGCACGGTGTCGGAGATGACCGAGCCTGCGGGATGGAAGACCGTCACCCGCGAGAAATCCGTCGACGGGCTGGCAGTCTCGACCAGGCTCAAGCGCGAATTTGCTTCGTTCAGCGTAGCGCCGGGCGAAGCCATCGTGATCGACGGCCTGTACCCTACCCCGCCCAACGCGGACTACGACAAGCAAGCCTGCGAGATCGCCGGCGGCCAGATCCAGTGCGACCTGACGCGCTACACGCTCACGCGCATCGCGGCCGACATGGCGCACGTAAGGGGGCTGGCTTCCGACCCGGGGTTCTACCCGCGCGCCACGCGCATCCTGTCCAATGCCAGGTATCGCCCGCTCAGGCTCCTGGGCAAGCCGGGAGAACTTCGCTCGGTGTACGGCCAGGACTATTCGCTTGGCGTGCGTTAGACGCATGCCCCGAACATCGCGCCGGACATTGCCATGACCGCCAAACCGCCCATTGCCCGCAGCCTGTTCCGCACGTCGGGGGTTGTCGTGGCGGCCTTGAGTTTTTGCTTGCCCTTTGACTGCGTATACGGACAGCTCGCGGACTCGGCCGCGCCGGACCGCGCAGGCGAATCGCCCGTCGAATCCCGGGCGCCGGCGAACCTGAGCACGACGCAGGCGCTACAACGCATGCTGGCGCTGCTTCAGGACAGCAGCCAGGTGACCGACATCACGCCCGAAACGGTACACCGCATCTTTGGCGTGCAGACCAAAGCGATCGACAAGGATCAGTTCGGCTATGGTCAACGCCTGCCGGGCAACTGGGCATTCAGTCTCCAGCGGCTGACGATCGGTGATACCGGTACGCGTGTGGATCTGATGTTCGATCCGATTCCCGGCGCGCCGGCCTCCCCGTTGCCGGCGTGCGAGCCCGACTTCGCCCGGTTCACGGAGGCACTGGAGTCCATGGGGTTCAGTCGTCACCCTCACTATGGCGAACACGGCCGGTGGCTCTTCGATGCTTTCGAGCGTCAACGCATGCATGTCTCGGTCTACGCCATCGACGCACGCTCCGATAACGGCGAGCCACTGGGTCCGGCTTGCGTCAAGGCGGTACTGGTGCAATAGCGCAAGCCGCCTGCCTTTGCGCAGGCACTGAATTGACTCACACGGCGAGCTCGAAAAACGATCGCGCAACGACCTGACCGTTGACGATCAGCTCCACCTCGTGCCGGCCCGCATAGTGCCGGCGCGTCGTGAAATCACGCATCGGACGACTATGCTGCAGCGTGACGCGCTGCCCGGGTTCGAGCGTCAGCCCCTTCAGCTTGAACACCTTCGGCGACGCGTCGCCATTCTGCTTCACATACGCGATACGGTAATCGACGACGAGCCGCTGCGCGGTCTCGGCCGTCGATTGCAGCTCGCACGCGAGCGTAATCGACTCGCCGAGCACCACCTGCGCGGGCGTCACGCCGAACGGGCCGATTTCCAGACGCGGCGCGCTGTCGGCACCCAGGATCGCGAGCGCTCGCGCATTGCCCTGCTTCACGAGGGTGCGGAGCGCATGACGGACGATCCATCGCGTATGCGGATGGTCGCCGCCCCATCGTTCGGCCCGATCGAGCACCCACGCCGGATGCGTCTTCGCCACGTCGTTCAGGTGATTCGCGACCGAGCGGCGCACATAGGCGCTCGGGTCCGAGCGAAGGTTGTCGAGAATCCGCGCGGCCAGCGACGGGTCGGCCTCGATCTCGCGGAGCCGGAACGACCAGGGCAGACGCGGGCGACTTCCCTCGCTCGCCAGCCGGCGCACGGCATCGTCCGCATCGTGCGACCAGGCTTCCATCGTCGCGAGCGCACGCGCCAGGTCGATGCGCAGGAATTCGCGCACCGCGAATTCCGATGTGCCGAACGGCGTGAAGTATTTCAGCGCGTCCATCGAACGGTCAAACGCGTGACGACCGTACTGCCCGACGTAATCGGGCGCGATGAGCGATACGAAACCCCGGCCCAATCGCGGCGCTGCCTCCTGCAACAACGCCAGCACGGCATCGTACCCGCCCTGCAGCGGCCGTGCGCCCGTGTCGATCGCGAGACTGGCGCGCCTGACGCGCTCCATCAACGTCAAGCCGTCGAGGCCTTCGAGCGCCGTCGCCAGAAACGCCGATCGGTCGAAGGCAGGCTCGATCGAATGCAGCGCGTCGGACAGTGCGTGGAATTGCCGCTTCCCCAGCGACTCCTTCAGCGGAACGGGAACTTGAGTGGTTGTCATGACGTGGAGATCCGACGCGCGTCGCGGATCATCGGGTGCGAAAACGCACAGTATCGCCGAAGCCCCTGCCAGATTCTGTCAGCAGACTTTAGCTGTCCGGCTTGCGCCGATGCGCGTGCAGCCGGCATGCGCGAATCGCGAATCGCGAGCGGATGCGCGGTATTCATTCATGCGTCGGTTCTCGCCGCGGCTCAGCGGATGGATCGTCGCCGAAAAGCCGGTTTCGCAACTGGCCGCCGGTGAAGGCAATCGCAATCAGCGACAGATAACCGGCGACGAGCAGATGCCGCCAGCTGTCGAGCGCGGCGCGATGCGCGACCAGCGCCGCATCAGGCGCCGGTACGGCAAGACTTTCCGGCACGATCGCGCGCGTCATCTGCACGAAGCCCGCCGCCGACAGCACGGGCAGCAGGACGAGCAAGGCCAGCAGCACGAACCTTGCGCGACGAAAAAACGCGCGCCGGCGCAGATGAAACCACAACCCGAGACTGCCGTGCACCCACCCCGGCGCAAGCAGCGCGATCTGCAGCCCCTGCGTGCCGCTCGTGAGGAGCGACACGATGACCCGCTCGTAGTTGGGTTCGAAGCCGTAGAACGAGGTCGCTACGCGGGTCCCGACAACATGGCGGATCAGCAGCATGGGCAGGCTGAGTCCCGCCCAGAGACGCAGCCATTCGGCGGGCGGCAGCGACCAGTGCCGGCGGCCGTAAATGGTGCGAATCGCCAGCGCGAAATGCAGGCCGGCCGCGCCGTACAGCACGATCGTTCCGGGCAGGCTTTGCCAGAGCCCGATCGCCAGGTGCAGCCCGCGCTCGGCGATATCGATCGACCAGATGCCGAGCGCGTGATTGATCATGTGAATCGAAATATAGAGCCACAGCAGGATGCCGGACCCGAGCTGCAGCCTCCGCGCGGTCTTGCGCATCAGGTCATGCGCCGACACCGGTCGACCGTCGTCGGGGTCGTGCGTATGCGGTGCGTGACGCAAGGCACGATTGCTCCGTGGCGGGCGCATGCCGCCCTCCCGCAACCACGACGACCGCTGCGCCCCGCTCGCGTTCGAGGCGCCCTCGCGATCGTGTTGCGCCCGGCCCGGCGTGTCCCCGGTCTGCCTCTCCCTGTCGTGCATTGGCGCCTCCTCTCCATGCCTCCAGTGCGTGATCGACATACCGGGAAACCAGCGCGTTTATTCCCGCGATGGGCGACATGCCGCGGAATGCGTCGCGCGGCTTCGGGAATAGGTACCGTGCTCGCCGGGTATACCGTGTGTGAGCGCACGACGGAACGACGACAGCTGCACGTCGGCACCCGCCACGTCGGAGAGAGAAACGAGCCGGGTCAAGGAGACCATCATGTCCAACGTTCTGTCCCACTGGATTCTGATCGGCTGCGACGCATACGACGAGTACGTGTTTGTGCCGTGGCTCGATAAATCCGTGTATCTGCGCACGGTCACGCTGCGTCGCGTCTGTCTGCTGTGACGGCAGATGCGCATTTTCGAGCGGAATTCTTCCTGCGCCATGACGTCCGCTCCGAAGCCGCCAGGCACTCGCTGCCGTGCTGTACAACTCTCCGTCGACACACTTCGTCACGCGATTGGTGGATGGCAAAACCGCTTGATTTCAGTGTAATATCCGCCGCAGAAGACCATTTGTATTACCAATCCAAATAATGAAAACAGTCCGCCGGATTCAACCTGGCGACTGAAACGGGGAAAGCTTGAACTCGCCATTCAATACCGGAACATCCGGATTCGTCGGGCCGTACGTGCCGATCCACGTCAGCCGGATCTCTTCTTCTCTACGCCGCCACTTCCCGCGCGGCCGTCCCGAATTCGACTGATATCCCGCGCCGAGCGGCCCGTTCCGCGTCGCGTGCCTTCGTAGCACACGGCCGATACGCCGCCATCCCGCGATTCGGACATACGTGCGCTTGCTCGCACGGCGCCTTCACGTCGATCGATCAAAAGAAGAGGATTACTGAATCATGACTGCGTGTACCCACTGCGGCACCGATCTGCCCGTCGGGCTCAAGTTCTGCAAGCAATGCGGAACACCGGTGGCGGCCACTCGTAACGAAGCGGCCGGCGCACCATGCCGGAGCTGCCATGCCGTTCTGACGCCAGGCCAGCGTTTCTGCAACAAGTGCGGGACGCCCGTCGCATCCGCGAATGACAATGGCGCAATCGAAATCGACGTGCCTGCTCCACCTGCCGAGTCCGCACCGCAACCCGCATACGCAGCCGCGGAATCGGCTCACGCGCCTGCGCACGACATCGGCGTCGAATCACCGGCGTCGAACACCGCCCCGAACGATACCCCGCACGTCGCGAACATCGCCGATGCGGAATCGGGTCGCGCGAGCGCACCGCTGCCATCGCATGGCGTCGCGGCAACCGTCACGTCAAACGCAGCGGCAGACCATCGCGGTGATACGGTCGCTGCGTCGCAGGTCTCGCCCGTCGCCACCGATGGGCAGTCCGGGCCTGCGGGCGCATCGGCAAGCACCGATGCGGCGCTCGCCGCCGACGAAACGATCGCCGTCGAAACGGTCGCCGAACCTCGCGACGTACCGGACACCGATACCGCGCCGGCGCCGGATACCGAACCCATGCGCCCAGTATCCGGCGTGGTGTCCCGGCCGATCGCACAGCCCGCACCGACGAACGACGATACGTCGGCAAAACTCAAGATCATTGCGGCGGGCGTCGCGGTCGCCGTCGCCTGCGCGGGCGGCGCATTCTGGTGGCACGGCCGCCAGGCGAGCGCCCCCGCAATGCCCGAGCCGGTCGCCGCATCCACGGTGCCGGCCGTCCCGGCCAACGCCGCGTCGGACATCACCGGAGCAGGTACCGTCATCGCCAGCGCGGTCGTTGCGACGACGCCGGCCGACACACCGGCATCCGCGCCGATCGATACGGCCACCGCCGCCGCAGCCGCGACCTCGCCCGCGTCGGGCCCGGCCGTCGTCACGAATGTCGCGACGGCTTCGGTGCCCGCGACGCCGCCCGCGTCGAACGCGTCCAACACGCCGCCTGCATCGGCGAACGCGCAGCAGACGTCGCCCTTCGCGAAACTGCAGGACGACGCACCCGCACCGGCCGCACCCGCCGCCGTTGCGGAAGCATCGCGCAACAAGCCGCGCCCAGCACCGCCCGTGCGCCCGTCCACGGCGGCCAACCCCGCATCGCCCGCCGTCGACGGCCTGCTGAAACGCGCGCAGGGCGACCTGTCGCGCGGCCAGTACGACAAGGCCATCGCGACAGCGGAAAGCGTCCTTGCGATCGAGCCCGGCAACCGTCCGGCGAAGACGCTCATCGGCAAGGCGAAGGCGCGGCAGATGGATGCACTGCGCAACAACAGCACACTTGAATGAAGCGCCGGAGAACACCGACATGACAATCCAGAAAACCCTCGCCGCGGCCTGCGCGGTCACCTTGCTCGCCAGCGGCTGCGCCACCCAGAACGGCGCCGGCGGGATCTCGTCCGAATCCGTGCTGCGCTGTACGGCACTCGGCGCCGGCGGCGCACTGGTCGGCGCGCTGATCGGCGGCACCAAGGGCGCGATCGGCGGCGCGGTGGCCGGGCTCGCCGCGTGCGCCGTGATCGAAGTGGCGACACGGCAGACGAAAACGGCAGCCGAAGTCGATCGCGATTACCGCGCGAGCAACCGCAACAACCTGCCGCCCTACGCGAAGATCGACGCATACAACACGGTCGTGACGCCGCGCTCCGCCGTCAAGGCCGGCGAGCCGATCAGGCTGGCCTCGCAGATTCGCGCGGTGTCCGGCACGAACGAGCCCGTCCAGGAGGTCAAGGAAGTCGTGACTGTGTATGCACCGTCGGGCGAACAGTTCAAGCGCGGCGAGAAGGTCGTCAACGCGACGCCGGGCAGCGGTGAATTCGACAACAGCTTCACGCTGAAACTGCCGTCGGGTGCACCGCAAGGCACGTATACGCTGAAAAGCCAGGTCTACCTGAACGGCAAGCCGGGCTCGGTCCGGCAGTCGAGCATCCAGCTCGCGCAGGTCGACGGCGTCACCGTCGTCGCGCTGCTCGACGCCCCCGCCGCACACTGACCCGCCCGCACCTGCAAGGAGATTCAACGATGTCAACGCTCGATCACGCCCCCGTGTCGGGGAAGTTCGGACTGCTGCGCGCTGCCGAGGCCGTCACGAACTGGCGCGCACTCGCGATGTGCGCTTTCGCGCTCGTCGCCAGCATGCTGATGGGTATGCTCACGATCCAGGTACTCGGTCACAGCCCCGTGCTCGGCGTGCTGTTCGTCATCGCGACCTGCGCGATCTCGCTGATCGGCTATTCCGCGGTCGGCATCGTGCTGATGCGCGATGCCCAGGGCGAGCCGGTCGGATTCGTCGACGCGCTGCTGCAGGCGACGTTCACCGTCCACCGCCTGATCGGGGTCGGCGTGCTGCTCGCCGTCGGCTGGGTGCTGTTCCTGCTCGCGCTGCTGATCGTGTTCCTGGTCTGCAAGATCCCGGGCCTCGGCCCGCTGCTCTATGCGATCGCGTATCCGCTCGCGGCGATCGTCGCGGGCGCGATCTTCGCCGGCATGTGGTACGTCGGCTATCCGCTGGCCGCGCCCGCCATCTGGCAAGGCAACTCGACGCTGCAGACCGCCGCGCGCCTGTTGCAGATCGGCCGTCGCCAGCTGCTCGGCGTGATCGTCAGGATGTTCGGGCTGCTGCTGCTCGTCGGCGTCCTGTCCGCGGTCGTACTCGGGATTCTCGGCACGGGCGCCGCGATCGCCTCGTCGATCTCGGCGGCAACCGGCACCAGCCCGCTGGGCGGCCTGATGAGCACGCTCGGCGGGCTGGGCGGCTTCGGCCGCCATGCCGGCGCGTACGGCCTCGGCGCGGACGCGGCGGAAGGCGGATTCGACTACCGCAGCATGGCCTATCTGGGCGCGTACGGCTTCGGCAACGGCCTGCTGGTCGCGATCGGCCTCGTGATCCCGTTCCTGACGTTCGTCAACGGCACGTGCCTCATCTATCTGCAGACGGTCAGCGGTGTCGATTTCTCCGCGACCGAAGAGAAACTGAGCCAGCACGTCGCGGACGCGAAACGCCACGCCGAACAGGCACGCGAGCGCGCCGCCGATCACCTCGCAAAAGCACGCGCGTCACACGCCGCCGGTGCGGCCGGCGCGGCTTCGCTGCCGGCGTCGGATACGTCATCGCCCGCCACGGACGAAGCCATGGCGTGTGCGCAGTGTCACAAGCCGATGGCCGCCGACGACCTGTTCTGCGGCGAATGCGGCGCACGCCGTCACGCGTGACGGCTGCATGATCGCGCCGGCGCCTGCTGTCGATCGGCAGGCGCCGGCCGGTTCAGCCGCGCGAGCCTCCCCGGCTCGTCCACGCCGTCACCACGCGGCAAACACGTCCTGCGCGATCCCGAAACCCGTGCTCATCCCGGCGCCGCTCGTCACGACGACGACACGCGTGCCGTCGTCCGGTGCTTCGATCACGCAATCGGCATCGGGCGCCGACGGATAGCTGCCGGTCCAGCGCTCGACCACATCCGGTTCCGGCACATCGAGCGTCTCGTGCAGCAGGCGCAGGATCTGCGCATCGATCTCCTGCGTTGCGAACGGCAGCGGCGCGGCGCCGTATTCATGCGAATCGCCCACCACGAGACTGCCGTCGGCACTCTGCACCACGATCAGGTGGATGCCGTACCCGACGCACACGGGCTCCTCCGCGTTCAGGCGCGCACGCAACGCGCCGGCGGCGGGCAGCGCCGCGAACCCCGCGTAACGCAGCAGGCTCAGGTCGCTCATCACCGCGGCGCGCAGCGCCAGCGGGCGGCGCGGCCGCACGCGCAGCATCTGCAACTGGCACAGGCGGACCTCGTGCCGCGCGAACCAGTCGCCGTACAGGTGACGGCTGTCCGCATTGCCGCAGACGATCACGCGCTCCGCGTGCAGCACGCCGCGCGACGTCCGGACCGTCGGCGTGCGCACCTCGTGCACCATCTCGCCGTAGCGGAACCGCACGCCGAAGCGTTCGGCCAGCCATGACGCCAGCAACCCGATCGCGGTACGCGGCTCGATGCGCAGTTCATGCGGGCTGTGCAGGACGCCCTGCGCGCCGTCCAGCCGCAGCTCGGGCGCCACGGCCGCCGCTTCGCCGGGCGTCATGACCCGGCAGCCGTCGGCCATGCCGGTCTGCATGAACGCATCGATCAGGTACATCGCCTCGGGGCGACGCGCAATCAGGTGCAGGCCCTTGTGAAGCACGTCGATGCCGGCTTGCGGCGCCACGTCCGCCCAGACCTCGCGGCTCGCCCGCGCACGCCGCCAGCTGTGCCCGGCGTGCTGCCCGGTAACCGTGACGAAACCGAAATTGCGGATCGACGCGCCCACGCATGCGGCATCGCGTTCGATCACGCAGACGCGCAGCCCCTCGAGCGCCGCCGTATAGGCATGGGCGAGGCCGACGATGCCCGCGCCGACGACGATCACGTCGTAAGCATCCGCCGCTGCGATGGCGTTCACGATGGCAAGCTCCTTCTGTCGAGATGTGACGCACCGCCCGTTCGGAGCGGGCGTGTCGGTTGCCGTGCGCCGCGTCCCGCGGGTAGATCCCCGGGACTGGCGCGCGATCCCGCACTATCGCGACGCGAGATGACATCCGCGTGAAAAACCACAAAACGGCATGTTTTGGCAAAATTTGCCATTGCACGACGCCGTGGAGAATCGCATCGATCCGTTGGTGCGCGGCATTCGCATATGCCGTAGCCGGCGCGTGGCGCAACGTGACCGGCGCGGCAGGACGGCGCGATGCCGAGGTCAGTACAGCAGAAATGCCGCACGTTCGCGCGCGAACGCGACACTCCGCGTCTCGACCACCCGTTCGATATCGCCGAGCGGCCGCCCCGCATCCAGCATGTCTGCCACTTCGCGCGAGCCGATCGACGCGCGGATTGCATCGATCCGGAATTGCAGCGGATATCGCCGATGCAACGCCAGCGCGAGCGCCAGCCCGATCTCACCCGGCCGCGTCGCGCCGGGCCGCCGTTGGATGCGCACGCCTTCGCACAACCTGCCGCGATACGGCCCCTCCGTCGGTACGAACCGGACCGGCGTGAACGTCGCAGCCAGCCCCGTCGCGCGAAGATCGCCGGCGAGCACGCGCCCGTCGATCCACGGCGCGCCGATCACGCCGAACGGCGTCGCGGTTCCGCGCCCCACGCTGAGCGCCGCCCCCTCGATGAGCCCCGTCTCCGGATAGAGCGACACGGCGGCGCCATCCCGCAAATTCGGCGACGGCGGCACCCAGCCGAGCCCTGTGTCGTCGAAGCGCATCGCGCGCGCGTAGTTCGCCATCGGCACCACGGTGAGCGCCGCGCCGATATGCAGGCGCGCATTGAAGAGCCGCGCGAGCTCGCCGAGCGTCATGCCGGGCTGCAGCGGCAACGGGTAATAACCGGTGAACGTCGCCGGCTCCGCATCGGCCACGGGGCCGCCGACCACGTCGGCGCCCAGCGGGTCGGGGCGGTCGAGCACGAGCACCGGGCGGTGCGCGGCGGCCGCTGCCTCCAGCGCGTAGCCGAGCGTGGCCAGATACGTGAAGAAGCGCACGCCTGCATCCTGCAGGTCGATCACCAGCACGTCGACGTCGGCGAGCCACTCGGGCGCGATCCTGCGCCGGTCCCCGTAGAGGCTGTGAACGGTCACGCCGGTCGCGGCGTCGGTCGTGTCGCCGAACGTTTCGTCGACATCCGTGCCGAGCCCGTGCTCGGGCGCGAACAGCGCGACGAGCCGCGCGCCCGGCACCCGCGCGAGCAGGTCGGCCGAACGCCGGCCGAACCGGTCGAATCCGCTCCTGTTGGTCAGGAATGCGATTCGCATGCCGGCCACGGCGGCGAAGCCGCTTGCCGCGAGCACGTCGATGCCGGCCAGCACCGGCCCGCGCGAAACCGGCAACCGGCCGGCCTGCGCGACGGCCGCAGCCATCGTCGGCACGCGTGTCGCGATCTGCAATGACGTCACCGGCGCGGCCGCGCTCGATACGAGGCCGACCACGAGCGCGCGCAGCGGCATCGCGGTGCCGGTTTCGTCGGGATACAGCCGGCTCGTCAGCACGATCGCGAAACGGCGCGTCACGGGATCGATCCACAGCGCCGTGCCCGTATAGCCGAGATGCTCCAGCGCACCGGCCGGCGGCAACCGATAGCGGTTCGCCACGAGCGGCGGCCCGACCCGCCAGCCGGGCGTATGCCAGTCGCCTTCGGCGTCGAGCGTGGCCGGCGTCTCGAGCGCGGCGACACTGCCGTCGCCGAGCACGCGTGTCTCGCCGAGCGTGCCGCCGTTCAGGAGCATGCGCGCGAAGCGCGCCAGATCGCCGGCACTCGAGAACAACCCCGCATTGCCCGCGACACCGCCCATCGCCGCCGCGACGGGATCGTGCACGCGCCCCCTGAGCAACCGCCCGTCGCGAACGAGCGTCGGCGCGACGCGTGCCCGTATCGCCGTGCCCGGCCTGAAGGTGGTATCGGCCATGCCGAGCGGCGCGAACACGTGACCCGCACACCATGTGTCGAGCGGCTGCCCCGACACGCGCGCGACGATCTCGCCGAGCGCCACGTAGTTGACGTCGCTGTAGCGCACACGGGTGCCGGGAGGCTCCGCGGGCATCATCGCGACGATGTCGGCCAGCACGGCCGCACGGCTGCGCAGTGCGCGCGACGACGACACGCCGGCCGGCAGCCCCGACACGTGCGCGAGCAGCTGACGGATCGTGATCGTGTCCTTGCCGTGCGCCGCGAATGCGGGCCAGTAGCGCGCGGCCGGTGCGTCGAGGCCCAGCAGGCCGCGCTCCGCGAGCTGGAAGATCGCGACTGCCGTCGCCACGGGCTTGGTCAGCGACGCGAGATCGAAGACGGTATCGGCCGTCATCGCCTCCGCGTGCTCACCCGTCACCCGCAAGCCGCGCGCCACGCGCACCTGCACGCCGTCCGCGTCGCCGGTCACGACGACCGCGCCGGCAAGATGGCCGTCGGCGATTTCGGCCGCGATCGCCGCATCGATCGCGGCCGCCTGGTGTTGCGCCGCCGTCGCCGGTGCCGCGTCGTGCACCGCGCGAGCGCCGGCCGGCGCCAGCGCGAACAACAGCGCACCGGTCAGCGCGGCAGCGCAGCGGGATCGTAACGATTGCGCGGATTCCACAGCATCCATCCGTCCGTGCCGGCCGCGTCCGCGGCGTCGACCTGCGCGCGGATGTCCGCCGCGTCGAACGCGCGCCGGTCGAACGCATAGTCGCGAAATGCCTGCAGCCACGGCCGGAACCGCACGCCGTCGAGCCCCGTACGGCGCATCGCTTCCGCGAGCGACCGCCCGACGATCTCGCCGGGGTGATCGGTCGGCTTGCGGCAGCCCGGCAGCCCCCACGTGAAGCCCGACGGATACAGCATCGGCGAAATGTAATCGACCAGCCCGCCCAGTGAGCCGAGCCGCTGCCCGATCTGCGTGTCGTCGGCATTCCAGCACACGTAGCCGAAGATATCGGCCGACAGGTAGCGGTTGTAAGGCCGCAACCGTGCGCGCGCGCCCTCCAGGAATCCGGTGATCGCGGCCACGCGGTTCGCCTCGGTGTTGGGTTCGTGGAACCGCAGGCCGCTCGCATCCGGAAAGCGCAGATAGTCGAACTGGATCTCGTCGAAACCCATCCGCGCGGCCTCCTCGGCCACATCGAAGTTGTGTTCCCACGCGGCGCGCACGGTCGGATCGATCCAGCGCAGATGCTCGCGATCACGCCAGATTCCGCCGGCCGCGTCGTGCACCGCCCAGTCGGGATGGGCGGCCGCGAGCGGATCGTCCTTGAATACGACGATGCGCGCGATCAGGTAGAGCCCGCGCAGGTGGAATGCGCGGATCAGCGCCGGCAGGTCCGCGACGCGCGGGCCCGGCTCGCCGCTCGCCGCGCCGATCGCTTCGCGTGCGTCGCTGCGATACGGCGTCATCCCGCGATCGCCCTTCACGTCGATCACGAACGCGTTGACGGCCGTGCGGCCCGGGAGCGCGAGCGCCGCGTCGCGCAGCGTGCGATCCGCGACACCGTAGACCGACAGGTAGACGGCCTTCGGACGGAACGGTACGAGCCGCACCGTGCGTGCCGTCTCGCCGGCGGCGAGCACGACCTCCGCGCGTGCATAGCCGGGCGCGGTCACGCTGAGCGTCACGTCGCCCGCCGGCGCGGCAAACATGCCGGCGGCCGATGCAACCAGGCTGCTGCCCGACGCATAACCGAGCGCACCCGACACCGGCCGGCCGCTGCCGGCATCGACGACCGTCACCGGGACGGTTCCGGCCCGGGCGGCGACACACGCGAGCGCCAGCAGCATGCCCGCCAGCACGCGGCCGAGCGTCGCTGCGCCCTGCCACCCGCCTCGAAACGGCTCATGCCGGTGCCGCCCGGCACGCGGCCAATGGACGATTGCACGATTCTTCAAAGCACACCTCGCGACGCGAATTCCTGCGGATATTGTTGCGAATCCGCCGCCACGCCGCGTGAGGCAGATCAACGGCACGCGCTGCGCCGCTGCCCGAAACGCGTCGATCGCAATGCGCGTCTAGGGCGTGCCTGCGCCCGGACAACCGCTGCAAAGCCGCATCACATCGCGCCGGTCCGGGTTCCGCCAGTAGAACCGCATATCGACGGCGCCGTGCGCCGGCACGACGACGTGACGGACTTCCTGAACGGCCCGATCGCGCGCCGATACCGTATATCGCCCCGGCGGCACGCGCGCGAACAGGAACGGGCCGGCCGTGTGCGCGTCGAGGATCGTCGACTTGCCGGACGCCAACGTGACGTCGATGTCGGACAGGTAATGACCGGCCTTCGTCGCGAACGTGATCCGCAAGTTGTAACGCGGCGCAGCGGCGCGAAACGCCGCGACTTCCTCCTCGCCGACGCCGCCCGTGATGTATACGGCACCGTTCCGCACGATCGGCTCGGGCAGCGCTTGAGCCGGCACGCTCGCGGCGGCGGCCATCAAACAGGTCGACAGCAGTAGCGACCCGACGATTCCAGTCCGCATTTCGTTCTCCCGATTCAGGCACGCGGGTGGCGATGCGGCTCGTTCGTCCGGGCGCGTCACGGCCGGCGTGCCGCGACGTGACGCATTCGCATCGTTGACGAAGCCAGCGTCGCGCGGAACGTCGATTTCCGGTTGACGCAGGTCAAGTGCTCCCGACCGGCCAGCGGCGCGGCGAGCCGGCTCGCGGCTCACGATCGGGCGGCGCGGCGGGCCCGCACGACGCGCCACGCGCGGCGGCGCGGCGCCATTGTCCGTTCCGGCTGTCAGCCGATATTGCGCGGCGCGTCGGAAATTTCCGACACGGCGACCCGACGTCGGACAGCAAGCTCAGACCGCGCTGATTGTCCGGCCATGTTCCGCCGCCAATACTGGAGACGTGACAGGATGCAACGCGTACCGCGGCTCGCGAGCAAGTGTTCCGCACGGCCGCCACCAGTTCCAGGAGCTGGCCATGACTCACCCGAACACAGCCCATGCCGACGATGCCGCGCCGCACCACGACCTTCCGGTCGGCGCCCACCTCGTGACCCGGCGCCCCGGTTACGTTCACCACGGGATCTACATCGGCAACGGCAACGTGATCCACTACGCGGGCCTGGCACGCAGTCCGGGCGGCGGCCCGGTCGAAGTCGTCTCCCTCGACGACTTCTGCGCCGGCTTCGGTCTCGCGATGGTCCGGCACGCGCGGGCTCAGTACGACGGCACGGAGGCGGCGCGGCGCGCAACCTCGCGCCTCGGCGAATGCCGCTACCGGCTGCTCACCAACAACTGCGAACACTTCTGCCTGTGGTGCCTGTTCGGCGTCGGCAGGAGCGAGCAGGTCGCGTCGTGCCTGCGCAACCCGCTTCACGGCATCGCGGTCGTCGCCATGCTGCTTGCGTGCGTGCTGGCCGGGCGGCTGCATGCGGCATCCGTCGAACGCACGCCGGCCCCGCGTGCCTGCCCGGCTCGATGCGGGGCCTAGCGCGACCTGAATCGACCTGACGCCCCCGCCCCTCACCCGCGTGGGCGAAAGGCAGCATGCGCCCGCCCCCAGCGTTTCGCCTGCGCGATCGCGATACGGATCGCGCTGCCCTCGGCGCGCCCTTGCCGCAGCAGCGCGTTGGCGATCTCGATCGCCTTGCCGCGAACCGGCGGCGGCAGGTTCCGCATCGACGGCGGATAGCGTTCGTCATTCCACGGCATGGTCGATCCGGCTCGTACAGGCTGGCCGATTCCGCAGTGCCGGCCGGCGGGAAGCGCGGCAGGAACGCAGCGATGGTGCAGCGGGCCCCACAGGATCCGGCCCGGCGTGACCCCCGACGGAGACGACATCGGCGAACGACCGCGGTAACCCCGCGATCCGGTGACCGGTCACGGCCTCTCCCCGGCGGTTTGCAGCAATCCGTTCATGCATCGCGTGCCGCACGCATCCGTCATCAGATAGCGCGGCAACGCCATCGGGAGATCCGTCAGCCGAACGGGGCGGGCATCGATCGTGAACGCCGCGACATAGCCTTCGCGAGCGGCCAGCCGGTCGGTCAGCGCATCATGGACGCCGAACGGCCAGGCCAGCAGCCGGATCGGCCGACCGGTTTCGGACTCGAGCCGCTCGCGCGACCGGTCCAACTGGAACGAGACGAATCGCTGGTAATCCGCTTCAGTGCGCCGCGCGCGCTCGGTGGCGAAATTCGGATGCCAGTAAGTATGCGACTCGATGTCGTATCCGCCGGATCGGCCGAGCGCGCGCAACTGATCCCACGTCATCGCGTAGCGGGCGTTGGAAATCGCCGACGGATAGACGAACAGCGTGACCGGCACCGGATGCGCCGCCAGCAGCGGGCGCAGCACGTCGTAGACGGAACGGTGACCGTCGTCCACCGTGATCGCGACCGCGCGCGCCGGTAGCGCATCCGTCTGGCCATCGTGCCAGCGCACGACGTCGGCGAGCGGCACGATACGGTAGCCGCTCGCCTCGATCGCGTGCAGTTGCTCGACGAATGTCCCGGTGCGCACCGTCATCGAATCCACGCGTTGCGTCGCAAACCGGTGATAGACGAGTATCAGCACGCGTTGCGACACGGGCGCGACCGTGCCGGCGCCGGCGGACGACATCCGCGGCAGGCACGACAGCAGCAGCAGGCAGACGATCGCGCGCAAGCTCATGCCGCGCCTCGCGCCATGGCCGTGCCGCGTGCCTGCGCAACCAGTTCCGCATGAATCCGCTCGACGTCCTCGCGTGTACACAGTGCCGTACCGGGATGCTCGACCGACGCGGCCGATGCCGCCAGCGCATACCGGCACGCGTCGTCGAACGGCACGCCGCGCGCCAGCGCCCAGATCATCCCGCCGACGAAACTGTCGCCGGCACCCACCGTGCTGCACACGGCCGCGGGCCTGCCCGGCAGGCGCAGCGCGCGCTCGCGCGTGACGACCCATGCGCCGCGCGCGCCGAGTGTCAGCGCAACGATGTCGGCGCGCCCCTGCGCGACGAGCTCGCCCGCCTTCCGGCATGCCGATGCTTCGTCGAGCGGTTCACCGGCCAGCGCGCTCAGTTCGTCGAGGCTGGGCTTCACGAGATGGACACCGGCATCGAGCGCGGCGCGCAGCGCCGGGCCCGCCGCGTCGACGACCACCCGGCTGCCGTTCGCGGCGGCCGTCCGCGCGAGCGTCGCATACAGGTCGTCCGGCGCGCCGGGCGGCAGGCTGCCGCTCAGCACAAGATAGCGCGGCGCGGGTTGCAAGGCCGCGATGCGGGCCGCGCAGTCGCGCCACTCGGCGGCCGTGACCAACGGCCCCGGCATCAGGAAACGGTATTCACGCCCCGTCGCGGTCTCGGTCACGCACACGTTCTCGCGCGTCTCGCCGGCAATCCGCAGGCGGACGGACGGCACGTGTTCGGCTTCGAGCAGCAGCGTCAGCACGTCGCCCGTCGGCCCGCCCGCCAGGTACAGCGCAACGCAGTCGCCGCCGAGCCGGTGAACGGTCCGGGCGACGTTGATCCCGCCGCCGCCCGGGTCCCGCCTGGGTCGCGCGCAGCGCAGCTTGTGCGTATCGACGATATGTTCGACCGACGTCGAGACATCGACGGCCGGATTCAACGTGACGGTAACGATCTCGGTCATGGCGCGTGGTCGGTGGAAGACACGATTCGCGGGCTTGCGCGGCGCCCGCCCGCGGCCGTGCCGCGTTCCGGCCATCGACGCAGGCCGGCCCTGCCACCACCTTACGCATGCCCCTTCGCACCGCGTTGACGACCGTCAAACGATGCCGCAACCGCGCCGGATTGCGCTCGATCAACGACGCGGGCGGGCAGGCCCTTACAGTGAATCATCCGTCGTCGCCGAGCCCCGCCATGGACGAGCAGCCGCTTTGCACCACCGTGCTCGCCGAGCGCTATGCGCAGCCCGGCGAAACATCGCGCGCGGCCGTCTTCCAGCGTGTCGCCCGTGCACTGTCACTCGCCGAGCCGCCCGCGCTGCGCGCCCGGGCCGAGCGCACGTTCTTCCTGAACCTGCAGCGCGGCGCGATCGGCGCCGGCCGCATCATGGCGAATGCCGGCTCGACGGCAGGCGGAACGATGATCAACTGCTTCGTCCACCCGCTCGCGGTTCCCGTGGAGACGCCGCTGCAAGGCACCGACGCGGCGCTCGCGCAGGCGCTCGACGACGCCCGGCTCACGCTGCAGATGGGCGGCGGGATCGGCTACGACTTCTCGCCGGTGCCGCCCGCCGGCGCGTACGAACGCCGCCTGTCGTCCGAACGCGGCGCCTGCGCGGCGATCGACCGCTTCGATGCGATGTGCCGCACGCTGCCGTTCACCGGCCCGCGCCGCGGCGCGCAGATGGGCGTGCTGCGCTGCGATCATCCGGATCTGGCCGCGTTCGTCACGGCCAAGCGCGGGCGATCGCGCTGGCCGACCTTCAACCTGTCGGTCGCCATCACGGACGCGTTCATGGAAGCGGTCGCGCACGATCTGCCATGGGCGCTCGTCCATCACGCGCCGCGCCACGCAGCCGACGTTGCGTCGCCCCGGCGGCAGGACGGGCGCTACCTTCATGCGACGGTTCCTGCTCGCAAGCTGTGGCAAACGATCGTCAACGCCGCACGCGACAGCGCCGAACCCGGGCTGCTGTTCCTCGACACGATCCGCGACGCGAACCCGCTGCGCGAGCACGAGCGGATCGACGCGACGAACCCGTGCGGCGAACAGCCGCTGCCGCCCTACGGCAGCTGCGTGCTCGGGCCGATCGACCTGTCGCGGTTCGTGCTTCATCCGTTCGGCATCGGCGGCGAGCCGCAATTCGATTTCGCGGCGCTTGCCGACGCGGTGCACGTCCAGGTGCGCCTGCTCGACGATGTGCTCGACCTCACCGCATGGCCGCTCGCCGCTCATGCACGTGAAGCGCATCGGACACGGCGCATCGGTGTCGGCGTGACGGGCCTGGGTGACGCGCTGACGATGCTGCGGCTACGCTACGACAGCGTCGAGGCGCGCGCATGTGCGCGCAGCATCGCATTGACGATGCGCGAGCACGCGTATGCCGCATCGGCCGCGCTGGCCGCCGAGCGCGGCGCGTTTCCCGCCTACGATCCGGCCGCTTACCTGACGGGCCCCGCCTACCGCATGCGGCTGCCGCTGAAGGTGCATCACGCGATCGACCGGCACGGGCTGCGCAACAGCCATCTGCTGTCGTTCGCGCCGGCCGGCAGCGTCAGTCTCGCGTTCTGCGACAACTGCTCGAACGGCATCGAGCCGGCCGTCGGCTGGACGCAGCGCCGGATGGTCCGCACGGCAGACGGGCAGGTGCGCGCGTTCCGGGTGCAGAACCATGCTTACCGGCTGTTTCGCGCGCTGCATGGCGACCGCGTCGAGCTGCCCGACTATTTCGCTACCGCGGCCGAGATCGCACCGCTCGATCACGTCGCGATGCTCGCGGCGCTCCAGCCCTGCGTCGACGCCGGCATCTCGAAGACCGTGACGCTGGACAGCCAATGTTCGCTGGCGCAGGTCGACGCGCTGTTCTTCGCGGCGTGGCGCGACCGGCTCAAGGGCATCACGGTGTTCCGCCCCGATCCGCGGCTCGCGTCGGTCGTCACCGACGACACCGCGCAACTGCGCGACGGCGCGGTCTGCATCGGCTGTTGAGCGGCCCGATCGCCGGTCGCGGGTCAGGCCGACGTGTCCGTGGCCGCTACCGGCTCCGCATCGGCTCGCGCCGGCTCGGGCGCCGCACCGCGATCGTCCGGCGGCGTAATGAGCGCCACCAGCGTGTCGTGATCGATCGACTCGTGCTGCAGCAGGCACCGCGCGATCCGTTCGAGCGCGTCGCGATGCTCGCCGAGCGTCGCCGCGACGCGGACGTGCGCGTCTTCGAGCAGCGCGCGCACCTCCTCGTCGATCAACTGCGCGGTGTGTTCGCTGCACCGGCCGTCGCCCGGCGTCCATACGCCGGGTGAACCGCCTTGCGGCGTCGCGTCGTCCAGCGTCGCCAGGCCGAGCTTCGCGCTCATCCCGTACTGCATGACCATGTGCCGCGCCAGCGCGGTCGCTCGCTCGAGGTCGTTCTGCGTGCCGGTCGACACGTCGCCGAACACGAGTTCCTCGGCGACGCGCCCGCCGAGCAGGACGTCGAGCCGCTCGAGCAGCTCGCTCTTGCGCAGCACGTAGCGATCCTCGGTCGGCACCTGCTGCGTGTAGCCGAGCGCCGCGATGCCGCGCGGGATGATCGACACCTTCTTCACCGGATCGCAATGCACGCGGCTTTGCGCGATGAGCGCGTGCCCCGCCTCGTGGTACGCGATGGTCCGCTTTTCCTCGTCGTTCATCACGCGGCTCCTGCGCTCCATGCCCGTCATCGCGCGATCGATCGCCTCGTCGAAGTCGGCCATGCCGATCGCCGGCTTGCCGAGTTCGGCCGCATGCAGCGCGGCCTCGTTGACGACGTTCGCGAGATCCGCGCCGACGAAGCCCGGCGTGCGCTGCGCCAGCTCGGCAAGGTCGACCTCCGGGGCCAGCTTCACGCGCTTCGTGTGCACGGCAAGGATCTGCTTGCGGCCGGTCAGGTCGGGCCGGTCGATCGCGATGTGGCGGTCGAAGCGCCCGGGCCGCAGCAACGCCGGATCCAGGATCTCCGGCCGGTTGGTCGCGGCCATGATGATCACGCCCGAATTGGCCTGGAAACCGTCCATCTCGACGAGCAGCTGGTTGAGCGTCTGCTCGCGCTCGTCGTTGCCGGACATCAGGCCGACGCCGCGCGCCTTGCCGAGCGCGTCGAGCTCGTCGATGAACACGATGCACGGCGCCTTCTGCTGGGCCTGCTCGAACAGGTCGCGCACGCGTGCCGCGCCGACCCCGACGAACATCTCGACGAACGCCGAGCCGCTGATCGTGAAGAACGGCACGGCCGCCTCGCCGGCCACCGCGCGCGCGAGCAGCGTCTTGCCGGTGCCGGGCGCGCCGACGATCAGCACGCCCTTCGGGATCTTGCCGCCGAGCCGCTGGTAGCGTTCGGGGTTGCGCAGGAACGCGACGATCTGCTGCAGCTCGGCCTTCGCCTCGTCGATGCCGGCGATGTCGTCGAACGTGATGCCGGTTTCCTGCTGCACGTATACGCGTGCCTGGCTTTTGCCCATGCCGCTGAAGTCCCGGACCCCGCCCGGCCTGCGCATCATGAAGCTCCAGAACGTCATGAGGACGATCACCGGCAATATCCACCCGGCAAGCGTTTCCAGCCAGCCCGAATCCGACACGCCGCGATAGCGGATGCCGGCAGCCGTGAGTTCGGTGACGAGGCGATCGTCAGCGACCCGGTTGGTCGTGAAGCGCCACGGCGGCCCGGCCTTCTTCACGGCGGCCGCGTCGGAGGCCGGCAGGTTCGCAGCGGCCTCGGGCATGCGCAGCACGCCCGAAATCGACGACTGGCCGATGTCCAGATCGTCGACGAGCCGCGCGTCGACCAGGCGGTGAAAGTCGCTGTACGGGATCGACGTCGTTGCCGGCCGGGTCATCAGCAGCTGATACGCCACCAGCGCGGCAAACACGAACGGGATCAGCAGTCCGGAGTAATCGAATGATTTTTTCATCGCATCAGGCCCGCTCGCCGGACACCCCTCCGTTCATGCGTCGTTGCGCGTCCATTGCGCGCGCAGGATGTCCTCGCCGTCGCGATAGTGGATCGCGAGATCGCCGTGATGCGCATGCAGCAACGCTTCCCCCAGCCGTCGCACCATGTGCACGCCCGTCGTGCGGACGACGAGCGTATCGGCGGATTTCTCGATTTCCATGATGCGTTCGAGCGCGTGCTCGCTCGTCTCCAGAATGGCCTGGCGCTCGAGCAGGTCGAGAATCGCCGCCCGGTGCGCGCACAGGTACGCGCCGTGCAGCACCAGTTCGCCCGCCGGCAGGTTTTCCCGCATGCGCTTGCAGGCCGGGCATTCGAGCTGGCGCCGGTCGAGCGGCGTCGCGTACCACGTCCAGCGGCCCGCGTCGCAGACGGCGCCGCAGCCTTCGCAGATCCTGTCGCCCTTCGGCCGCTTCGGATCGCGGTAACTGTCCTTCGTATGCGGCTGCATGCGCCTGTCGTGGCGCAGAGGGTGTCGGCCGGGGCCGGAATTCGAACGGTTCATGACTGCGTCTCCTCGCAGTGGACGGCACTGGCGAGCCGTCAGCCGACGGTAAGCCGGTCGACGACCTCCCGAACGCCTCTCACCGATCCGGCCGCCCCGCACGCGGCGCGCCTTTCGGCGAGCGACGCGACCTTGCCCGTCAACGTGACGATGCCGTCGGCCGCGTCGATCGCAATTCCCGCGGATTCGCGCCGCGCGCGACGCGCAAGCGCTTCGGCGATCCGCGTGCCGACGTCCGGCACCGTGTGATCCGTGCGCACCCGGATCCGGTTCGCGACGCCGACGACGCCGATCATCCGGCTGACCATCTTTTCCGCCGCCCGGCTCTGGTATGCATGATCGACTTCACCGTCGAGCGTCACGCAACCGTGATCGACCTCGACGCGAATCTTGTGATCGCGCAGCGCCTCCTGCCAGCCGAGCGCGAACGTGATCGCGATCGCCAGTTCCTGGTCCGCGCACGCGTTCTCCTGCGGTGCAACGTTCAGTTCGAGCACGAGCGCGCGTGCATCCTCGACATGCAGCGCCGTTTTCTGCGCCTCGAGTTTCTGGGCCCAGCTGTCGACCGTGCCGCGCAACGTCACGATCCGGTCGTGTACGTCGACGTCGATCCGCCGTGCATCGACCGCCGGATTCCAGAACAGCGCCTGCTCGACATCCTGCTTGAGTGCTGCATCGGACTTCATTGCCGTCTCCTGTCGGCCCGTGCCGGTCGCGACATTCGCGATCGGCGATGGGGCCGCACCGGATTCAGCATCGCGCAAGGCGGCGCCGGCGGTTTGACGAGGATCAATCAACGCCGTGCTTGCGGCAGCCGCCGTCGCGCACACTCGATCCCGATTTTTCCGTTGACGCAGATCAACCGCGCGACGGGGTGCGACGCGATCATGTCCCCGGCCGCCGCGGCATTCGTGGCGGCCCGCACGCTTCATATCGTTGCGACAGCCGCTCCCCGGGAGACCGTCATGAACCGCAGGCAATACCGCATCTCGCTGGCAACGCTCAGCGTATTCATCGCGCTCGCATCGCTGGCCGGCATCATTCACGGCATGCTGTTCGACGAGCGGGTTTTCAGATACTCGATCGTCACACTGATCCTGAGCATCCTCTCGTTCGCCGTCCTGCTGAACCTCGCCCCTGGCGATCGGCCGTGACGCGCGCGACCGCGTCGGGCCCGGCGCAACCCGCCGGCCCGGGGCCATGTTCCGGCGCGCCTGTCAACCGAAGCACCGCTCGAAACGCATTCCCGCCGAAGTGATGCAGATCAAGGGTAGGAGCGTCAATCGTCGGATATAAGTGAACCCGAAGCGGCGACGCCACGAGGCGGCGCCACCCCGCGTTTCCGTATTCGCCGAGGCTTTCCATGCGCGCCACCGCGCTTCCCGTTGTGTTCCGCATTGCAGCTTCCCGGTACGGGCGTTTCGTTGCGCTCGCAACGGGTATCGGCCTGCTTTCCGGATGCCTGTCGCTCGCCCCGCCGGACCAACGTCCCGCCGCGCCGATCCCCGCCGCCTTTCCGGATCCGTCGGCCGGCGCCACGCCCGCGGCCGCGCCGGTGCCCGCATGGCAGGACTACTTCGTCGATGCGCGCCTGCGGGCGCTGATCGCGCAGGCGCTGGCCAACAATCGCGACCTGCGCGCGGCTGTCGCGCGCGTCGAACAGGCCCGTGCCGTCTACGGCATCCGCAGCGCGGACCAGTGGCCGACGATCGGCGCCGGCGCGGCCTATGCGCGGTTTCGCGCGCCGGGCGGGCTCCTCACGCCGACGCCGTTCATCGGTCAGGCCTACGAGGTGCGGCTGGCCGAGACGCAATGGGAGCTCGATTTCTGGGGCCGCGTGCGCAACCTGAAGGACGCGGCGCTGCAGCGCTATCTCGCGAGCGATGCGGCCCGGCGTGCCGCGACGCTGAGCGTGATCACGTCGGTCGCCAACGCGTACCTGACGCTGTGCGAGTACGACGAGCGTATCGCGCTGACCCGCGCGACGATCGACACGCGCCGCGAGTCGCTGCGGATTTTCCGGCTTCGCCACGCGGCCGGCGCGATCTCGCGCCTCGACCTGACGCAGGCCGAGATCCTGCTGCAGCAAGCGGAATCCCTCGGCGCCCAGTTGCAACAGGCGCGCGCCTCGGCGGCCGATGCACTGGCCCTGCTGGTCGGTGCGCCGCCGGATCTGGCCGGCACGCCGCTCGCGCTCGACGACGCCGCCGTCGCGCCGTCGCTCGCCCCCGGCCTGCCCTCGTCGCTGCTCGCGCAGCGGCCGGACGTGATCGCGGCCGAACACGAGTTGCAGGCGTCCCGCGCCAACATCGGCGCGGCGCGCGCCGCGTTCTTTCCGCGCATCGCGCTGACGAGCTCGATCGGCTCGGGCAGCAGCGCGCTGCATGAGTTGCTGACGTCCGGCACCGGCGTCTGGTCGGTGATCCCGAACGTGACGCTGCCGCTGATCGACGGCGGCCGCAACCGCTCGAATCTCGCCCTCGCGCACGCGCAGCACGACGAAGCGCTCGCGCGGTACGAGCGGACGATCCAAAGCGCGTTTCGCGACGTGTCCGATGCGCTTGCATCCCGCTACTGGCTGGCCGACGAGGTGCGTATCGAGCGCGCCACGCTGGATTCGCAGGCCGAACGGGCCCGCCTCGCGAAGCTGCGCTACGACAGCGGCGCGACCCGCTTCCTCGAGGTGCTCGACGCGCAGCGGGACCTGATGAACGCGGAGCAGCAATGGGTGATGACGCGTCGCGCGCTGTTGTCGAGCCGCGTCGCGCTGTACGGCGCGCTCGGCGGCGCCACGCACGACGGCGACGCGGCCGCCGCGCGACCGACCAACGAATCGACGAATCCGGATTCCATACGATGAAAACCCTCAAGCGCCCTCTTCTGATCGGGGCAGGCGTCGCCGTGCTCGCGATCGGCATCACGTATTTCGGATGGACGCGCTGGCGTGACGGGCAGGCCGATGCCGGCCTCGTGAGCGGCAACGGCCGCATCGAGGCGACCGAGATCGACGTCGCGACCAAGCTGCCGGGGCGCGTCACCGCGATGCTCGTCGACGAAGGCGACTTCGTGAAGGCCGGGCAGCCGCTCGCGCGCATGGACGTGGTCGTCCTCCAGGCACAGCTCGACGAGGCGCGCGCCCGGGAGGCGCAGGCCGTGAACACGGCGGCGAGCATCGACGCGCAGGTCGCGCAGCGGCGCAGCGACAAGGCGGCGGCCGAGGCCGTCGTCGTCCAGCGGGAAAGCGAACTGGATGCGGCGACGCGGCGGCTCGCGCGCTCCGAAACGCTGTCGCGCGACGGTGCGTCGTCGATGCAGGAACTCGACGACGATCGCGCGCGCGCCGGTAGCCTGCGGGCGACCGTGAATGCGGCGCGCGCGCAGGTGCAGGCAGCCCAGGCCGCGATCGATGCGACCCGGGCCCAACTGGTCGCCGCGCACTCGGCGGTGACGGCCGCGCAGGCGACCGTCGCGCGCGTGCAGGCCGACATCTCGGACAGCGACCTGACCTCGCCGCGCGACGGGCGCGTGCAGTATCGCGTGGCCGAATCGGGCGAGGTGCTGCCAGCCGGCGGCAAGGTGCTCAACGTGGTCGACCTGTCGGACGTCTACATGACGTTCTTCCTGCCCGAGACGGTCGTCGGCCGGGTGCCGCTCGGCGCCGACGTGCGGATCGTGCTCGACGCGGCGCCGGAATACGTGATTCCGGCCCGCGTGTCGTACGTGTCGAGCACCGCGCAGTTCACGCCGAAGACGGTCGAGACGGCCACCGAGCGGCAGAAGCTGATGTTCCGGGTGAAGGCACGCATCGACCGCGACCTGCTGCAGCGCCACCTGAAGCTCGTCAAGACCGGGCTGCCGGGTGTCGCATGGCTGAAGGTCGATCCGAACGCCGCGTGGCCCGCGCGCCTCGCGATCAAGGTGCCGCAATGAAATCGGCGCTCCCGGCCGATACCGGTGCCGGCGCGACCGAAACGCCGCCGGCGCCCGCGCCGGTCGCGCGGCTGTCCGGCGTCTCGCTGCGCTACGGCGACAAGGCCGCGCTCGACGACGTGACGCTCGACATCCCGGCCGGCCGCATGGTCGGGCTGATCGGCCCGGACGGGGTCGGCAAGTCGAGCCTGCTCGCGCTCGTATCCGGCGCACGCGCGATCCAGCAGGGGCGCGTCTGGGCCCTCGGCGGCGACCTGGCGTCGCGCCGTCATCGCGCGCGCGTGTGCCGGCGCATCGCGTACATGCCGCAAGGCCTGGGCCGGAACCTCTACGCGACGCTGTCCGTCGAGGAAAACCTGCAGTTCTTCGCGCGGCTGTTCGGCCACGATGCGGCGGAGCGGCGCCGCCGGATCGACGCGCTCACGCGCAGCACCGGCCTCCACCCGTTCCTGGATCGCCCCGCCGGCAAGCTGTCCGGCGGCATGAAGCAGAAGCTCGGCCTGTGCTGCGCGCTGATCCACGATCCTGACCTGCTGATCCTCGACGAACCGACGACCGGCGTCGATCCGCTGTCGCGCGCCCAGTTCTGGGAACTGATCGCGCGCATCCGGGCCGCCCGCCCGGCGATGAGCGTGCTGGTGGCGACCGCGTACATGGACGAAGCCCGGCGCTTCGACCGGCTGATCGCGATGGACGCCGGGCGGGTGCTGGCGACCGGCAGCCCGGACGAACTGCTGGCCCGCACCGGGTGCGACACGCTCGAAGGCGCATTCGTCGCGTTGCTCCCGGACGCGCAGCGACGCGGGCACGAGCCGATCCGGATCGCGCCGTTTCAGCCCGAACCCGCCGCCGGCTACGCGATCGAGGCCGACGGGCTGACGATGCGGTTCGGCGATTTCGTCGCGGTCGATCACGTGAGCCTGCAAATCCGCCGCGGCGAGATCTTCGGCTTCCTCGGCTCCAACGGCTGCGGCAAGTCGACGACGATGAAGATGCTCACGGGCCTGCTGCCGGCCTCCGAAGGCACGGCGACGCTGTTCGGCCAGCCGGTCGCGGCCGACGACATCGACACGCGCCGGCGGGTCGGCTACATGTCGCAGGGGTTTTCGCTGTATGGCGAGCTGACCGTCCGGCAGAACCTCGTGCTGCATGCGCGCCTGTTCGGCGTGCCGGAGGCTGACGTACCGGGGCGGGTCGACGAAATGGCCGGGCGCTTCGGACTCACCGGCGTACTCGACGCGTTACCCGAAAGCCTGCCGCTCGGCATGCGGCAGCGGCTGTCGCTCGCGGTCGCGATGGTGCACAAGCCCGAACTGCTGATCCTCGACGAGCCGACGTCGGGTGTCGATCCCGTCGCGCGCGACGACTTCTGGCGGCTGATGATCGAGATCGCCCGGCAGGATCGCGTGACGATCTTCATCTCGACGCACTTCATGAACGAAGCCGAGCGCTGCGATCGCATCTCGCTGATGCACGCGGGCCGGGTGCTCGCCAGCGCGTCGCCGGGGGAACTCGTGCGCATGCGCGGCGCCGGCACGCTCGAGGAGGCGTTCATCGCGTACCTGACCGACGCGCAGCGTGCGGACAGCGTTCCGATGGACGCCGCGTCCGACGCGGGCTGGCTGAACGCGCCGCCCGAGGCCCCCGCCGCCCGGGCCGGCGCCGCCCGCGCGGCCGCGTGGTTCAGCCCGGCGCGCGCCGGCAGCTACCTGTGGCGGGAAGTGCTGGAGCTGCGGCGCGACCCGCTGCGCGCGACGCTGGCCCTGTTCGGGTCGCTCGTCCTGATGTGCGTCATCAGCATCGGCATCAGCCTCGACGTCGACAACCTGACGTTCGCGGTGCTCGACCGCGACCAGTCGATCCTGAGCCAGGACTATGCACAGAACCTCGGCGGCTCGCGCTACTTCGTGCCGCGTGCGCCGCTCGCGGACGAGCGCGAGATCGACCGCCGCATGCGCAACGGCCAGCTGTCGCTCGCGATCGAGATTCCGCCCGGGTTCGCGCGGGACGTCGCGCACGGCCGCCGGGTCGAGATCGGCGCGTGGATCGACGGCGCGATGCCGATGCGCGCCGAGACGATCCGCGGCTACGTCGCCGGCATGCACGAGAACTGGCTGCGCGACCAGGCGAAGCACCGGCTCGGCGCGTCGCTCGCGCCGGCCGTCGAGATCGCCGTGCGCTATCGCTACAACCCGGACGTCAAGAGCCTGCCGGCGATGATTCCGGCCATCATGCCGATGCTGCTGCTGATGCTGCCCGCGATGCTGACGGCGCTCGCCGTCGTCCGGGAACGGGAGCTCGGGTCGATCGTCAACCTGTACGTCACGCCCGTCACACGCGCGGAATTCCTGCTCGGCAAGCAGGCGCCCTACGTGATGCTCGCCATGCTGAACTTCCTGCTGATGGTCGTGCTGGCCGACGTCGCGTTCGGCGTGCGGATCAAGGGCAGCTTCTTCACGCTCGCGGCCGCGGTGCTGGTCTTCAACGTGGTGGCCACGGGCATCGGCCTGTTCGCGTCGACGTTCACGCGCAGCCAGATCGCCGCGATCTTCATGACGATCGTCGGCACGCTGATTCCCGTCGTGCAGTTCTCGGGGCTGCTCACGCCGCTGTCGTCGCTGGAAGGCGCCGGCAAGTGGATCGGGGCGGTCTACCCGGCCACCTACATGCTCGCGATCAGCCGCGGCGTCTACAACAAGGCGCTCGGCCTGGGCGACCTGTCGTCGCAGTTCTGGCCGCTGCTCGCGGCGGCGCCGGCCATCCTGGCCATGACCGCCGCCCTGCTGCGCAAACAGGAGCGCTGACCATGTCGCGCCTGCTCGTCATCTTCCGGCTCGGGGTCAAGGAGCTCTGGAGCCTCGCCCGCGACCCGATCCTGCTCGTGCTGATCGTCTACACGTTCAGCGCGTCGATCTACGTCGCGGCCACCGCGCGCCCGGAAACGCTGCACAAGGTGCCGATCGCGATCGTCGACGAAGATGCGTCGCCGCTATCGGCGCGCATCGCGTCGGCGTTCTTCCCGCCGCAGTTCGCACCGCCGCCGATCGTCGACGCGGCCGCGGCCGATCACGGCCTCGACAACGGCGACTACACGTTCTCGCTCGACATTCCGCCGGATTTCCAGCGCGACGTGCTCGCCGGCCGTCACGCGACGATCCAGCTCAACGTCGACGCGACCCGCATGACGCAGGCCTTTACCGGCGGCGGATACGTGCAGCAGATCGTGTCGGGCGAGATCGACGCATTCGTGCGGCGCTATCGCGGCACGGCGTCGCCGCCCGTCGATCTCGCGATGCGGATGCGCTTCAACCCGAATCTCGACGAAGTGTGGTTCGGCGCGCTGATGGAGCTGATCAACAACGTGACGATGCTGTCGATGATCCTCACCGGGGCCGCGCTGATCCGCGAACGCGAGCACGGCACGATCGAGCACCTGCTCGTGATGCCGGTCACCGCCGCGGAAATCATGCTCGCGAAGGTCTGGTCGATGGGGCTCGTCGTCACGGTGGCGGCCGTCGCATCGCTGACGCTGGTCGTGGGCGGAGCGCTGCACGTGCCGATTCCGGGCTCCATCCCGCTGTTCGTGGCCGGGATGGCGCTGCACCTGTTCGCGACGACGTCGATGGGAATCTTTCTCGCGACGCTCGTGCGCAGCATGCCGCAGTTCGGGATGTTGCTCGTGCTCGTGCTGCTGCCGCTGCAACTGCTGTCAGGCGGACTGACACCGCGCGAGAGCATGCCGCTCGCCGTGCAGGACATCATGCTGGCCGCGCCGACCACGCATTTCGTCGAACTCGCGCAACGCATCCTGTACCGCGGCGCGGGACTCGATGCGGTCTGGATCCAGTTCGCCGTGCTGTTCGCGATCGGCTGCGCGCTGTTCCTGCTGTCGCTGACCCGCTTTCGCAAGACGATCGCCCAAATGGCGTAACCGGCCCGGCGGGCGGCCGGACGCGCGCGCGGCGGCCCCATTCGTCCGTTGATACAGATCAACCGTGCCGGCACCCTTCACGCGATCATGACGACACGTCCTGTGATAGCCGCGGCGGCCGCGATGGCGGCAGGGCGGCATCGCGCTCACGGCGGCCGGCGGCCGCCTCGCCGGAGAACGTCATGATGCGCCTGCCAAACCGAATCGTTCTTGCCACGCTCGGCGTGTTCACCGCACTCGCGTCGCTGCTGGGCGTCGAGCACGCGATGCTCGCCGGGGCGCCCGTCCTCCCGTACGCGATCGTCGCGCTGGTGTCGGGCGTCGCTGCTTTCGTCGCACAGTTGAATTCGGCCGCTGGCGAGCGCAGGCGTTGTGCGAGGTGTCGATGACGCGAACTTCGGCGAGAGGCTGCTGATCGTCGGGCCGTCCGGCAGCGGCAAGACGACGCTGCTCGGCGTGATCCCGGGCTACGTGCAGTTGCTGGTCACCGACGTGCAATACCATCAGGCGCGCCTTGCGTGGCTGCAGGCAGTCGCGCAGCGGCTGCAGGACACGGTCGCGTTCTACGTCGCGCTCGGCGGCGGCTGGGGTGACCCGGGCTGAAACGCGGCCGTGCGGTCGTCCGGAGTCAGCCCGTCTACGTGTGCGCCACGATGTCCGGCCGCTGCCAGGGCGGCAACTCGGCCCAGCCGAGCGGGCCGTAGACGGTACCGCCGGCGGCCTCGATCGTCTCGACGAATTCGGCGAGTGTCGCCCCCGCCGGCACGGCCAGCTTCATCGCGTCGACGAATTCCTCGCTGCGCAGCCACGGCACCGCGCCGCCGTTGATCTGCTCGACGCTCCAGTCCTGCCCGTGCCGGCCGGCCTCGGGCGGCAGCAGGCGCGGCGCGTCGAACGCCACGCGCAGCAGCTGAGTGCGCGAATCGCTGTAAGGCGGTTGCGCGACGTCCTGATAGGGCACGTCGGCCCAGCTTTGGCCGCATTGCAGGTCGAGCGGCAGGCACGTAAACCACGCCCAGGGCGCGCGGACGAAGCACAGCCGGTAGCCGGTCCGCGCGCCGTCCAGGTTGGCGATCAGCGTCATGATGGATTCGTCCCTATCGCGTCGAAATCTCGCTGCCTATGGTGTGTACGGCATATACGCGGCCCGCGCGGAGGGCGGAATCACGACATCGCCCTCGCGCATGCGACCACTATCGCGCCACCGTCCGGCCCGCGCGTTGATTGACGTCAAACCGTAGCCGCAACGGCTGGAGGACGAACCTCACCTATCCCGGGCACGGATACGGCAATCCCTGATTTCCGTCAATCGCTTCACGCGCATCCGCGCTGTAATCGGTTCACTGCTCCCTCGACTCCCGGTGAGGCATCCATGAAACTGACTTTTCTCGGCGCGACCGAAACCGTGACCGGCTCGAAGTACCTGCTCGAGCACGGCAACCGGCGCGTGCTGGTCGATTGCGGCCTGTTCCAGGGCACGAAGAACCTGCGGCTGCGCAACTGGAGCCCGTTGCCGCTCGCGCCCGACACGCTCGACGCGGTCGTGCTCACGCACGCGCATATCGACCATACCGGCTACCTTCCGGTACTGGTGCGCGAAGGATATCGCGGGCCCGTGTACTGCACGGCCGCCACGGCCGAACTCTGCGACATCATGCTGCGCGACAGCGCGCGGCTGCAGGAAGAGGAAGCCGACTTCGCGAACCGCCACGGCTACTCGAAGCATCACCCCGCACAGCCGCTCTACACGCTGGAAGATGCGCAGCGCGCGCTGCAACTGCTGAAGCCCGTCGCGTTCGACGAATGCACCGCACTGGGCGGCGGCCTGGCGTTCCGCCTGCTGCCGGCCGGGCACATCCTCGGTGCGGCGAGCGTCGTGATGCACTGGAATCACAAGGTGCTCGCGTTCTCGGGCGACCTCGGCCGCTATCACGACCCGATCATGCAGCCGCCGCTGGCGCCCGCGCATGCGGACTTCGTGGTCGTCGAATCGACGTACGGCGACCGTCTGCATCCGGAATCGGACCCCGAGAACGAACTGGCCGCGCTGTTCGACAAGACTTTCGCGCGCGGCGGCGTCGTGGTGATGCCCTGCTTCACCGTCGGGCGCGCGCAGGAAATCCTGCACTACATCGCGCGGCTGAAGGCGTCCGGCCGCATGGCGCGCGTCCCGGTATATCTCGACAGCCCGATGGCGACGGACGTGACCGAGATCTATCGTCACCATATTCTCGAGCACCGGCTGACGCCGTCCGAAGCGAATGCGCTCGGTCACGCGGCCACGATGATCCGGTCGGTCGAGCAGTCGAAAGCGATCGCCGACCATCATGGCCCGATGGTCATCATCGCCGGCAGCGGGATGGCAACGGGCGGCCGCGTGCTGCATCACCTGAGCCGCTACGCGCCCGATGCGCGCAACACGATCGCGCTGGTCGGCTACCAGGCGGCCGGCACACGCGGCGCGGCGCTGGCCGCGCACGAGCCGACGCTGAAGATTCACGGCGAATACGTGCGCGTGCGCGCGCAGGTCGAGTCGATCACGACGCTCTCCGCGCATGCCGACTACGAGGAGATTCTCCGCTGGCTCGGCACGATGCAGCGCGCGCCAGTGCGGACCTTCGTCACGCACGGCGAACCCGCGGCGGCCGATGCGATGCGGCGGCGTATCGCGGAGCGACTGCACTGGCCGTGCGAGGTGCCGACTTACGCGCAGTGCGTCGATCTCGACGCGGTCGAATCGGGCGATACGCACGAGCCGGCCGCGCTTTCATCCTGACGGCGACGCCTGCGACGCGCGGGCCGGCGCGTGCACGGGAACCGGACATCGCGCGCCGGGTCCCGTGCTCGCGGCGCGCCGCGTGGCTATCGGCTATCGGCGATCAACCGACTTCGATGATGACCTTCAGCGCATGGGTTTGCGCCGCGCGGCCGAAGGTGTCGTATGCGCGCTCGACGTCGTCGAGCGAGAACCGGTGCGTGATCAGGCGCGTCGGATCGAGGCGCCCGGCGCGTACGGTCTTCAGCAGCATCGGCGTGCTGACCGTGTCGACGAGCCGCGTCGTGATCGAGATATTGCGATCCCACAGCTTCTCGAGGTGCAGGTCGGCCTTGACCCCGTGCACGCCGACGTTCGCGACCACGCCGCCCGGCGCCACCAGCGAGGTGCACATCTCGAACGTCGCCGGAATGCCGACCGCCTCGATCGCGCAATCCACGCCGACGCCGTCGGTCAGTTTCATGACCTCCGCCACCGGGTCGCCGCTGCGGCCGTCGATGCAATCGGTCGCGCCGAAACGCCGCGCCACCTCGAGCCGGTTGCTGTCCGGGTCGATCATGATGATCCGCGCGGGCGAGTAGAACTGCGCGGTCAGCAACGCCGCCAGCCCGATCGGGCCCGCGCCGACGATCGCGACCGAGCAGCCGGGCTGCACCTTGCCGTTCAGCACGCCGCATTCGAACCCGGTCGGCAGGATGTCGGACAGCATCACGAGCGCGTCCTCGTCCGCGCCCGGCGGAATCCGGTAGAGGCTCGTCTGCGCATGCGGGATGCGCACGTACTCGGCCTGCGTGCCGTCGATCCGGTTGCCGAGGATCCAGCCGCCCGTCGTGCAGTGAGAATACAGGCCGCGCCGGCAGTACTCGCAGCGGCCGCACGACGAGATGCACGAAATGAGCACGGGATCGCCCGGCTTCAGTGAATCGACCGCGGCGCCGACCTGCTCGACGATGCCGACGCCCTCATGGCCGAGAATGCGGCCGGGTTCGCAGGTCGGTACGTCGCCCTTGAGAATATGCAGATCGGTACCGCAGATCGTCGTGCGCGTCACGCGGACGATCGCGTCGGTGGGCGACTGCAGTTCCGGCCTCGGCCGCTCCTCGAGCGCCTTGCGCCCGGGTCCGTGGTAGACGAGTGCTTTCATCGCGGTTCCTCCATCGAAAGAAAGGGTTTCGGGTTCATTCATCAGGACTGCAGGTGATGCCGACCCTGCGCCAGCACCGTCGCAAGTGCACACGAAGCGATCCGGACGGCGATGCCGTCGGCACGGCTCGTCAGCACGATCGGCACGCGTGCGCCGACGACGATGCCTGCGCTGACGGCACCCCCCAGGTATTCGAGCTGCTTCGCGAGCAGGTTGCCGGCTTCGATATCGGGAACGACCAGGATGTCGGCGCGGCCGGCTACCGGCGAATCTATCCCCTTGTCGTGCGCCGCCCGCAGCGAAATCGCGTTGTCGAACGCGAGCGGGCCGTCGACGATCGCACCCGTGAGCTGGCCGCGCTCGGCCATCTTCGCGAGCGCGGCCGCATCGAGCGTCGAGCGCATCGCCGGATTGACGGTTTCGACCGCGCACAGCACCGCCACGCGCGGGCAGGCAACGCCCAGCGCATGTGCGACGTCGATCGCGTTCTGCGTGATGGCCGCCTTCTGCGCGAGATCCGGCGCGATGTTCACCGCCGCGTCGGTCAGGATGAACGGGCGCGGATACGCCGGCGCCTCGATCAGGAAACAGTGGGACATGCGCTTGTCGGTGCGCAGGCCCGAACCGGCCGCGACGACCGCGCCCATCAGCTCGTCCGTGTGCAGGCTGCCCTTCATCAGCGCGCCGGCGCGGCCGGCCGCCGCCAGTTCGACCGCGCGGGCCGCCGCCGCATGGCTGTGCGGCACGTCCTCGATCGTCCACGTCGAAAGATCGACGCCCGCCTCGTTCGCCACGCGTTGCACCTTGGCGCGCGGCGCGACGATCAGCGGTTCGATCGCCGCCCCCAGGGGTGACGTGCGCAGCGCCGCGAGCGCAACGAGACTGGTCGCGTCACACGGATGCACGACGGCGACGACGAGCGGCGCCGCGTTGCGCGCCCGCGCGATCAGCTCGGGTAATGCGCCGTCCGGGCGTGGCAGCAAGCCGGGCAGGCAGGCGTCGTCGAGCCCCTCCGGCGGCGGGTTTTCGCTCATGTTTCGAGTACGTAGGTGCCGGGCGCCGCCGCAAACCCCGCGGCCGGCGTACGGGCCGGCACGTCGCCCGACGAGCGCGCGTGCAGCCAGTCGCGCCAGCAGGTCCACCACGATCCGTCGACCGCCGGCGTGTCGCGTACGAAATCGTGCCGGCTGCGGTAGGCCGCGCCGGGGTCGCGGGTCGCGCATCGATAGTGGCGCCCCGCATGGCCGGGTTCGGACACGATGCCCGCGTTGTGCCCGCCCGATGTCAGCACGAAGGTCAGTGCGTGGTGCGTGAGCAGGTGGAGCTTGTAGACGGAACCCCACGGCGACACGTGATCGCGCTCGGTGCCGACCACGAACGTCGGCACGTCGAGATCCGACAACGCGACCGGCCGCCCGTCGACGCAGTAGCGGCCGGCCGCGAGATCGTTGTCGAGAAAGAGCCGCGTCAGGTATTCCGAATGCATCCGATACGGCATGCGCGTGGTGTCCGCATTCCACGACATCAGGTCGTTGGGCTTCGTGCGCGTGCCGAGCAGGTATTCGCTCATCATCCGCGACCAGATCAGGTCGCGCGCGTTCAGCAGTTCGAACGCGGCGGACATCTGCGCGCCGTCCAGGTAACCCTGCCGCCACATCAGCGCGTCGAGTGCGGACAGTTCGCTCGCGTCGATGAACAGGCCGAGCTCGCCGGGTTCGCTGAAATCGGTCTGGGCCGCCAGCAACGTGACGGAGCGCAGTGCGTCGTGTTGCCGCCCGTCGCGTGCGAGCGCCGCCGCGCCGATCGCCAGCAGCGTGCCGCCCAGGCAATAGCCGACCGCGTGGACCGCTTCGCCGCAGATCGACCGGGCGGCGTCGAGCGTCGCCATGCACCCGTCACGCAGATAATCGTCGAGCCCGACGTCGCGGGCCTCCGCGCCCGGGTTGCGCCACGACACCGCAAACACGGTGTAGCCCGCGTCGACCAGGAAGCGGATCAGCGAGTTGTGCGGCTGCAGATCGAGGATGTAGTACTTCATGATCCACGACGGCACGATCAGGATCGGTTCGCGCGCCACGGCGGGCGTCGTCGGGTCGTATTGCAGCAGCTCGCACAGCGCGTTGCGCCAGACGACGCGGCCCGGCGTGATCGCCACGTCGCGTCCCGGCAGATACGTGCGCGTGTCGCGGGCCCGCGTGCCGCTCGTGCGATCGAGCAACGCGCTCGCGTCGTCCAGCCAGTTCCGGAAGCCTGCCGCGAGATTCGCGCCGCCGCTGCGCATCGTCGCGTCGAGCGCGACCGGATTGGTCGCCAGGAAATTGCCTGGCGAGCACGCGTCGAGCCACTGTCGCGCGACGAACCCGACCAGTTCCTCGTGGTGCCGTTCGACGCCCGGCACGCCGCGCGTTGCGTCGCGCCACCAGCGCTGGATCGACAGGAAACTGTCGCGATACGCGCTGAACGGCCAGCCGGCCCACGCCGGCGCGGCGAAGCGCGGATCGGCCTCGCCGGCATGCACGGCAAGGCCGCTCATGTCTGCAGCGTCGGCGTCGCCCTCACGCCGGTTTGCCGCCGGTGCAACGGCGGCCGTGCACGCCTGCGTCGCGAGCTCGAAGCACTTCCCCGGCGACACCGCCAGATGCGCGCCCCAATCGAGCATGGCCAGCGCCAGCGATACGGGCGACAGCCCGAAGGTCATCGCGGCGACGGTCGCATGCGCTGCGCGGTTCCATTGTTCGGCAGGCGAAGTCGTTCCCGCCGGGCATTCGGCGGAACGCGACACCTGCCCGCCCCGATCCGGCGGCGGATTCGATTCGTGCGTGAACGGTGCACGGATGACGGAGGCTGTCATTGCATGTGCATGCCGCCGTTGACATCGAATTCGGCACCCGTCGCAAATGCGCCCGCATCGGAACACAGGAAGCCGACGAGCGCGGCGATCTCGTCGGGGCGGCCGAGACGCCCCACCGGGATCTGCGGCAGGATCTTCGTGTCGAGCACTTCCTTCGGCACCGATTCGAGCATCGCCGTATCCAGGTAGCCTGGCGCGACCGTGTTGACCGTCACGCCGTGACGCGCGAGCTCGAGCGCGAGCGCCTTCGTGAAGCCGTGGATGCCGGCCTTCGCGGCCGCGTAGTTCGTTTGCCCGTACGCACCTCTCGAACCGTTGACGGACCCGATGTTCACGATCCGCCCGAAGCCCGCGTCGATCATGCCGGGCACGAACGGCTTCGTCATGTTGAACATGCTGTCGAGGTTGGTGCGCAGCACCGCATCCCACATGCCCTTGGTCATCTTCACGAAGGTGGCATCGTGCGTGATGCCGGCGTTGTTGACGAGCACGTCGACGCGCCCGAATTCGGCCAGCACGCGTGCCGCGCAGTGCTGGCACGCATCGTAATCGGCAACGTCGACCTCGTACGCATGAAACGCGCGGCCGGCGTCGCGTTCCTGCGTGAGCCACGTCGCGACGTGGTCGTTGTGTTCGGTGTGCGACACCGCCACCGTCATGCCCGCGTCGTGCAGGCAACGGCTGATCGCGGCGCCAAGGCCGCCCATTCCACCCGTGACGAACGCGACGCGCCTAGCGGACATGATCGTGCTCCCGCGCGGCAAGGTGGTCGTCCGGCAGTCGCATGGCCACCGGCCCGCCGTCGCTCGCGCCGACGGCCTCCGTGATGCCGAGCTCGAACGCCGCCATCCAGTCGCGCCACGGCATGCTGGCCTCGTTGATCACGGCCAGCCGCCCGAGGTCGGGCAGCCAATCGGTCTGGTAGCGCGCCAGCCCGCCGGGGCCGTATTCGCGCAGCCACGTGCGCCACGCGCCGGCACTCTCGAACTGCCCGCGCATGCAGAGCTCGGTGGCGTCCTGCCAGATCGCGACGGTGGCGACCGTGTAGTCGCGCATCGCCAGCCGGGCCGCTTCACCGAAGGCCGTCCACTCGTTCGTAGCCGTGAGCGCCTGCTGCAGGCCGCGCACGGCGTCGCGGTCCCGTTCGATGCAGCGCCCCGCGAGCGCATGCCATTCCTGCTGCCAGCCTCGGTTCAGCGCGGCCATGCGCAATGCAAGATCGCATCCCGCGCGGCAAGCGTCGTTCGGTGTCGTCAAAGCATGGGCGCTCATCGTGTTCCCTCCTTCGATCCGGTCAACGGGTTCGCATCCGCCTCGTGCCGCCTGCCGGGCATCGGCATGGCGACCGCCTCACTGTGCGGCCGCGGCGCTCGGCTGCCGTTGATCTGAGTCAAGCGCGCGGAAACCCTGCTTCGTAGACTGGATTGCACTGGCGGATCACCCGTCGATGGAGCGATTCCGATGAGCTACAAAAGCATGGTCGTGCACCTCGATACGAGCGCCCGCGCGCATTCGCGCCTCGAGTTCGCGTTGCGTCTCGCCCGGCGCTTCGGTGCGCATCTCACCGGGCTGTTCGCGGTCTACACGCCCGAGCCGTATTCGTTCTACGTGATGGCCGGTTCCGCCGACTATTTCCGCGAGCACCGCGAGCGGCGCGACGAACGGCTCGCCGCGCTGGAGCGCCTGTTCCATGCGGAGACCGCCCGCGCCAAGGTGCCGGCGACCTGGGTTCGCGCGGACGAACGCGCGAATCAGGCCGTGCTGCGGGCCGCGCGACTCGCCGATCTCGTGATTGCGGGCCAGAGCGACCCGAACGATCCCGAGACCTTTATCGACGACCAGTTTCCGGAGAACCTGGTGCTGTCCGCCGGCCGCCCGGTGCTGTTCGTGCCGTACACCGGAGAATTTCCGTCGATCGGCGAACGGGTATTCGTCGCATGGGACGGCAGCCGCGAAGCGGCCCGCGCCGCGCACGACGCGCTCCCGTTTCTCGAGCATGCGAAGCGCACGACGGTCGCCGCCGTGGTCGACGCCGATTCGGAGGCGGCGACCACGCGCATTCCGGCCGCCGATGCCGCGCTGATGCTGGCACGCCACGCGCACGACGTGAACGTGCTCGACATCGGTACCGGCGCCGATGCGTCGATCGGCGACACGCTGCTGTCACGCGCTTACGAAACGGGTTCCGACCTGCTCGTGATGGGGGCCTACGGCCATCCGCGCTGGCGCGAACTGGTGATGGGCGGCGCCACGCGCACGGTGCTGGGGTCGATGACGCTGCCGGTGCTGATGTCGCACTGAGCCGGCCGATGCGCACGCTCGCGCTCCTCGTCGTCAATGCCGGTTCGTCGAGCGTGAAGTTCGCGCTCTTTGCGTATCCGCCGCACGACGATCCCGCGCGACGGCCGCTGCACGAGGGCGAAGCGGTCGAGACCGGCAACGGCGTGTCGATCCGCTTCGACGCCGAACCGGCCGGCACATTGCCGCTCGGTGCGAGCGACCCCTGTCGCGACGTGCTCGCGCGGATCGCGACGTGGATCCGCGGGCAGTTGCCGCACATCACGGTGGGCGCCATTGCCCATCGCGTCGTGCACGGCGGCACACGCTTCATGGAGCCGGTGATCGTCGACGACGCGGTGCTCGGCGCGCTACGCACGCTGACGCCGCTCGCCCCGTTGCATCAGCCGCACGGCCTCGACGCGATCGACGTGCTGCGCGGCGCGTTTCCGGGCGTCCCGCACATCGCCGTGTTCGACACGGCATTTCATCGCACGCTGCCGCGCACCGAGCAGTTGCTCCCGCTGCCGCACGCGTGGTTCGACGAGGGCGTACGGCGCTACGGGTTCCACGGCCTGTCGTACGAATACCTGGCCGTCGCGCTCGACGAGCGGTTCGGCGCACGTGCGCACGGCCGCGTGATCGCCGCCCATCTCGGCAGCGGTGCCAGCCTGTGCGCGATGCGCGACTGCCGCAGTGTCGCGACGACGATGGGCTTCTCGGCACTCGACGGGCTGATGATGAGCACGCGCTGCGGGGCGCTCGATCCCGGTGTCGTCCTGCACCTGCTCGAAGTCGGCAAGCTGTCGGGCGACGCGCTGGGCCACCTGCTGTATCACGAGTCGGGGCTCAAGGGCGTCTCGGGCGCGTCGGGCGACCCGCGCGTGCTGCTGGCACGCGAAGCCGCCGGCGATGCGCCGGCCGCCGATGCGCTGGCGCTGTACGTCCATCGCATCGTGCGCGAGGCCGGTGCGCTGACCGCGCTGCTCGGCGGCCTCGACATGCTGGTCTTCACGGCCGGCATCGGCGAGCACTCGGCCGTGTTGCGCGAGCGGATCTGCGCATCGCTCGGCTGGCTCGGCATCGACCTCGACGTGTGCGCGAATGCCGGCCATGCGCAGGTCGTGTCGTCCGCGTCGAGCGCGGTCACGGTGGTCGTCGAGCCGACCAACGAAGCGTGGGTCGCGGCACGCGCCGCGGTGCGCGTGCTGCGCGGCAACCGCGCCGCTTGATCCAGATCAGCGCCGTCGGCGCGCACGCGCCGATGATGACTTCATCCACATCCGTTCAAGGGAAATGCCATGTACTCGAACATTCTGGTTGCGCTCGACGGCAGCGACACGTCGTCCCGCGCACTCGACGCCGCGCTGACGCTCGCGGCGGAGACGGGTGCGCGGCTAACCCCCGTCTACGTCGTCGATTTCCTGGTGCCGGCCTACGACACGTACGGATACGATCCGTCGATCCTCGTCGATGCCTTCCGCGAAGAGGGGCTGCGCGTCACCGACGACGCGGCGCGACGCCTGAAAGCGCGCGACGTGGCCGGCACGCCGCAGATCTCCAACGTCGAGCCCGCGGGCGAGGACATTCCGCGCCGGATCGTCCGTCTTGCCGACGAAACCGGGGCCGATCTGATCGTGATGGGCACGCACGGCCGGCGCGGCTTCCAGCGTCTCTTCCTCGGCAGCGTGGCCGAGCGCGTGCTGCGCCTGGCCACCTGCCCCGTCCTGATGATTCCGGCGAACTGCCCGTCGGAGAAACCCGCCGAAACCGCCGCGGCATCAACCGAAAAGGAGCCGTCATGAGCTACAAGACCCTGCTCGTCCACCTCGACGACAGCGAGCGCTGCGCGACGCGCGTCGGCCTCGCACTCGAACTCGCGGCGCGCTGGAACGCGCATCTGATCGGCCTCTACGTGGTCTGCCAGGACCTGTTCGAGCCGTTGCGGCGGCCCGACGAACCGCTGAAGCTTGCCGTGTACGAGCGGCTGTGCGAGCAGCGCCGCAAGGAAGCCGAGGAAAAATTCCTGACGGCCGCCGAGCGCGCGGGACGCAGCGTCGAATGGCAGGCCCCCACCGGCGACGCGACCGCCGCCGCCATTCTGCACGCGCGTCACGCCGATCTGCTGGTGCTCGGCCAGGAAGACCCCGACGATCGCATGACCTACGTCGCACGTCATTTCGTCGAGGATGTCGTGATGGGCAGCGGCCGCCCGGCGATCGTCGTGCCCTACGCCGGCGACGTGCGAACGATCGGCGAGAACGTGCTGATCGGCTGGGACGGCGGGCGCGAAGCCGCCCGCGTGATGGCCGATGCGCTGCCGCTGCTCGCCCGCGCGCGCTTCGTCAACGTCGAGACGGTCGTGCGCGGGCAGCCCGATCCGGACAAGACGCCCGCAGGCGTCGACGTCGCCGCGTATCTCGAACGGCACGGCGTTCGCGCGTCGTTCTCCACGACGCCGCGCGACCGGTCGGTCGGCGTGGGCGCGACGCTGCTGAACCGGGTGACCGACCTGCACGCGGACCTGCTCGTGATGGGTTTGTACAGCCATGCGCGCATGCACGAACGCGTGCTGGGCGGCGCCACACGCACGATCCTCGAGACGATGACGGTGCCGGTGCTGCTGTCTCACTGAGTGAGCCGTCGAAAAGGGGGCAGCCGCTTGCGGCCGCCCCCTTTTTGTCACAACACGGCCGCACACGCGCCCTGCCCCTCCCGCACGACCAGCACCGGCCGGTCGGCGGTGCGCACCAGCGATTCGGCGACGCTGCCGAGCAACGCGCGGCGCACGCCGCGCCGCCCGTGCGTGCCCATCACGATCAGCTCCGCGTCGCATTCGGCGGCGGCCCGCGCCAGAACGGACGACACGTCCTCGCCGCACGCGTCGAGCGTGTGTGCCGTGCCGCGGACGCCGCACAGGCGAAACGCGGTCTCCGCGTCCGCCACCGCGATCGCGGCCCTGTCCGCATCCAGCCCGGCCGGGTCGCGCTGGCCGATATAGCCGCTGTCGACGTCGGCCACCCTTGGCGCGTCCGATACCACGCACACGGCGACGATCAGGCCGCCTGAATCGCGGGCGAGCGCGATCGCCTCGTCGAGCGCGAGTCGCGAAGCGCGGCTGCCGTCGAGTGCCGCAAAGATCCGTGCATACATGGAGCCTCCCCGTTGCCGTTCGGATTTGACCGGCATGCCAGACCAGTCTGGGCCCGACGCGCATCGTCCGGTTGATGCCGGTCAAGCCCGCACGGAAACAGGCGTACGCATCGGTCCCGATTGGCGAATCCGGACAAAACGCGCACAATTTCGGGCGATATCGCAGTTTCGGCCTGCCCCGCTTCCCGTGCCCCGCGTCCGGCCCGCCGCCCGCCGGCCGCCGGCGAAATCCGTCAGGATGAACGGCAATGACAGTCCATGTGCCCGCCTTCAAGGCCGGGCCGGCTCCGCGCAGGGTCCGGCCCGCGCGATCCGCGACCCTCGCCGCGCTGCTGACGCTGGCGCTCGGCCTGGCCACGTCGTTTGCCGCCGCCCGGCTCGTGCAGAACCGGGCGCAGGAAGCCGCCCAGGCGCGCTTCGCGCAATCGGCGACGCTCGCGACGGCCGACCTCCGGCGCAGCTTTCTCGGCGCCGCCGCCGTCTTGCGCGGCGCGCGCGGCTTCGCGTCGACGCTGGTCGTGCCTCAATCCGGCGACGCGTGGCGTCGTTACATTGCCGGTCTCGATCTGGACGGCTTGCAGTCGCCCGTCCGCAGCGTCGGGAGAATCGAGCCGAGCCCCGCCAATGACGATCAGGCGACCCGGCGGGCACTGCAGCGAGCGGCGGAAACCGGCAGGGTCGCGCTGGCCGCGAACGCGACCCGGGACAGCGCCGACGCGACGAGTGCCCGCACGGCGCTGATGTTGTATCTGCCGATTTATGCGGACGCTGAAGACGGTGCTCCGCCGGGGCCGCAACATGCGCGCGCGACCGGATACGTTTATGCCGCGCTCGATCCGGCACGTCTCGTCGATCCGTCGATACTGGATCGGCTACGCATGGAAATCGCGGCCGACATCCCGGCGGCGCTGGTCCATGCCGGCGGCTTCGGCGGCAACGACGCCACGGCCGCCGGCAACATGCTCACGCGAACGGATTCGCTGTCGTTCGGTGGTACGCCGCTCACGCTGCGCTACAGTGCGCCGGGCCCGGACACGTCCGGCCCCGCGCTGGCCGTGCTGGCGGCCGGCACCGCGCTGTCGCTGATACTGGCCGTGCTCGTGCAGCAGGTTGTCTCCACGCGAATCTCCGCCGCCGTGCCCGCCGGCGACAGCCAGCCGACCGGGGAGCGGATGATGGGCATCATCCGGTCATCGATGGAAGCGATCATTACCGTCGACGAAAGCCAGACGATCGTGATCTTCAATCCGGCCGCGGAACGCGTGTTCGGTGTCTCCGCGATGGAGGCGATCGGCGCGCCGCTCACCCGCTTCATCCCCGAGCGCTTTCGCGCCGCGCATGCGCGGCACGTCGAGCAATTCGGCGTGACGGGCGTGTCGGACCGCCAGATGGGGCAGCAACGCGTGCTGTTCGGCCTGCGCGGCGACGGCACGGAGTTCCCGATCGAGGCGTCGATATCGCAGATCCGCGACGGCGCGGGCAAGCTGTACACGGTCATGCTGCGCGACGTCACCGAGCGCGTCCGCGCGGAAAATGCGCTCAGGCAGTCGCGCGAGGAACTCCGCGAGCTGTCCGCCAACCTGCAGAACGTGCGGGAAGAAGAAAAAACGCGGATTGCACGCGAGTTGCACGACGACCTCGGCCAGCAAATCACCGCGCTCAAGATGGATCTCTCCGCCGTCGAGCTGGGGCTCGCGGGCATTGTCGCCCCCCATACCGGCGTGCGCGAGCAGTTGGGCGGCATGCATCGCCTGATCGATTCGACCGTTGCGTCGGTTCGGCGCATCGCGGCCGATCTGCGGCCGGTGATGCTCGACGACCTGGGTCTCGTCCCGGCGATCGAGTGGCTTGCAAACGATTTCACGCATCGCTACCGGATCACGGTCGACCGGGACATCGCCCCCGTCGATACCGCGTTCACCAGCGCCGGCGCCACCACGCTGTTCCGCATCGTGCAGGAAGCGCTCACCAATGTCGCCCGGCATGCCGATGCGACGCACGTGAAGCTCGCCCTGAAAGTGGAAGACGGCTACTGCATGCTGCGCATCGCGGACAACGGCCACGGTGCGCCGGAGGTCGCCCGCGACGAGCGCGATCGTCCGTCGTTCGGGTTGATCGGCATCCGTGAGCGCGCGCACATGCTCGACGGCACGGTGACGATCGACAACCGGCCGGGAACGGGATTCACGATTACCGTGGCGTTGCCGCTTCACGCCATCCAGCAAGGAGATGTGCTGTCATGATCAGGGTACTCATCGCCGACGACCATGCCCTCGTCAGGGACGGCCTGCGGCACATCCTGCAGAACGCAAGCGGCTTCGAGGTCGCGGGCGAAGCGTGCGACAGCGCATCCACGATCGCACTCGTACGCGGCACGGCCGCGAACGTGCTGGTGCTCGACCTGTCGATGCCCGGCCGGAACGGCGTCGAACTCATCAAGCAGATCAAGGACGAGAAACCGGCCTTGCATGTCCTCGTGCTGACGATGCACGCCGAGCAGCAATACGCGGTGCGCGCGTTCCGCGCGGGCGCATCCGGCTACATGACCAAGGAGAGCGCGAGCGCCGAGCTGGTCGCGGCGCTGACCAAGATCGCGGCCGGCGGCGTGTATGTCAGCCTGACGATGGCCGAACAGTTTGCGCAGAGCCTGAACGAACCGACCGATCTCCTGCCGCACCAGCGTCTGTCCGACCGTGAATTCGACGTCTTCCGGCGCGTCACCACCGGCGAGTCGATTTCCGAAATCGCGAAGGCGCTCTGCGTCAGCGTCAAGACCGTCAGCACGTACAAGACGCGCATTCTCGAGAAGATGCAAATGCCGAACGACACGGCGCTCGTGCGTTATGCGATGCGCCACAAGCTGTTCGACGACCCGGACGAACTCTGACGGCCGCCAGGCAGCCGGCTGCTTGCGCCCCGTCGATCCCGCTGCCAGTGGCCGCATGGGCGGCTCGCGATCGCGCGACCGGCGCACGCTTCGTCCGCACCCGGCCCCTCGACGCTGCGTCGCGTGATATCGAACATAACGTCCGCCACCGCCGCCGGCATTGAGTCAGGTCAACGGAATTGCCGCCCGTTGCCGCCCGCCTCTCGACAACGTCAACCGGGCAACGCGCGCCCGCCTCGGCGGCAAGATCGCGGCAAGATGCCGCCCCCTTTGTAGGAAACGCCCTACAACGCTTCCACGTGTCCTACCGCATCTTCAATTCCGGCTGATTTCCGTCGAGCGCCGCGCCATCCATACTGCGTATCAAGAAAAACAAGCCAGCGTGCCGCCCGGAGCAAAGGCCCCCTCAACCCCGAGACCGGTTTCGGTCTCGTGGCCCGTCCGGTGTGGTTCCCCATCAGGAAGGCGGCAGACACCAAGGCCGCCGGTACGACGGCCAGCGCGATCCTGCCCGACAGCGATTCGCCGCTGGCCCAGGAATTGGAGCCGATCATGCAAAGCCATGCCGATGTTTCGCAGACCATGCCGTTACACCCGTTACAACCGTCACGTCCGTTCATCCCGCTGCATCCCGTCGAACGGGCGGACCAGCCGAAGCGCGCCGCGTCCCGTTGCTCGACGTGCGCGCTGCGTACCGTGTGCATGCCGCCCGATCTTTCGCCTGACGACTTCGCGCGTGTCGACGCGATGATCTGCACGACGCGGCACGTCAGGCGCGGCGAAACGCTGTTTCGCGCGGGTGACGCATTCAACAGCATCTATGCGGTCAGAACCGGTTCGTTCAAGACCATCGTGATGCATCGCGACGGAGACGAGCAGATCACCGGCTTCCAGATCGTCGGCGAATCGCTCGGGCTCGACGGCGTGCACACCGGCCGGCACAACGGCGACGCAATCGCGCTCGAGGACAGCACCGTCTGCATCATTCCGTTCGGCCAGCTCGAGCAGATGTGCCGCGACGTTCGGCCGATGCAGCATCACGTGTATCAGATGATGAGCGGCGAGATCGTGCGCGAATCCGCGCAGATGCTGCTGCTCGGCACGATGACCGCCGAGCAGCGCGTGGCCGCCTTCCTGCTGAACCTGTCCACGCGCTTCAAGGCGCGCGGCTACTCGGCCGCCGAATTCGTGCTGCGGATGACGCGCGACGAGATCGGCGAGTATCTCGGGATGAAGCTCGAAACGGTCAGCCGCATGATGTCGAAGTTCCAGCGCAAGGGGCTCGTCGCCGCGCAAGGCAAGCAGATCCGCATCGTCGATTCGGACGGCCTCGGGCGCATCTGAGCGCATTGCGGTGCGGGCATGTCGAGCGGAATCAGCCGCGCATGCCGAGCACGGCGGCGCCGGACACGCGCCCCATGCGCAGATCGTCGAGTGCGCGGTTTGCATCGGTCAGCGCGTAACGCACCGCTTCGACCCGCAGCGGCATCGCATCGGCGATCCGCATGAACGCGGCCGCGTCCGCACGCGTCAGGTTGGCGACCGACGCGATGCGGCGCTCGCCCCACAGCCACGCGTACGGAAAGCCCGGGATATCGCTCATGTGAATGCCGCCGCATACGACGATCCCGCCTTTGTCGACCGCGCGAAGCGCGGCCGGCACCAGTGCGCCCACCGGCGCGAAGACGAGTGCGGCGTCGAGGGGTTCCGGCGGCGTTTCGTCGCTGCCGCCGGCCCATGCGGCACCGAGCGACAGCGCGAGCTGCTGGGCGACGGTGTCGCCGGGTTTCGTCAACGCAAACACCTTCCGCCCCTCGAGGTGCGCGACCTGCGCGACGAGATGGGCGGCCGCGCCGAAGCCGTAGATGCCGACGCGACGCGCATCGCCGGCCATGCGCAAGGTTCGGTAACCGATCAGGCCGGCGCACAGGAGCGGCGCGGCCTCGAGATCGGAATAGCGCCGCGGCAGGTGCACACAATAGCGATGGTCGGCAACGGCGCACTCGGCATAACCGCCGTCGATCGTGTAACCGGTGAATCCCGGGCTGTCGCACAGGTTTTCGCGGCCGGACGCGCAGTACGCGCAATGCCCGCAGGTCGAGCCCAGCCATGGAACGCCCACCCGGTCGCCGACGGAGAATCCCGTCACGCCTTCACCCAGCACGCGCACCGTTCCGACAATTTCGTGCCCCGGCACCAGCGGCAGCTTCGGGTGCGCGAGTTCGCCGTCGACGACATGGAGATCGGTCCGGCATACACCGCACGCGTGCACGTCGATCAGCAACTGGCCCGGCGCCGGCAGCGGATCCGGCACGCGCGCCTCGCGCAAATGCGGCGTCGTGCCGTCAAACATCATCGCAAGCATGCTCGCCTCCCCGCGCCATCGTGTTCGCGCGCGTCACGATCCAAGGCTAGTCGCCACGCGCCGCGCGCGCATGGCGCAGTGACGGGCGCTTGACGTGGGTCAACGGCGGCCGGCCGGTTGCTGACACGATGAAGTGGCATGACGCCGCCGGCCCGGCGACCAGGAGATGATCGAATGACAGCCGTTCCCCCACTTGCCGCAAGCGCGCATCCCGAAGCGCATCTGAAGTCGCTGCTGGCCTATGCGGTGCTGGCCCCGTCCAGCCACAACTCGCAGCCGTGGCGGTTCATCGTCGACGGGCCCACGATCGCGGTCTGCGCGGACCGCGTCCGTGCGCTGCCGGTGGTCGATCCGTTCGATCGCGAGCTGATCATCAGTTGCGGCGCCGCCTTGCTCAACCTGCGTGTCGCGCTCGACCACGCAGGGCTCGCCCACACGATCAGCACGTTTCCCTCCGAAGTCGACCCCGATCTGCTCGCACTGGTGCGGGTCTGCGACGACGGCTATTCCGACGCGTCGCTCGGCGCGCTGTTCGATGCGATTCCGGAGCGCGTGACGACGCGCGCGCCGTTCGAATCGACGGCCGTTCCGGACACGCTCCAGCGCGAGCTGATCGCGGCCGGCGCGGCGGAAGGCGTCGAGGTCGCCTGTGTCGACGCGATCGCGCACCGCGCACGGGTGGCCGAGCTCGTCGCCGAGGCCGACCGGCAGCAGTTCGCTGATCCGCGCTTCCGGCGCGAGCTGGCGAGCTGGATCGATCCGCGCCGGCACGTCGACGGCATGCCGGCATTCGCGGCCGGCGTGCCGACGCTGCTGGACTTCGCGGCGCCCGTCGTGACGATGGCGGTCCGGACGTTCGATCTCGGCAACGGGCTCGCCGCGCTGCATCACCAGCTCGTCGGTGCGTCGCCGCTGATCGTCTGCCTGTCGACCGTACGCGACGATCGCGAGGCGTGGCTCGCCGCCGGGCAGGCGCTGGAGCGCGTCCTGCTCGTCGCGGCGCGCGCGGGCCATACGGCGTCCTACCTGAACCAGCCGATCGAGACGGCCGGGCTGCGCGCCCACCTGCGCCACATGCTCGGGCTGCGCGGCGAGCCGCAGTTGCTGCTGCGCGTCGGGCGCGGCCCGCATACGCCGCATTCGCCGCGCCGCCCGCTCGACGAAGTCGTCTCCTGATCACGCCGCGCGGCAAAGTGCGGCCCCTCCGACCCGGACGAGGATAAAAACATGAACCTCCTGCGTTTCGCCGCCCTCTGCGCGATCGCTGCGGCGGCCGGCCCGGCCGCCGCGCAGACGGCCGTGCCCGAGCCGACCGATCTCGTCAACGCGCAGCACTGTATGTTCTGCCACACGCCCGACATGAGGTTCCTCGGGCCGTCGTTCCACGAGATCGCGCAGCGCTATCGCGGCGATCCGGCCGCCGCCGCGGAACTGGAACGCAAGCTGCGCGTCGGCGGCCGCGTGCACTGGGGCGACACGCCGATGCCGTCCGCCGAGGATCGCGGCGGCCCGCTGTCCGCCGACGATGCGCATCAGCTCGTGCAATGGGTGCTGAGCCAGTAGCCGGCCCGCCGGCCCGCACCGCATGCCGACCGCCATCAAACGCCTACCCGCCCGTACGGTACGAGGCAACGCGCGCCGCCGTGCCGCACCCGGCGCGACGCCGGGGGAAACGCGCGGCATACCCGCACGTCCGCGGCCCGATGCGCTCGCCGGCAACGACGACAGCGCCCGGCCCGGCCCGCGCCGCGTGCGGCGTCCCGCCCGACGCCCAAAGCACACGCCTGCCGACGACGACGCCACCATCCTGCAGCGCGCGAGCATGCGCGGCATCCGGCTGCAGCTCGACTACTGGAAAGCCGAGGCACGCCTGCAGAGCGAAGGCATCGGCCATGCCGTCGTGATCTACGGCAGTACGCGCATCGTCGCCCCTGCCGTCGCGAATGCCCGGCTGGACGAAGCCAATCGCCTGCTCGCGCAGCGTCCGCACGATGCGGGCCGGCGCCGCGCGGTCGCGGCGGCGAGCCGGCTCGTCGAGCACAGCGTGTATTACCGCGTCGCACGCGAATTCGGGCGCATCGTCGGCCACGCCGACCGCTGCACGCGCGCCGCGCGGCTCGCCGTGGTCACCGGCGGCGGCCCCGGCATCATGGAGGCCGCGAACCGCGGCGCATACGAACTCGGCGCGCCGAGCATCGGCCTGAACATCGAGTTGCCGCGCGAACAGGCGCCGAATCCGTATATCACGCCCGATCTCGGTTTCCGGTTTCACTATTTCGCGATCCGCAAGCTGCACCTGCTCGAACGCGCGAATGCCGCCGTGTTTTTCCCGGGCGGCTACGGCACATTCGACGAGCTGTTCGAGGTCCTGACGCTGCTGCAGACGCGCAAGATCCCGCCGCTGCCCGTCATCCTCGTCGGCGAGGCGTACTGGCGCCGCGCGGTGGACCTGGCCTTCCTCGCCGACGAGGGGATGATCGATCGCAGCGATCTCGACCTGTTCACGTACTGCGAATCCGCCCCCGACATCTGGCGCGCGATCGGAAGCTGGTATGCACGGCGGCGTGCGGCGCGGCCGGTGCGCCGCCGCCCGCCGCCGAAACCGCGTGCCGTGTAGGAATCTGCCGACGCGCTCCGCGCGATTCCTACCGCAGCTTCGGGGCATGCCGATTGAATCGCGCGGGCGCGGCAACGATACTGAAATCACGGATCGCGGCTGCGCGCCAGCCGGATTCCGGGCCATCAGGAGAGCCGTCATGACACACGCTACCCCGCTTCCCGATTCGGGCGACCAGGCCCGCCGGCCTGACGCTGCCGCGCTCGACACGCAGGCGCTCGTCGCCCTGGCGCGCGACGCCGGCATGCTCGTGATCCTCGACGGACAGATCGGGCGCGAGCGGTACGAGAGCGTGACGGGCTCGATCGCCACGCTGGCCCGCTTTGCGCAGGCACTGCAACTGTCGGCACTCAAGGCCGCCTGAAGCCCGCAGCCGTGCCGCGCCGCCGGCATCCGGCGCGACGGCGGCGGCCCGGTCTTCCGACGCGATGATCACGCTCGCCCTGCCGTCCCGTCCGTCTGCCCGGGCCGGCCGCACCCCGGTCACCACGCGCCTGCCGAAGCCGTCCATCCCGTTCGCCCGGACGTCTCCGGGATGAAGCCGCGATGAACCGGCACCTTTCCGAACACGTCGCCCACCTGTTTCCGGGCATCGCACTGCTCACGCACTACCGGCGCGCATGGCTGTCGCGCGACCTGTATGCGGGCATCGCGCTGTCGGCCGTGCTGGTGCCCGTCGGCATGAGCTATGCACAGGCGGCCGGCCTGCCCGCCGTCACGGGCCTCCATGCGTCGATCGCCGCGTTGCTCGCGTATGCGCTGCTCGGCCCGAGCCGGATCCTCGTCCTCGGCCCCGATTCGGCGCTGGCCGCGCTGATCGCCGGCGCGATCGCCCCGCTCGCCGACCATGACCCGCAGCGCGCCATCGCGCTGGCCGGCGCGCTGGCGCTGTCGGCCGGCACGATCTGCATCCTGCTCGGCACGCTCCGCCTCGGCTTCGTCACCGACCTGCTGTCACGTCCGATCCAGTACGGCTACCTGAACGGTATCGCGATCGCGCTCGCGATCGGCCGGTTGCCGGAACTGCTCGGCATGCCCGCGGCGGGCGGCGACGTGTTCTCCAGCGTGCCGCCCATCGTGCACGCCCTCGCCGAAGGCCGGTTCTCCACCGATGCCGCGCTGCTGGGCATCGGTGCGCTCGCCACCATTTTCCTGATGAAACGGGTGATGCCGCGCGCACCCGGCGTATTGATCGCGGTGCTGGCCGCGACCGTGGTCGCGCACGTGTCGCCGCTGCACGGCATCGCGACGGTCGGCACGTTGCCGGCCGGCGCGCCCGTGGCGCACCTGCCGGTCGTCTCCGTCGCCGACCTGGGCGCGCTCGCGTCCGGCGCCGTCGCCGTCGCGCTGGTGTCGTTCGCCGACATCAGCATGCTGTCGCGCGCCCTATCGGCACGTTCGGGCGAAACGCCGGATCGCAACCAGGAACTGGTCGCACTGGGCGCCGCCAATCTGCTGGCCGGCATGATGCAGGGCTGCGCGGTCAGCAGCAGCGCATCGCGCACGCCCGTCGCGATTGCCGCGGGCGCGCAGAGCCAGGTCACGAACCTCGTCGCGGCGGCGTGCATCGCGATCCTGCTCGTTGCCGCGCCGACGCTCCTGACCGGTGTCCCGCGCGCGGCGCTGGCCGCCGTCGTGATGTACGCGGCGTTCGGCATCGCGGATGTGCGCAGCGTCGTCCGGCTGTACCGGATGCGTCGCGGCGAATGCCTGATTGCGGTGCTGTGCTTTGCCGGCGTGGTCGGCATCGGCGTCGTGCCCGGCATCCTGCTCGCCAGCGCGCTGTCGCTGCTGTCGTTCGTGTGGCGAGCCTGGCATCCGTACGATGCGGTGCTGGGCCGGCTGGCCGGCGTGCGCGGCTATCACGACATCGCGCGCCATCCGGACGCCGTGCAGACGCCGGGGCTCCTGCTGTTCCGCTGGGATGCGCCGCTCTTCTACGCGAACGTCGAGATTTTCTGCGAGCATCTGCACGCGGCCATCGTATCGTCGGCGTCTCCGGTCACGCGCATCGTCATCGCGGCCGAGCCCGTCACGGATATCGACGTCAGCGCCGCCGACCGGCTCGTGGCGCTTTGCGAGGAACTCCGCGCGCAGACAATCGCACTGGACTTCGCCGAAATGAAGGGGCCGGTGAAGGATCGCCTGCGCGCCTACGGGCTGTTCGACGCGTTCGGTCCCGCCAGCTTCTTTCCGACCGTGACCGACGCCGTCGCGCATCATGTCCGGCGGCAACGCGAACATGCGCGTGACGACGAACCGGTTGCGCACCCCGCGCCGCCGCCTGCCGACCGCGACCGCGCGGACGGGTAGGCACACCGATACCCATGCGACGCGGCGCTCGTTGCATCGGATGACGAACGAAACGTCGACGCACGGGAGACACGTTCACGTGCGCCGTGGCGTCAGACCGTGAACGTGTTCGATTTCCTCATCTCGACCCAGGTCATTCCGGCGCGCAGCCCGTCGATCGCGGCTTCACGCTCGGTATCGTGGTTCCGGCTGTGCGCGAACGTGCGCTCGCATGCGCCATCCGGCGACGTGAACGTCACGTGGATCCTGCAACGGTAGCCGCCCGCTTCGGCGGCAATCGTCTCGATCGTCACCGACCAGTCCGCGTCGTGTACCTCGCCTGACAGTGTCATCCGGCTTCCCTCCTTCAACTGCGCGGACTGCCCATCCGGTTGCCGGGTTCCGCGCTTACTCGACAACCAGGTCGTCGACCACCGCACGCACGCCGCGCGCCGACCACGCGGCACCGCGCACGGCCTTGCGCTCGGAGAACGAACCGACCTTGCCGGACAGCCGCACGGTGCCGTCGTGCACCTCGATCGCGATGTGCTTCGCCTCGCGCTCCGCGTGGCGCATGATCGCGCGCTTGATGCTGCCGCCGATGTCGGCCGACCCGACCGCCCCCTGCACCGTGATGTGGTCGGTCACGCCGGTCACGCTGCGCATCTGCGAGATCGCCCGCACGGCCAGATGGCTCTGGTACGCCCAGTCGACCCTGCCGGACAGCGTGATCCAGCCATGTTCGACCTGCACCTTGACCGCGTCGTCGTGCAGACCGACCGTCCAGTGCAGAACCGAGCGCACGGCATTCGCGATGTCCTCGTCGGTGCGAACGTCGTCGTCCGGCAAATGCACGGTCATGTCGACGACGAGCGCCTTGACGCCGGCCACGCGGTTCGCCGCACGCTCGATCGCCAGTTTCTCCGCATAGCTCGGCGGGTGACCCGAGAGCGTCACGATCCGGTTGACGACCTCGACACCGATACGTGTCGCGTCGATCGCCGGGTCGGACTCGAGTTCGTCCTGGACGTCCTGCTTCAGTTGCTTGTCGGTTTTCATCGCCTGCACTCCTGTGAGCCGCGGCGTGCCTGTCCGCCGCATACGCCCAGATTTGCACATGCACGGCCGGGGATCGCTGATGCAGGTCAACGGACGCCGCTCGACGCGCATCGCGGCCTGCCGGTGCACCGCTTGACGGAGGTCAAGCCGGCGCGGCCCGGCGGACTTATCGTGAGATCGCCGATGCGCGACGCCCCGGCAAGCACGGCGATGCTCCAAGGAGACTCACATGACGGAACAGCAACTGTTGGCCTATTCGCCGACACCACCGGCAGGGCCGGTATCGCCACAGGGCGAATCCCCGCCCCTCATCGACCTGCCGTACCCGGACCTCGACGGCGGCCCGCCATTGATGACCGCACTCGCGGCGAGAATGAGTTCCCGCGAATTCGCCGCCACGCCCCTGCCGCCCGCGACGCTCGGCGCGATGCTGTGGGCCGCGGACGGCGTCAACCGGCCGGTCGGCGGCGGCCGCACGGCGCCGTCTGCGCATGCGTTCAACGAAATCGACGTGTACGTCGCGCTGCCGTACGGCGTCTATCGCTACGACGCGCCCGCGCATCGGCTCGTGCTGAAACACGCCGTGGATGCCCGCAACCTGACGGGTTACCAGGACTTCGTCGGGCGCGCGCCTCTGGATCTCGTCTACGTCGTGCGGACCGCCGCGATCCTCGACATGCCGCCGCAGCAGCGCGACGTGTTCTCGGCGATCGCGGCCGGCGCCATCGCGCAGAACGTGTCGCTTTACTGCGCGGGCGCCGGCCTCGGCACGGTCGTGCGCGGCTGGATCAACCATCGCGTGCTGGCCGACGCGCTGCGGCTGAACGAGGACGAGCTGCCGATCCTCGCGCAGACGGTCGGCTACCGCGCAGGCGGTGCCGCATCGAATGCGTGAGCGCCCCGGCGCCCGCTTCAACGAAACGGCGCGCGGATCGCTCCGCGCGCCGTTTCCTCCTGTCGGGCAGCGCATGCCGGCGCCACCCGCGGCCTGCCGCCCGATCAGCCGATCGTCAGCTTTTTCTGCGCGACCGGCGCCTTCTTCGGCAGCGTCAGCGACAGCACGCCGTCCTGATACGTCGCCGTTGCCTTCGCGTCGTCGATTTCACCCGACAGCGAGAACGAGCGGCTGACCGCGCCGCTATAGCGCTCGCGCCGGATCACGCGCTCGCCTTCCTTCTGCTCGCTGTTGCGCTGGATTTTCGCGTTGATCGATACGGTACTGCCCGTCACCTGAACGTCGATGTCGTCCCTGGCGACGCCCGGCAGCTCCGCGTTGACCTTGTACGCATCGTCGCTTTCCGTCACGTCGATCTTCATCGATGCAAGATCGGGCTCGTCCGCCAGCGTCATCCCGCGCAGCGGCCTGAACAGGCCCTGAAACAGGTCGGCGACGGGTTCGATCGAAAACGGATCGTACCGTGTGACATTGCTCATGGTTCGTACTCCTCGAACGATTGACATGCGGCCCGCGCTTTCGTCCCGCCCGCGCGAAGCCATGACGAAGATCGGATTGGCGCGGCACCGTGTGCCGGGCAACGGACGAACGATCGTCAGGATTCCAGCGTAACTGCCCGCATCGGCATGGGCTTGACGCGCGTCAACGGGAGCGGACGCTCAGGTGCAGAACCGGAAATAGCCGCTGTGGAGCAGGATCGGCCGGCCGCCCATCTCCTCGAGCAGGCAGCGCGCGGCACGCTCGATCGCGGGTCGATGACGGGCGAATGCCTCCACGAGATCCTGTTCACGCGGCGATGCCGCGCGGAAGTGATCCTCCAGCGCTTCCGCGGTGATCGCGCAGTGCACACGGCGGCCTTCGACCAGCGCGGGAAACGCCAGCGCGGGATCCTGGCTGCAATACGTCGGATGTTCGCAAGGAAAGGAGATCTGCATGATGGTCACCTGTGCAGGTTGCGCATGGGTGGGCACGGGCTGGCGGTGCCCCGGGTGCTGCCCGCGTCCTCGCCGCGAGGCGCCGCGCGCGAAAACGCTAGGCTGCCGCCGCCGCGGCCGGGGCGGCATCGCCGGCGCGTACGAGCAGGACCGGGCAACTCGATCCGCGCAGGAAACGCTCCGCGACGCTGCCGAGAAACAACCGCCGGACACCGCGGCGGCCGTGCGTGCCGATCACGGCCAGATCGATCGAGCGCTCGACGACGTACCGTTGCAGCCGTTCGGCGACATTCTGGCCAGGCTCGGTCTCGACGATTTCCGTGTCGCCGTTGACCGCCGCATGCGAGATCGCCCGTTCCGCGCTGCGCAGCACCGCCGCGCCGTCGCGCCGAACCTCGTCGAGCAGCGCGTCCGGATCCATTCGTCCGGCGTACGTCACCAGAAGCGAGCGGTCGACGACGAAAACGGCGAACAGGCGCGCGCCGTACGATCGCGCCACCTTCAGACCTTCGTCGAGCGCCAGTTTCGATGAAGGACTGCCGTCCACGGCGACCATGATGTTCGTGTACATACCGACCTCGCTGGATGAACCGACGCGCCGGCGGCGTGCGGATGGGTGTCATCATCGGCGTTCGCCGGACGCGGGCGTTGACGGAGGTCAACGGTTCGAAATCACGTGGAGGCGCGCGGGCGCACGGGCACGAGATGCCGGATCAGCGCGGCGCGACCGGCTGCGGCGCGTCGGGGGAACGCGCCTGGCTCACGTCGGCCCGGAAACCCCGCTCGATGTCGAGGATCTTCGTCGCGCACGCGTCGTACCGCCACCCCGGGCCGCCATCGCTGCCGTACATGCCCTTGCACATCGCCTTGAGCCGGATCACCGCCGCGCCGCCGCCCGATGCGGTGCGCGAGGCCCACAAATAGACTTCGCCGGCCAGGAACGGCGGCGCCGTCTCGATCGTGTCTGCATCGGCCCGGGTGATCCGGGTCGACGAATGCCCTTCGACGTAGCGGCGCGCAAGGCGCCATGCGCGGTCGCATTCGGCCGGTGTCGAACACTGCAGCGCCGCGGCCTGGCGCGTCGCGAACAATTGCGTTTCCGTCGACCGGAAGGCCGCGTTCCGCTCCACTCCGGCGCACGCACCCAACGCAAGCAGCACGCCGACTGCCCACACCCGTTGCTTCATCTCGACCGCCCCGCAACACATCGCGCTCCGCTCGCCGTCGGGTAGCACGAACCCGTTCGACGCCAATCCGGCCGTATGACGGCCGACTTCCCGCATTCGACGCGCGGTCACGTGCCGCGGCGTCCGAGCGCTCGAATCGACTGTAGGGCCGCCATGGAAAACGCGGTTGACCTGCATCAAGCGCGTGCCGCACGCGCACGCGCTTCGCCGGCACGCCGGAGGGCACCCGGCTGCGTCCCGCCGCTCACTCGAACCGGCAGGCCGCGCGCGGCAGCGCCGAAAGCGTGTCACTCGACAGTTTCAGAATGCCGTCGAAACCGGCCTGGTTGTCCGCCGGGCAGAAAGCCGCGAGCGTCATGCCGTCCGGGCGCGTGTACTCGACATTGAACACGGCCTTGTTCAGCGCGATGAAGCTCGCGTAACCGCCGCACTCGTGGAACCTGTTGCATTGCTCGTTGAGCGCCCAGTCGGCCACTTTCGCCATCGCGGCCGCGATACCCGAGCCGTTCTTCAGGCCCATCGACATCCCGCGATCGTGCGCGGCGGCGATCAGCGCCGTGTTGTACCGCAGTTGGTCGTCGCGCGTCAGCGGAAAACCCGTTTCCTGGCGATAGCTGTCGTCGAGGTCCGGCTCGATGCCGTCGCAGCCCTTTTTCTTCGCCATGTCGAGACGCGCCAGCATCAAGGGCATCAGGATCGCGGTCTGGCGAATGTCCAGCCAGCGTTCGTGATCCTCGTATCCTTCGACGGGGTAACCGAGCACGCTGTCGGGAAACCTGCCGGCATCGCCACGGGTGTCTTCCCGCCCGCCGACCTCCATGTAGCACACGACGGTGATGCCCTTCGCCTTCAGGCGCTGGATCGTGCCGGCATCGGTCAGTTCCATGTCGACGTCGTACATCTTGCGGGCGTTGTTCACGCCGTCCAGCACCTTCTCGTTGATCGTGTTGCCGTCGATCTGCCATTGCCAGCTCGTGCCGGGCACCAGTGGCTTCCACGCGGCGGCTTGCGACGCGCGCGCCGAAGCCGCCGCGACCGGGCCGCCCGGCACCGACGAATCCGAGTCGCCGCCGCATGCCGCAAGCAGCAGCATCAGCACGAATGAGGCGAATGATCTTGCGGACATGGCGAATCCTTTGCCTGTTGGCGGCTCGTCAGGATGCGAGAGTGCGAGGGTGCGAGGGAGTCACGTGCAGCGAAATGCAGGCGATGCATCTGCCGATCGCGCAGTGGTGCGGGAACGCGCGAAGCACGTCCGGATGGTAGGCGGGAACACCGCGCCCATCTGTTCCGATTTGTCGATTTTTGTTTGCGTGGCGGGCCGGCGCTGTCCGGAAACGCACCGTCATCGCCGATGAGCGATTGCGAAAAATGACAGTTTCTCCGTCCCGGGGTTTTGGATAGATTGGCCGTACCGCATCCGCATCGCCTCAGGGACACCATGAACTTCGAAGCCACCCCCGATCAACGCGCTGCCGCCGCCACCTATCGCGCCGTCGCGCTGCGTCACTTCGCGTCGTCGCCGCGCCGCGGCTTCGACTGGGCAACCTGGCGCGCGCTGTCCGAAGCAGGTCTGTGGCGCACGCTCGTCGCCGGCCGCGATGCAGGCGCGGACGCGTCGTTTAACGTGTTCATCGCCGCGTTCGAGGCGATCGTGACCGCGACGAGATCCGTCGGCTTCGCGATGGCGCTGGCGAATCAGGCGACCGTGATTCGCGCGCTGCTGCTCCACGGCACACCGGCGCAGCGCGACCGTTTCCTGCCGGCCCTGACGTCCGGCGCGGTGGCCGCGACCGCCATTTCCGAAAGAGGCACCGGCACCGAAATCCGTGCACTGCAGAGCCGCGTCACGCTGGACGGCCAGGATGGCCGCCTCGACGGTCACAAGTACAACATCAGCCACGCCCCGGACGCGGCACTGATCCTCGTCGCCGCGAGCGCCACGCACGACGGTCGCCCCGGTACGGCGCTGGTTCTTCTCGATCCGCAACGCGCCGGCGTGACGCGCACCGCGCCCCAGGAAACCCTGGGCGTCGCCGATCTGCCGATCGGCGACATGACGTTCGACGGTGTTCCCGTCGGCACGGACGATTTGCTTTGCACTCCCAAGGATGGATTGCGCGCGCTGATGGACATCGCGTCGATGAACCGCGCGTTGTTCGGCCTGCTGTGCGCGGACGTGGTCGGGCCGTTCCTCGACGACGCACTCGCGTATGTCGGCGAACGCGGCGCGCTCGGCGTGACGCTCGACAAGCATCAGCATGTCCAGCGGCGGCTCGTCGACATTCATGTCGGTGCGGAGCGCTCGCGCTGGATGGCACTCGCCGCGCTCGACCAGTTGAGGGCGGGCGACCCGTCCGCGCTCGCCAGTTGCTCGATTGCGAAACTGGGCGGCGCCCGCGACCTGACCCAGGCCGCGCTGCACCTGCTCGCGATCTACGGCAGCGACGGCTATCGCCGCGGCCCGCTCGCGACCTTCGTTGCCGACGCACTCGCCATGGGAACGGCTGGCGGCACCGAAGAGATGCACGCGCGCAACATCTTCAGCCAGATGCAGCGACGCGCGACCGCGTCGCACATGCACGCGGCCTGAGTGCTCGATTTTTCGTTTCTCATCCCGAAGGAGTCTGCCTTGACCATCCAGCCCGGCCTCCGTGCCCGTGCCACGCACCGCGTCGATACGATTTCGCTTGCAGATCAATGGGGCGGCGAAGCGCACGCCCTTGCCAGCCCGATCATGATCATCTTCATCGAGCAGACCTGCATGCAGGCAACCGATCACCTGCTCGGCTCCGACCTGATGACGGTCGGCTACAACTTCGAGATCAAGCATCTCGCTCCGACGCCGCCCGACTGGGAAGTCACGGTCGACGCCGAGCTGATCTCCGTGGAAGGCCGGATGATGACCTACAAGGTGTCGGTTCGCGATGCGGCCGGCGTCGTCGGCGAAGGCATCCATACACGCTGCGCGGTCGGTCGCGACAGTTTTCACGAGCGGCTTGCCGAGCGCCGCGACCGCGCACCGGTCGCGCAATGAGCCCCCCCTGGAGGAGACACCCCGATGCGCCCGACGCCGCTGCACGACCTGCGCCTGCCGCTGATCGCGTCGCCGATGCTGATCGCCAGCTACCCCGAGATGGTGCTGGCGCAGTGCAAGAGCGGGATCGTCGGCGCCTTTCCCGCGCTCAATGCGCGACCGAGCGCGCAGCTCGGCGACTGGATCGATCGCATCGACGAGGAACTGGCCGCGCACCGTGCCGCCCGTCCGGATGCGTGCGTGGGGCCGTACGCGGTCAATCACATCTGCCATCAGACCAACACGCGGCTCGAAGCGGACTTGCGGATCTGCATCGACCGGCGCACGCCGATCCTGATCACGAGCCTGCGCGCGCCGCCGCGCGAGATCGTCGAAGCCGTGCACGCCTACGGCGGTGTCGTGCTGCACGACGTCACGACCGTACGACACGCGGAGAAAGCGCTCGAAGCCGGTGTCGACGGCCTGATCCTGGTCGCGGCCGGAGCGGGCGGCCATGCCGGCACGCTGTCCCCGTTCGCGCTGGTGTCGGAGGTGCGCCGCATTCATGACGGCTTCATCGCGTTGTCCGGCGCGATCGCCACCGGCGCGGCCATCGCGGCGGCGCTTGCACTGGGTGCCGACTGCGCGTACATGGGCACCCGCTTCCTCGCGTCTCACGAAGCCAACGTGGCGCAGCGCTACAAGGACACGATCGTCGAGGCCACGGCCGCCGACATCGTCTACACCGATGCGTTCAGCGGCGTGCACGGCAACTATCTGCGCCAGAGCATCGAGGCCGCGGGCATGGACGTCCGCAACCTGCCCCGCAGCGAGCACGCACACCTCGATTTCTCGCCCGAATCCGGCGCGCGGCAGTGGCGCGACATCTGGGGCGCCGGCCAGGGCGTGGGTTCGATGGACACGGTGCTGAGCGTCGAGCAGATCGTCGCGCAGCTCGAGATCGAGTACGGCGTCGCACTCGAACGCGTGCGTCACGAGTCCGCCCGTATCGGCCGGCACGCCCCCGCGCACTGACCGGGCACCCGCTTTCTTTCGCTACCTACACGGTACCGTCATGACCCTCACCGCCACCGCCTCGCCCGCTCACGATCCGGTCGCGCTGCAACGCGCGCAGATCGATGCCATCGACCAGGAACTGCTCGCGCTGATCGCGCGCAGGATGCAGCACGCCGCCGCGATCGGCCAGTTCAAGGCGCTCGACGGCCGGACGATCCGCCAGCCGGCCCGGGAAACGGAAATCGTCGCGGGGCTGTGCGCCCGGCCGCACGGGCTGCTGCAGGCGCGCCACGTCGCGGCGATCTGGCACACGCTGTTCCGCGTCAGCCGCGAGTTGCAGCGGGTGCCGTCGGTCGCGTTCCTCGGCCCGCCCGGCACCTTTACCGAGACCGCGATGCAGCGCTACTTCGGCGCCCCGATCCGTCCACATGCGTGCGACACGCTCGAAGCGACATTCGCCGCACTGGCGGCCGCGAACGTCGACCATGCGGTGGTGCCGATCGAGAATTCGACCGAAGGCACCGTCACGCGCGCGATCGACCTGCTGGCCGACGCGACCGCTCCGGTGGTCGGCGAGATCGTGCTGCCGGTCGCGCACTGCCTGCTGAGCGCATCCGGCACGCTCGAAGGCGTCGACTGCGTGCTCGGTCATCAGCAGGCGCTGGCACAGTGCCGTGCGTGGCTCGATGCGCATGCGCCGCAATTGCGCCGCGTGCCTGTCGCGAGCAACGCCGCGGCCGCCCGCGAAGCAGCGAGCATGACGGATTGCGCGGCGATCGCCGGCGAACGGGCGGCCGACCAGTACGGACTGCGTATCGTGGCGAACGCGATCCAGGACGAGCCCGGCAATCGCACGCGCTTTCTCGTCCTCGGCGGGCCGCCGGCAGAGCCGACAGGCCATGACCGCACCAGTCTTCTGCTGCAGCTCGACGATACGATCGGCGCGCTCGCAGGCGTGTTCGATGCATTGGCGCGGCACCGGATCTCGGTGCTGTGGCTCGACGCGCGTCCCGGCCGCGCCGCCGGATGGGCGTACCGCTTCTTCGTCGACATCGACGGCCACCAGGACGACGCGCATGTCCGTGCCGCCCTCGGCGACATCAGGACGATCGCCGCCGACCTGCGAATCCTCGGTTCCTACCCGCGCGCGCCGTTCGTCGATGCCGGCGCCGTTGCCGAGCCGAGCGCGACATGAGTGCCGCGTCCGCCGATACCGCCGTCGCGCGCCGGGTGCGGGCCATCTGCGACGGCCACGACGATCGCCTGCTGGTCCTGCTCGGGGTCGTGCCGCCGTCGCTGCGTCGCGACACCGGCGCATGGCTGCGTGCATTGCGCGCGGACTACGAGGACGAACTGGAGCTGCTGACGCATGTGCAACGCGTGGCCACGCCGGACGTCGACGACGACGCGCGGGCCGCGCTGCTTCGCCGGCTCGGCAGACTGCGGCTGCCGACGGCGTTGGTCGTCGATACGTCCGCGACGGCCTATGGCCGCTGGTGCACGCGGAACGGCGCCACCGCGCACGGCTGGCGGCTGCTGGAAACCGCGCGTGGCGCGGCGCCCGTCGGCGGCGTACTCGTGCCCTGGCGCGACTGCCTCGCGGCACCCGCGACCTCGCGCCGCGTGCTCGCCGATTTCGGCCATGCGTGGGCCGGCATCGATACGAGCGTCGCCATGCTGACCGACGCGCTGCTTGCGAACGACGTGCAGGTCGGGGGCATCGCGCTGGGCGATCTGCTCGCGCAACCCGGCGCCGCGCCCGTATCGCCCGCAAGAATGACCGGCGTCCTGGACCGCCTCGCCAATACGGTGCGCCTGCGCCGTATCACGGCGGCGACGCGCCGGACGCATTCGCTGCGGAGCCGGCTGTGACGGCAGCGCACCATCCGCGCATCGCGTTGATCGGCATGCCCGGTGCGGGCAAGACGACGATCGGCGCGGCGCTTGCGGCGGCACTCGACCGCCCGTTCGCGGATTCCGACCGGGAGATGGAGCGGCGCTTCGGCGCCCCGCTTGCCATGCTGTTTCCGCTGCCGACGTTCCGCGCCCGCGAAGCCGGCGTCATCGATGCGCTGTCGCAACGCGACACGCTGATCCTCGCCACCGGCGGCGGCGCGGTGCTGCGCGACGACACCCGCGCGCGCCTCAAGGCGCGCTGCCACGTGATCTACCTGGTCAGCGACATCGACGCGCTGTACCGGCGCACCGGGCGCGATCCCGCGCGCCCGCTCCTGAACGTGCCCGATCCGCGCGCCGTGCTGGCCGAGTTGCAGCGGACGCGCGATCCGCTGTACCGGGCCTGCGCGCATCGCCTGCTCGACACGCGCGGCGCGTCGATCGACGAAATCGTCGCGGCGGCCCTCGCCGAATCCGCGTCCGCCTGACGGTCGCGCCCATGCGCGCGGCTGCCCCGCTCCCGGTTCCCTTCCCGCCCCGTCACGGGCGCTCCCCACTGCCATTTCTGACAGTTGCTCCTTGTTTGAGAATATCTAAAGATATATTTTTAGATAGTCTGAATTCGTCAACCGGACTCGTGGAAACCGATCATGTCCAAGTTTCTTGTCTCGACTCGAAGATGGGGTCCGATCGCTACGGCAGCCGTGACGGCGGCCGTCATGGCCGGTTGTGCCCCGTTCGGCCAGCAGCCGGACCAACAGAAGATCACCCCGGTCGAACAGCTCGACCCGGGCCTCGCGCTTCACGCGGCCAAGGGTCAGGCCGACGTGGACGCGCAATGGTGGCGCACCTTCGGCGATCCGCAGCTCGACCGCGTGCTGGCCGACGCGCTCGCGGGCGCGCCGTCGCTGAAGGCCCAGCGCGCCCGGGTCGACGAAGCGCTCGCGCAAGCCGACGTCAGCGCGGCGGATTCCCTGCCGCTGCTCGGCGCAGCGGTCAGCGCGACGCCGACGCGGCTGCCGCGCAGCTACACCACCCCGCCCCCCGCCGCAGGCCACTGGCAAGTCAACGCGCAGGCGCTGCTGAATGCGTCGTTCGATCTCGACGTTGCCGGGCGCCTGCGCGCGCTGACCCGCGCCGCGACCCTGCGCGCCGGCGAGCAGCAGTCGCTCGAGCGCGCGGCAACCGTGTCGTTGCAGGCCGCGCTCGTCGAGACGTACCTGCAGCTCGCGCTCGAGCTGCAACTGCTCGACATCGCGAACGATACGCTGCGTCAGCACGATTACCTGCTGCGCCTCACCCGCCAGCGTGAAGCGGCGGGACTCGACATGCCGGTCGCGGTCGCGCGTGCCGGCGAGCCGCTGCCGCTCGCGCAGGCCGATGTCGAGCGGCAGCGCGCGGCCGTTGCGCTGCTGCGCCACCGGCTCGCGGCGCTCGTCGGGCGCGGGCCCGGCTATGCGGACACGCTCACGCCGTCTCCGCGCGTGCTGCATGCCGTCGCGCCGTTGCCCGCGACGCTCCCGGCCGCGCTCGTCGGGCGCCGGCCCGACATCCTGGCCGCCCGCTATCGCGTCGAGGCCGCGTCGGCCGACATCGACGCGGCCCGCGCGGCGTTCTATCCGGACATCAACCTGATGGCGTTCGCCGGCGTGCAGAGTTTCGGCTTTCGCGCGCTGCTTCACGGCAGCAGCGGCACGTTCGGCGCCGGCCCCGCGATCACGCTGCCGATCTTCGAAGGCGGCAGGCTGCGAGCCGGCCTGCGCGCGCAGACCGACGCGTACAACGCCGCCGTCGCCGACTACGACGACACCGTCGTCAACGCGCTCGCCCAGGTCAGCGACTCGCTCGTGCAGCTCGACGCGCTGGCCAGGCAGCGCGACCTGAATCGCGATGCGCTGGCACGCGCGCAGCAGACCTACGACATCGAGACGCGGCGCTACCAGAAAGGCATTTCCGGCTACCTGGACGTGCTGCTGGCCGAAACCCGGCTGCTTGAAGACCGCCGGTCGGTCGCTCGCGCCGATACCTCACTTGCCGTCGAGCACGTCCGGCTGATCGCCGCGCTCGGTGGCGCAACGAACCCCGGAGCCCAACAATGAATCGCACCGACACCCCGCCGGCCGCTGCGCCGGCCGCCGCGGGCGCGGGCGCGGCGTCGCCCCCGCCCGCCGAACAGGCGCTGCGCACCACGCGGCGCCGCTATTTCCGCTGGTTCTTCATCGCGCTCGCCCTGGCCGCACTGGCCGGCGGCTACTGGTGGGTCACGTCGCGCGGTACCGAGACGACCGACGACGCCTACGTGACGGGCGATGTCGTGCAGGTATCGCCGCAGGTGGCGGGCACGGTCGACACGATCATGGTGCAGAACGCCGAATGGGTCCGTGCCGGCGATCCGCTGTTCCGCGTCGACCCGACCGATGCGAAGCTCGCGCTCGACGACGCCGTCGCACAGCTCGCCCATGCGGTGCGCGAGTACCGCACCGCGCATGCCGACACGGCGCGCGAGGCGGCGCAGATCCTCCAGCGCAAGGCCGAGCTGTCGAAGGCCTCCGACGACCTGCAGCGACGGCTCGGCCTAGCGCAGGACGGCGGCGTATCGCGCGAGGACATCCGTCACGCGCGCGACGCGATGACCAGTGCATCCGCCGCGCTGGACGCGCAACAGGCCGCGTACGACGCATCGCGTGCGCGCGTCGACGGCACGTCGATCGACTCGAACCCGCTGGTGCGCGCCGCGGCCGCGCGGGTGCGCAGTGCGGCGCTCGCACTGCGCCGCACCGAAATCCGCGCGCCGCTGGCGGGGCTCGTGACACGCCGTGTCGTGCAGGTCGGGCAACACGTCACGCCCGGCGCGCCGGCCATGGCGCTCGTGCCGCTCGACCATGTGTGGGTCGAGGCCAACTTCAAGGAATCGCAGCTGCGCGGCATGCACGCCGGGCAGGCCGTCGAGCTTCGCTCGGACCTGTATGGCTCCGACGTCGTGTTCCACGGCCGCATCGAAGGCGTCGAGGCGGGCACGGGTTCGGCATTCGCGTCGGTGCCCGCGCAGAATGCGACCGGCAACTGGATCAAGGTCGTGCAGCGTGTACCCGTACGGGTCGCGCTCGATCCCGGCGAATTGCGCGCGCACCCGCTGCGCATCGGCCTGTCGATGAACGCATCGGTCGTGCTCGGCGACAACGCGCCCGGCACCGCATCGGCCTCCGTGCGCCCCGCGCCGGCCGCCGCCCGGCGCCCGATCGACGCGACGTCGATCTTCGATGACGATGCATCGTCCGGCGACGCCCTCGTCAACGACACGATCCGCGCGAACGACGGCGCCGCCGTGCGCCGCGCGCCGGGAGCCTGAGCATGGCGCCCGTCGCTCGGGGTGCGGCGCCGAAACTGCCGCTGGAGCCGATGCAGGGCCCGGCTCTCGTGCTCGTCGCGATCGCGATCAGCGTCGCCAACTTCATGCAGACGCTCGACCTGACGATCGCCAACGTCGCGGTACCGACCATCGCCGGCGATCTCGGCGTCGCGCCCGACATGGGCACCTGGATGCTGACGTCGTTCGCGACGCCGCTCGCGATCACGCTGCCGCTGACCGGCTGGCTCGCGCAGCGCTTCGGCCAGGTGCGGCTGTTCCGGGTCTCGGTCGTGCTGTTCGTCCTGACCTCGATCCTGTGCGGCCTCGCACCGAATTTCGAATCGCTGCTGCTGTTCCGCGCGCTGCAGGGCGCGGCCTCCGGGCCGATCACCGCGCTCTCGCAGGCGCTGCTGCTGGCCGTGTTTCCGGCCGCGCGCCGCAACGTCGCGCTGTCGGTCTGGCAGACCACCACGTTCGTCGCGCCCGTGCTCGGCCCGATCGCCGGCGGCTGGATCACCGACAACCTCTCGTGGCCCTACATCTTCTACGTCAACGTGCCGACGGGGGCGCTGGTCCTGCTCGTGCTGACCCGCTTCCTCGGCCGGCGCGACAACCCGACCCGCCACCTTCCCGTCGATTTCGTCGGCCTGCTGCTGCTCGCCGCCGCATTCGGCTCGCTGCAGCTGATGCTCGACCGCGGCCAGAACCTCGACTGGTTCGCGGCGGTCGAGATCCGCGCGCTCGCCGTGCTCTGCGTCGTGTCGTTCGTCGCGCTGGTCCTCTGGGAGCTGACCGACGCGCATCCGATCGTCGACCTGCGGCTGTTCGCGGATCGCGGCTTCACGGCGGGAACGATCGCGGTGACGGTCGGCTTCGGCGTCTATTACGGCGCGCTCGTGCTGGTGCCGCTCTGGTTGCAGACCGAGCAGGGCTACACGGCAACCTGGGCCGGCATCGCCACCGCGCCGCTCGGCATCGCGGGCATCGTGATCGCGCCGTTGATCGGGCGCATCCAGGGGCGCACCGACCCGCGCCACCTCGCGACCGTGGCGCTGGTCGGCTGGGGCGCGGCGTCGTTCTGGCGCATGGGCTTCAATACCGACGTGACGCTCGGCGACATCGCGGCCAACTCGCTGCTGATGGGCGCGGCCACCGCGTTTTTCATCACCCCGCTCGTGTCGCTGTCGATCGCCGGGTTGCCGCGCGAAAGGCTGCCGGCGGCGTCGGGCGTGCAGAATGCGCTGCGCCGGATCGGCACCAGCGTCGCCACCTCCGTCGCGCCGACCTATTTCGAGCGGCGCTCGCGCGTTCACAACACATACCTCGTCGATCGCATCACGCCGTTCGATCCGGCCGCCGGCGACTGGCTCGCCCGGCTCGAACATGCAGGCATGTCGCCGGCCGGCGCGCTCGCATCGGTCAGCCGCTCGATCGACGTGCAAGCCCACATGCTCGCGCTCAACGATTTCTCGTTCGGTTGCCTGCTGCTGTTCGGCGCGACCCTGCTGACCGTCTGGTCCATCCGCTACCGGCGTCCGTGACGCCGATCAACCGGCCCCTTCCGATGAACGCCCCCGACCTCGACAACGTCGTCGCACCCGACATCGCCCCGGCCCGCACGGCTCGGCTCATCTGTTTCGGCGTCTTTCTCGGCGCGCTGACCTTCGGCCTCCTGCTGCCCGTCGTGCCGCTGTACGTGCACGACACGCTCGGCTTCGGCACGCTCGTCGTCGGCACGGCGGTCGGCGCGCAATTCCTCGCCACCGTGCTCACGCGGAGCATCGCGGGCCGCCGCGCCGATCATCGTGGCGCGAAGCGCACGATGTGCGCGGGGCTCGTGTCGTGCGTCGTCGCGGGCGGCGTCTACGTCGCGAGCGCCACGGCGCCGGCCGGCCCCGGCGCACGTCTCGCGCTGCTGGTTGCCGCGCGGCTGCTGTCCGGGCTCGGCGAAAGCCAGCTCGTCACCGGAGCGCTCGCGTGGGGCATCGGCACGCTCGGCGCGACCCGCTCGGGCCGCGTGCTCTCGTGGACGGGCATGGCCCTCTACGGCGCGATCGCGCTCGGCGCGCCATGCGGAATGGCGCTCGCGCGCGCCGGCGGGCTGGCGGCCGTGGCCGGCGCCACGATCGTCCTGCCCTGCATCGCACTCGCGCTCGTCGCTTCGCTGCCCGCCGTCGCGCCGCAGCCCGGCCTGCGGGTACCGCTGTCCCGCGTGCTGCGAATCATCGCGCGGCCCGGATGCAGCCTCGCGCTGCAGGGCGTCGGTTTCGCGGCGATCGGCGCGTTCGTGACGCTGCTGTTCCAGGCGCGCGGATGGGAAGGCGCGGGCCTCGCGCTCAGTTGCTTCGGCGGCGCCTTCGTCCTCGTCCGCGTCCTGTTCGGCCATCTGCCCGACCGGTTCGGCGGTTATCCGGTCGCGCTCGCCGCGCTCGCGGTCGAGGCGATCGGCCAGCTTCTCCTGTGGGCGGCGCCGGCATCCGGCGTCGCGCTCGTCGGCGCGACCGTGTCCGGCCTCGGCTGTTCGCTGGTCTTTCCCGCGCTCGGCGTCGCCACCCTCCGGCACGTGCCGGCGCAGGCACGCGGCACCGCCCTCGGCGGCTTCACGGCGTTCCAGGATGTCGCCTATGCGTGCACCGGCCCGCTCGCGGGCTGGGTCGTCGCGCGTACCGACTACCCGTCCGCCTTCGCCGTCGGCGCGTGCGCCGCATTCGCCGGCGTCCTGCTGACAGCGTGGCTGATGCACGCCGACCGGTCGCCCCCGTGAACCCCGGCGGACGGCGGACGCATGCCCTGCCGTCCGCCGCCCGTATCCGACACACCCTCGCGGCGCCCTCCCGGCGCCATCCTGCAGTCCTTCACGCTTCTACAAGGAGTACCGATCATGGAATACCGAACCCTCGGCGGAACCGGCTTCAAGGTCCCCGTTCTGAGTCTCGGCACCGCGACGTTCGGCGGCGGCAACGCATTCTTCAGGGAATGGGGCAGCACGGACGCCGCCGGCGCGCGCGAGCTCGTCGACATCGCGCTCGACGCCGGCATCTCGATGTTCGACAGCGCGGACGTCTATTCCGACGGACTCGCCGAAGAGCTGCTCGGCCAGGCGATCGCCGGCCGGCGCGATCGCGTGATCGTGTCGACGAAAGGCACGTTCCGGCTCGGCGAGGGCCCGAATGACGTCGGGTCGTCGCGCCATCATCTCGCCAATGCCATTCACGGCAGCCTCAAGCGGCTCGGCACCGACTACATCGACGTGTACCAGCTGCATGGATTCGATGCCCAGACACGCGTCGAGGAAACCCTGCGCACGCTCGACGATTTCGTGCGCGCCGGCAAGATCCGCGTGATCGGCTGCTCGAACTTCTCCGGCTGGCACCTGATGAAGTCGCTCGCGGCCGCCGATCGCGACGGGCTCACGCGGCATGCCGTGCACCAGGTCTACTATTCGCTGATCGGCCGCGACTACGAAACGGAGCTGATGCCGCTCGCGCTCGACCAGCAGGTGTCCGCGATCGTCTGGAGCCCGCTCGGATGGGGGCGGCTGACCGGCCTGATCGGACGGGGCCGACCGTTGCCGGAGACGAGCCGGCTGCACAAGACCGCCAACGAGGGGCCGCCCGTCACGGATGCCCTGCTGCACCACGTCGTCGATGCGCTCGACGAGATCGCCGCCGAAACCGGCAAGTCGGTCGCGCAGGTCGCACTCAACTGGTTGCTGCGGCGGCCGACCGTCGCGAACGTGATCATCGGCGCCCGCAACGCCACGCAACTGCGCGAGAACGCGCAGGCGGCCAGCTGGGCCTTGACACCCGACCAGGTGAAGCGGCTCGATGCCGCCAGTACGACGCAACTGCCCTACCCGTACTGGCACCAGCGCGGCTTCGAGCGCAACCCGGCACCGGTCTAATACGGTGCCTGCGCGTGCGGCAGCGGCGGCGACCGATGCGACGGTACCGCACGCGTCGCCGCGGCCTGCATGCGCGCGGCGAGCGGCGACGCGCCGACCAGCCAGTCCAGCTCGACGGGCAACGGCGGCAGCGCGGGCGACGCGTGCGCGGTCAGCGCATCGTAGCCGAACACCCAGTCCGGCTCGGTCGGGCCATGCATGAAGGTATTCGCGGCGGACACGCGATGCACTTCGCCGAGTCTCGCGACCCGGCACTGCGCATAGGTCGAGAACGCACTCGCCGCGTTCGACGAGCCGATGAGCGCACGCAGCAGGATCGTCGCGTCCTCGAGCGCCATGGCCGCGCCCTGCGACATGAACGGGCGCATCGGATGACAGGCGTCGCCGATCAGCACGACGCGCTCGTTGCCGAACTCGAACTGCGGCGAACGTTCGAACAACGCCCACTTCATGACCGACTCGCGTGGCGCGCGTGCCAGCATGTGACGCACGGCCGGATGAAAATCCGCGAAGATCGCCTGCATCTCGTCGACGTCGCCCGGCATCGACGAAGCCTGCGTGGGCCACTCGGCCTGCGGTGTCATCGCGGCGAAATAGAATTCGCGGCGCGCACGATCGAGCCAGTACGACAGCACGAATTTCCGGTCGCCCCACCACTTGGTCAGATCCTCGACCGCGAGTTCGCCCAGCAGCGCGCGCGGATACGCCCCGCGAAACGCGACCTGCCCGGAGAATTCCGGCGCCTCGAAACCGCGCAGCGCCTCGCGCACGCGCGAGCGCAGGCCGTCTGCCCCGATCACCAGATCGGCCGTTTCGCTCGAACCGTCCTCGAACGTCAGCCTGATCGCGTCGCCCGCCGGGTCGAGGCCGGCGAGACGCTTGCCCCACGCGATCGTCCCGGGCGCCACCGCCCCCAACAGCGCGGCATGCAGGTCGCCGCGCTTGAGCGTCACGAACGTTGCGCCGAAGCGCCCGATCGCGTGTTCGCCGAGCGGCAGCCGATACAGCAGCTCACCGTCGGCCGCCTGGCGGTTGGCGAACGCATCGGGTTCCTGGCCCGCCCACAGGGCCTGGCGATGCACGCCGAGCAGCCGCATCACCCGCATCAGGTTCGGGCTCAGGTGAATGCCGGCGCCCACCCGGGCAAACGCCGGCGCCTGCTCGAACAGGCGCACGTCATGGCCGATCCGTTGCAGCATCGCGCCGAGCGCGCACCCGCCGATACCCGCGCCCACGATCGCGATGCGCGCCGCCGAAGTCGTCCCGGTCATCCCTGCTCTCCCACGGTTGCCGCCGGTGCCGCGCCCTGTACGATGATGCCGATCGTGCGTGCGGTGCGTTCGCGAATATCCCGCGCACGCCGATAGCCGTCGGACTCGTACCACGCCTTTGCGCGGTCGATCGAATCGAATTCGAGCACCACGACGCGCCGAGGCGACCACGCGCCTTCGAGCGTTGCCGCCTCGCCGCCGCGCACCAGGAAACGCCCGCCGAATTCAGCGACGGTCGGCGCGCCGATCTCGCGGTACTCCTCATAACCGCGTGCGTCGTGAACATCGATGTCAAACACGATATATGCCGTCATGTCTTCCCCCCACTTGGTCTCGCGGGCCGCGGCCGAGCGCGGCCCCGGTGTCACAGGCTCCCGAGCGCGATGCTGTGCGTGTCGGCCGCATCGAGCCGCAGCTGCCTCGCGCGCTGATATTCGTCGGAGCCGTGCCAGCGGCGCGCCGCGTCGAGATCGTCGAACTCCAGCACGACCAGGCGCCGCGGCGTCCATTCGCCTTCAAGCACGACCACGTCGTCGCTGCGCGCGAGCACGCGGCCGCCGTGCGCGGCGATCGTCGGCACACCGAGCTTCCGGTATTCGGCAAATCGCACTTCGTCGTATACGTCGACATCCACCACCACATAGGCACTCATGTCCGCTCTCCCGTTGATGCATCCGCTTCGTCATGCGCGACTTCGGTATCGAATCGCACGAACACCCGGCCCGCCTCGATCTTCACCGGGAACGTCTTCACGCAAGCCGTGACCGGCGCGCACAGCGCGGCACCGGTCCGCACGCTGAAGCGCCCCTGATGCAGCGGGCACTCGATTTCGTCGTCGAGCAGAAAACCGTCGCTCAGGCGCGCCTCGCCGTGCGTGCACTGGTTGTCGGTCGCGAAGATCTCGTCGTCGACCGCGAACAGCGCAATGTCGCGCCCGCCGACGATCACGCCCGTCAACCCCTCCTCGCGTACCGCGGCCGTATCGACCGCATAGGTCCATTCCGTCGTCACGCTGCCTCCTCAGATCGGATAGATGATCGAATTCGGCACCATCTCGCTGTCGTACACGCAGATGCGCGACTCGAAACGCAGCCCGTGCGGCGTGCGGCGTATCCGGTCGAGATAACGACCGGTGTTGTACACGTCGCTCATCTGCTCGCTCTTGGTACGCAGCACCGCGTAGTTCGTCTCGGCCTCGATGACCGATTCGTCGAGATACGTGATGAGCGGCGTGCCGATCAGGTGGCGCTGGTAGTACGGGTCGTAGAACAGCGTCTCCTTGATGCCGTACACGCGATCCTTCAGCATCCCCTTGCTCTCGAACGCGAGCAGCGCAAGCGGGAAGTCGCGTTCATGGTTCTCGCGCGGCAACAGCTGATACGTGCAGTCCTCCTCGAAGAATTCCGGCCACGCGTCCCAGTCGCCGCGATCCAGTGCGGACGCGTAGCGTGCGTTCAGGTCCACGAGCCCGTAGAAATCGGCGAAGGTCGCCGCAACCGTTCCGGTGCCGCGCGTCGCGGGCCGTGCGCCGGCCAATGCGGATGAAATCGTCATTCATGCCTCCATCACGTGGCGCCAGTACTGGTACATCCCGCGCACGAGCGTTTCGCTGACCATGTGGTCGGTGCGCTCGTCGACTTCGCGGCCGCCGAGCTCGTTGTATACGTTGCCGTGCTGGATCTGCTCGAAGCTCTGCTGCACGCACTCGATCACTTCGCCGTCGTCCGCCGAAACGAAGCCGGCCGGCCCGAACAGGTTGGCCTGACGCAGCCGCCGGCGCGTCATGTCCTCGTCGTCCGTCTCGAATCCGAAGTGCGTCCAGACGTAATCGAACACGCCGGGGCTGACCGGGCGGATGCGCCGGGTCGACAGCGCATTCACCTGCTGCTGGATGATCACGCTCGGCATCAACGTCAGCATCACGACGGTCGGCTCGCCCCACCACGGCTCGTGCACGACGTCGAGGAAACGGTCGTCGTTCAGCGTCATGCGCTCCTTGAAGCTCGTCACGTTGTGCGTGACCTCGCCGCCGCCCCCGCCGCTGCGGATCGAGATCATCGCGCCGTGACGGTGATGCGCGTCGGTGACCAGCTGGGCCGGATTGTCCGCGCGCCACAGCCCGAAGTTGACGAACCAGGTGTGCAGCAGCCCCGCGTGATAGGGGTCCTTGATGTTCTCCACCATCAGCTTCCAGTTGCTCGGCACGCGCTGGCGCGTATAACCGAGCACGGTCAGCTTCGGCCCGTGGAACAGGCGGTCGTAATAGCGCAGGATGTCGGGACCGAGGAAATCCTCGAACGACTCGACGTCCTGGTCGAACGACGCGAACACCGCGCCGCCGCGCGTCGACACGCGCAGCCGCCGCAACGCGTGATTCTTCGGATCGAAATCCGGCGGCATGCCGCCGTTGATCTTGCCGCTCTGCCGTACGCCGCGCCGGAACGGCACGCCGACCAGGTTGCCCTTCAGGTCGTAGTTCCACTGGTGATACGGGCAGTGGAAATCCTTCGCGTTCCCCGCGCGTTCACGACAGAACTGCATGCCGCGATGCGCGCAGGCGTTCTCGAACACGACCACCTCGCCGTCCTCGGTGCGCGTCATCACGACCGAGCGCTCGCCGACTTCGGTGCGCTGGAAATCGCCGGGAGACGGCACTTCCGCCTCGAGGCCGATGTAACACCAGTGTTTCGAATAGAACAAACGCTCCAGTTCGCGCTGGTAAAGCGCATCGCTCGTATAGGCTTCGAACGGTGTCCGGCTTGCGCCGTCCCCCTTCCAGTCGAGCGCGTGTGCGATATCGATGGGTGAGTTCAAGAAAGCTCCTTTCAGTAAGAAATGGCTTGTACGGTGCCGGCCGGAACACCCGGTACCAGAAAGCCGACTCGGGACCGCCGCCGCGAAGCGACCGCGGCGGCGAACAGCTCGATCAGTGCAACCGTGTCCTCCCAGCCGAGACAGGCGTCCGTCACGCTCTGCCCGTAGGTCAGGGCCCGGCCGGGCACGATGTCCTGCCGCCCCTCGACGAGAAACGACTCGACCATCACGCCGGCAATCGCGCGCTGCCCGTCGCGCAGCTGCCCGGCCACGTTCTCGCATACGGCGATTTGGGCGCGCGTCTGCTTTCCGCTGTTGCCGTGACTCGCATCGATCACGACGTGCGGCGGCAACTGCGCATCGCGCAGCGCCGCACAGGCGGCCGTCACGCTGACGTCGTCGTAGTTCGGCACGCGCCCGCCGCGCAGCACGATGTGCGTATTCGGATTGCCCTGCGTGGACGCGACCTCGAGGCCGCCTTCGTCACGCGGGCGGAGATAGTGATGCGCTGCCCGCGACGTGCGAACCGCGTCGATCGCGATCTTCACGTTGCCGTCGGTGCCGTTCTTGAAGCCGATCGGCGCATCGAGGCCGGATGCGATCTGCCGGTGAATCTGCGACTCGGTCGTGCGTGCGCCGATCGCACCCCAGGACACCAGATCGTCGAGGTAGGGCGCCGTGAGCGGATCGAGAAACTCGGTCGCGACCGGCATGCCGAGTGCGTTGACGTCGAGCAGCAGGCGACGCGCGAGACGCAGCCCGTCATCGACGCGATAGCTTCCGTCGAGCCGCGGGTCGTTGATCAAGCCCTTCCAGCCGACCGTGGTGCGCGGCTTTTCGAAGTACGTGCGCATCACGACCTCGAGCGTATCGGCGTAACGCGCCCGCAGCGGCGCGAGCCGTCGCGCGAATTCGAGCGCGGCGTCCGTGTCGTGAATCGAGCACGGCCCGACGATCAACGCGAGGCGATCGTCCCTGCCCGCGAGGATGCGGGCGAGTGCGCGCTGGGCGCCACGTACCACGCGAGTGGTCGCGGCGTCGGCATGCAACTCGCCGCGCAGTTGCATTGCCCCTGTGACCGCCGCCGTCCCTTTCAGATGAGGCTGTTCCACTTGACTCTCCGATTTCGATTCGACAATACGAAACTCACGGGGGTCAATTAAAGCTTTATCAAATTCGATTCGATACTGTCATTTATCTCAGTCGCCAATCGAATTCCTCAATCTGCCATTTTTTACAGTATCTAAAACCATCCGATTCAATTTATTTTCATCGCGAGGACATGCGCCATTGCACCTCGCACTCTCACATGGAGATACACATGACGAAAAATCATTATGAAACTGAAATTACAGTTAAATACCGGGAGACGGACGGACTCGGGCATGTCAGCAGCCCGGTTTATTACGATTACCTTCAACACGCATATCTGACGTTCATGCACGACCTGCTGGAGCTGCCGTATTCGGAGAAGTTGCCGCACATCATGGTCAAGACGTCGTGCGAGTACCTGAAGCCCGCGCAGTACGGGGATACGATCACGGTGCGCAGCAGCATTACCCGTTTCGGCTCGAAGAGCTTCGAACTCGAGCACCTGATGATGCGGGACAACGGCGCGGCCGGCGACGACGCGATCGTTGCCCGCGCGCAGTCGACGCACGTGATGTTCGACTATGCGAGCAATGCGACGATGCCGGTTCCCGAAGAGTTCAAGGCGCGCGTGCTGGCGTTCCAGGGCGCGATCTGACAAACGGCTTCCCGGGGCGGGCGCCCCGGGTCCTTTCTAAACGAATACGATCAGGCCCATCAGCACGGCTTTCACGACCGCGTTTGTCTTGTTCGAAGCGTCCAGCTTGGCAATGGAACGTGAAATGTGAAAATTGATCGTACGTTCGGTCAATCCGAGAATCATGCCTATCTCATAGGCAGTCTTCCCTTCGGCTGCCCATTTCAATACTTCACACTCTCTCGTGCTCAACGCGACCGCAGTGGGGGGTGTCATGTTCAATGCCAACCGAGTCATTCTCATCTCCAGAACAATTAACCATGCTGGCCGACTCGGCGCACGCCCATCCTGCGAAGCGTGAATCATCCTGTTCAGCCCTCGAAAGCGCAAACGACAGTGCTTGGCGCCAAAGCGCCAGCCTGTTTCTTTATTTATTAAGTCAGTAATGCACGCGAATCGGCCATGTGCCGCTCGCGTACCTCGGGATCATTATCGGCAACGATCAGGCAACAATCACGAATCAAGGTGCATTGAGCGAAACAATGCAATACGGATTAATTACGCCGGACGCAGCAATCGGACAAGGTTGAGCATACCGAGTTGCAATCCCGCGCGGAAGATGCGTCAGGCTCAATGTATTCATGCAGTTGACGCGCGCGAACGTGACGTGTGCACCGTCATGGTTCAGGTGCGCCGACATCGTACAACGACGACGCCTGGGTCGCGCAGACACGTCGCAGGCAACTGCGCAGCCAGCGATGCGCGGGGTCGTTATCGAAGCGCGGATGCCATATCTGCGAAACCGTCAACGTGGCAGTCAGCACCGGCAACGGGAAGCTGAACATTCCCCCCCGCGATTTCGCGGTCTGCCGCTCCGGAACATTGGCGATCAAATCCGAATCGCGCGCCAGGGACAATGCGGCGGGAAAACCGGACACGATCGCCGCGACGGTTCGCTGCAGCCCCAGCGTATCAAGCACGTTGTCGATGGGACCGCTGAGCTGCCCCCGCCGCGACACGCTGATATGGCCGAACGATGCATATCGCTGCGGCGTGACCTCCTCCCGCGCAAGCGGGTGACCGGCCCGAACGACGCCGATGAAGCGGTCGCGAAACAACGCCTGCACACGCAATTCGGGGCCCGTATGGCCCACCACGCCGATTTCGAGATCGACGGCCCCCATGCGCAACGCCTCGACACTCTTGTCCGGCTTCGGCGCGAAGCGCAGCCGAACGTTCGGCGCGGTTTCCATCACCAGCGCGAGCAGTTCGGCCGCGAACGTATCGACGAACCCTTCGTTGGCACGGATCGTGAACGTGCGCTCGAGCCCGCCGAGGTCCGCGTTCTTGCACGGACAAAGGACAGCCTGCGCCCCTTCCACGAGCGCGCGAACCTGGACCCGCAGTTCAAGCGCATGAGGCGTCGGCACCAGATCGCGTCCGGCCCTGACGAGCAGCGGATCACCCGTCGTGGCCCTCAGGCGGGCCAGGGACCGGCTCAATGCCGACGGGCTGAGGCCGAGCGTCTCCGCGGCCCGCGCGACGCTGTTCTCGGACAGCAAGGCATCCAGAACAATCAAGAGATTGAGGTCAGGTGCATTCATCTTGTTCAACTCGTGCCGATCGGGACCCGGCCTGGATTGACGATTAACGGGAACCGCGAATTCGACGTGATATCCGCGCAGCGCACGATGACGGACAACCGCGCCGGTCGATCGCCGGCACGGCGTTCCATCCGGCATCGTGCGCCGGAATACGTGAAGCGAGACGGCCCGTTTGCGCGATGTCATTCTGTTTCCGGATTGTGCACCGCACGCGATTCGATCTCAACCGCCATTCGACGTCGGCCCCTGTCCATATCGGCCGCAGACACCGGGTGACGGCAAGGCAAGCAGGAACCTGTCGTCACGGGTCGACGCGGTGCGCCTGCGTTCGGCCGATGCGGTGCCCTGCTGGCGGCCGGGAATCGGCCGGCCACGCAAATCGAACGGCATCCCGAACGCGATCTCGCGGTATTCCGGCTACCTGCATCGGCCGCGCTTCGCGGACGCGCGTCGCCACGCTACTTCGGCTTGTCGCCCATCGGATTCCGCAACCGGGCCAGTTGTCGACGCGCGCACGAGTTGCACACGACGACGTCGCGATTCATCAGCGCCACGAGGGTTGGGGTACGCGCGTATCGCAATCGCCGCGCCCCCTGCGCGATCTGTCGATGCTCGTGCGTGTACTCGAGGCGGCCGAGCGCGGGAACGGACCGCGCACGTGGCGTTATCGGTCGTGAGAGGAACCCCGGTTCGCCCGCGTCGAATGCCCGGGTTCGGCACCCGCCGGCGCGGAAGCGGCAGAAGCAGCCAGCGGCGCGTTCATGTACGCCGGGACAGCCTTCTTTCCCTGTCGGACGCCCGGCGGCGGCGCCGTCGGGCGCTGCTCCATGTCGGCCAGCATCTGCCCGCACGGCAACGAGCGACTGCGGCCCGGCTGCAGCAACGCGAGCAGACTGGCGAGCGGATTCAGCAAGCCCAGCCCGATCGCAGCGCCGCCACGCGCGATCAGTGCGCCCGCCTTCACCCCGACGTGCGGTTGCTTGAAGGACCCGGTGACGTACAGCGGCGAGCGTAGCGATATCACCCGGAATCCCTTGGTATGGGGATGGATCGTCAGATTCATGGTCTCGTCCCGCAGGTTCACGTTGCCATCCATGCCGATCACCGCATCCTCGGTGTCGAGCGCGAATACGCGCGAGTCGAGCACGCCGTTGGTGACCACGAAGTCGGCCACACCGCAGTTGATCTTGACGTCGCGCGTGCCGAACAATTTCTCGTACACCACGTTTGCAACGTTCAGCCCCGCGGCTTCCATCAGCAAGAGACTCACCGTGCCGTCGGTCACCAATGTCTTCACTTCCCCGTTGGAAGTCGCGGCGAGTGCCGCCGGCGAATTGCCGGTGGCCGACAGCGCGGCATCGCCGTTGACCTCGCCGAGCGCCGTTTGCATCACCGGGAATGTCGGGAACAGTTGCTTGAGTTTCAGATGTCGCGCCTGCAGCGAGAACCGCCCCTTGAGCGGCGTGCCGCTGCCGTCCAGGTGGATGTTCGAAGCAAGCGTGCCCCCCGCGACGCCGAAGTTCAGCGGGTTGAGCGTCAGCACGCCGTCATGCAACACGACGTGGGTCGACAGGTCGGTGATCGGCAGGCTCGCGGTCTTGACGATGCGCCGCCCGGTCAATCGAACGTCGGCGTCGATCTTCTTCCAGCGGTCCGTGCGGAATGCCTCGACCGGCAACGCCTTGTTCGCGGGCTGCGCGACGGCGGCGCCCCGCCGCGCCTTGCTGGCATTCGTGTCGGCGCCGATGAGCGGCGCAAGGTCGGAAAACTGCAGCAGCCTCGACACCAGGGTACCGGACAAGAGCGGCCTCGGTTCGCGCGAAACGTATACCAACGAGCCGTTGATGTCGCTGCCGCCGACGCGTCCCGTGAAGTCCTCGTACTTGAATACGTTGCCGGACGCCCGGAATTGGCCGACCAGTCGGCCGTCGGTCGCATACGGAGCGGTTTCGGGAAGGGTGAGGCCCGTGACGTCATACAGCTTGGCCATGCTGGTGCCCGCGAGCCACAGTCGAAGATCGACCGCCGCCAGGTGAGCCGGATCGGTCAGCGTGCCGACGAGCGCCAGGTGCGTATCGCCAAAGCGCAAATCGGCTTGAACCGGAAACGGGTGTTGCGCGCCCTGCACCTCCAGCACATTGCCGATCTTGCCCGTGCCGGCGACCGCGCCTTTCTTGTAGGTCCCCTTGACGGTCCAGCCGATCGCGTACGTGCCGACGCCGGCAGATGCCGCGGGTGCTGCGGATGCTGCGCCCGTCGATGCGCTCGTTGTCGCCGAAGCCGTTGCGCCCGACGCGGCCACTGCGGGCGCGCTCGATGCCATCGACGGGCCTGATGCAGCCGGGGCTATCGTGGTGCGAGATGTCGTCGCCGCGGCATTGGACGCAGCGGCCAACGCTTGCGACGCCGCGGCCGATGCGCGGGACGCCGCCTCGGCACCCGACGCAGGCACCACCGGTTGCGCCGGGCCGGCGCGCGCCTGGGCCGCGAGCTTTTTCTGACCTGCCGGCCCGACGGCACGCGCCGATTCGTGTTGCGCCAACGCCTCCTGCTGTTTCACCACCGCGCCGAACGGGATCGGCTGGCCAAGCGTGTCGACCACGGCGCTCAGATCGAATTGCTTTTGCTGATCGTAGTAACCGAGACGACCCTGGGCAAACGCGATCTGATGCAGGTCGAGCGTCCATCGGCCCGGCTGCGCGGGGCTCTTGAGCTTGAGCGTCCAGTTGACTCGCCCGTCCCTGATGCGCTCGAGGTCGACAGAAGGATTGACCAGGTCGATTGCCGGAATCACGATGCGGCGTGCCATCAGCGGCAGCGCCTCGACTTCGAAGCTGATCATGTCCAGCATGACGAAATACTTCGTGCGCGCCCAATCGGGATTGGCGATCGTGACATCACGTGCGCTGAATCGCGGCCACGGCACCCATGCGCGCCAGCCTTGCTCGCTCACCGGCCGACGCCAATCGATACGCAATTCGCCGTTGATCGCGAACTGACGTCCGATCGCGTCCGACACCTTGTCATCGATCCACGGCCGGGCTCGATTCCAGTCGAACGTGACGATGAAGATGACCAGCGCGGCAAGCGCCAGGGTGACGATGACGGCAAGCCACGCGGCCACCTTGCCGACGGTGTGGCCAATGTGCATTGCTCCCTCCCCGAGTTTGCTGCACCGTATCCAGCAATTCGTGTTCCTGAATACGGGGGCCGCCCGCCAGGTAGCGTGCGTGCCTTCGAGATGGGGTTCGTACGACTTTTCAGGCGTCGATCTTCGCAGTAATGTTCCGGATCGACTGCGCTACCTGCCCCTCGCCGCGTAACGCCGGCAAGCTCGTTGAGCGAGAGAAGCGGACGCCTGCTGCAGTGCTTCCTGCATCCGCGGGATGCGATCGGGAGGATCAATGGATCGTCGCCATTTCCTCAAGTCGTCGGCCTTTTTTACCATTGCGGCTGCCGCCGCTGCTGTCCCGTACGACGTTTCACCAGCGGGCCTGCCGGGCAGCACCGTGCGCAAAAAAACCAGTCAATTTCCGCAAGGTGTCGCAAGCGGCGATCCGCGCGATCGCTCCATCGTGTTCTGGACACGCTGCGTGCCGGTACCGAGAGGCGACCAGCACGATGCAAGAAGTGCCGCGCGCGCGGTACCGCTACGACTCGAAGTATCGACGCTGCCGGATTTCTCGACGCTCGTCGCCAGCGTACCGCTGAGGGCGCTGGCCATCTACGACTTCACCGTGCGCGCGAAGGTGACGGCGCTCTCGCCGAAGACGACCTACCACTACAGGTTCGTCGCCAGCGGCGACGTCAGCATGACCGGTGTCGCGCGCACGGCACCGGAGGCCGGCGAGGCCAACGAACAGGTTCGCTTCGCGTGGCTCACCTGTCAGGACTGGAGCGTCAACCACTGGCAGGCGATGACGCTGATGGCCGCCGAACGCGATCTCGATTTCGTCGTGCACGTGGGGGACTATATCTATGAAACGGTCGGGACCTCTCCCCCCGACCAGGCCGAGCCGGCACACTCTCCGCTACATCTGCCCGACGGCAAGCGGCTCGCGGACGGCCGCGCGTATGCCGATACACTCGAAGACTACCGGACGCTCTATCGCACCTATCGTACCGATTCGCGCTTGCAGACACTGCACCAGCGCCTGCCGATGATCGCGATCTGGGACGACCACGAATTTTCCGACGATTGCTGGCAGGATCATCAGGTCTACACCAACGAGGAGCGACAGGAAACCCGGCGGCGCCGCAACGCCAGTCGCGCGTGGGCAGAGTACATGCCGGTGGATTGGGACGACGTGCGCTTCGAGCCGGACAATCCGTCGTACACGAATATTCGCATCTACCGCGATTTTCGTTTCGGCATGCTGATGCATCTGGTGATGACGGACGAGCGGCTGTATCGCGACGACCATCTCGTGAGCGAAGCGGCTATCGCGCGCGCGCACGGGCACGACCCGGTGCACGGTGACGACGCGGCCGGCTCGCGCTACTTCGTCAAGCAGGATGGACTGCTACGCGACGAGGCGCGTCTTGCCCGGCAGTTGGGCCGCCCGCCGTCGCTGCTCGGTCCGGAACAGACGCAATGGTGGAAAGCCGCGATGAAGGGCTCGCCGGCAACCTGGAAGGTATGGGGCAACGAGGTGATGTTGAACCGTCTGTGGTTCGTGATGCCGGGTGCACCCAAGACACCGGGAGCCCGCCTCGTGGTCGATTGCGACGCATGGGACGGTTATCCCGCGCACAAGCACGAACTGCTCGCCTACTTGAGGGAGCACGGGATCCATAACGTCGTCGCGATCACCGGAGACCTGCATGCATTTCAGTGCGGCATCGTGCGGGACGATCCCGATCCCGCCACGGGGGTGCCGGTCATCGTCGATTTCGTCTGCGCCGGCATCAGCAGCATGTCCTTTTATTCCTACCTGAAGGCCGCATGGAACGGCACACCGCTCGCGTCCATCGCGGCGACGCCTGCCAGGCTCGACCGCTTCCTGATGGCGAATAACCCCGATCTGTGCCACGCCGACCACGACGCACAGGGTTACGCGTCGGCCACGGTCACGCCGGACTCCTTTTCCGTCACGTTCAACAAGATGAAGCCGTTGAACCCGGACGGCGCCGCGCCCGCGGATGCATTGCTTGGCCGCACGCGATTGACCGTGCCCAGGGATTCGGTCGAGGTACGCGTCGAGCACATGTAGGTTCCGACGCGCCGCCGTTTCCCGGCGGCATTGCGCGTCTCCGAAAACTCGAGCAAGCGGCCCTGTGCGGTCATGCACAGGGCCGTTCCGCGCGGCGCGTCAGTGGAAATGTCCGCCGAAAAGCCCGAGCAACCCTATGATGATCAGGTAAAGCGCAACGATGTAATTCAGCAGTCGCGGTACCACCAGAATGAGAATCCCGGCGATCAGCGAAACCAATGGGCTCCAGTTCGTGAATTCGTGCATGGCGCGGCCTCCTGACAGTGGATCGCGAAATCGGATATGCGTCGGTGCGACGTTGATCCACGTAGCGGAGCGATTTCCATGCCTGACTCGACGCGTAACGTGTCGGGTCTTCGAATCGGCGGCCCACGCCGTCGTGCCCGTGCCGCAAGCCAATACCGGCGAACCGTCACGCGAGCAGCCGCAACGAGGTCGTCGCGCATCGTGCGTAGCAGGCGCTCGACCTCGAACGGCTCGGTGGTGTCGGCGGCGAAGTATAGTCGCGCGATCGTCGCGATCGGCAGGCCTTCGACCCGCGCGCCGCGCCCTGATTTCGGTGCGGCTGTCGGTGCGCGGCGGGAGGCAGCATCAGTTGCTGCGGGCGGTTCGATATCGGTCAGGCTGCCGCGGCTTGCGCCGCCTCACCGGCGCCGAATGTTTCCGCCCATTTCTCGTCGGAGACGGCGTCGAGCGTCGCGATCGCGGCCGCGCGCGACGCGTCGATCGTCCGTGCCTCGATCTTTGGCACGTGGCGCCCGAGCAGCACGTCAGAGGCGATGTCGCACGGCGCGTTGTCAGGACAAGCCCACGATGCCGTGCACGGCCCACGTCCGGCCGCGATGCGCGAGCGGGATGCCGATCACCGCGACGTCGCCGAAGCGCGTCGCGACCGCAAACACCACGGCATTGACGTGGCCGGGTGCCGGCAGGGCCGGCGATTTCATGGCAGAGGAAAGAGCCATGGATTCATGTCCTGTCGGGACGTGGCACGATGACGAAGGGCAGCGGCGGCTCGCCCCGCACCAGTGCGAAAAGCTCGCCGGCGCCGGCCTGATTGTCAATGAAGTCCTGCTGGTAGTGGCTGTCAACTCAAGGAGCCCGAAGGCCGACAGTGCTCGAAGAGATACTCTGTGCGACCAAATCGAGCGGCGCGTAGATCGATTCACGGCGTCGAGGAAAGCCATTCCCGCGTTATCTGCACAGCGCATCCCGAGCAGCCTCGAGTATTTCTTCCGACAGCGCCTCGTTATCGACCACGCGCGACATCATCAGCGCACCGATCATGGCTGACGCGGCCGCCAGCGACTTGCCACGCTTGCTTGCTTCCGTGCCTCCCAACTGTGCCTCGATGAGACCTACGAGACGGAGAAACCCGTCCGTCGCGACTTGCCGCGTGCGCGAATCGGCTCTCGCCATATCTCCACCCAGCGCCGCAAACGGGCAGCCTATCGACATATTGTCGCGATGCGCGACCGACAGGTAACGCTCCGCAATCTCCCGGCGCGCCTCACGAGGCGGTTTCCCCTGCACGAACGACTCGAGCGTTCCGTACAGCGTCGCGCTGGCAACATCGCATGCTTCCGCCACGAGATGGTCCTTCGACTCGAAGTGCCGATAGAACCCGCCCGGGGTCAAGCCGGCAGCCGACATGATGTCGGCAATCCCCGCACCTACCACCCCCTTCTCGCGAAACTCCCTTGCAGCGGTTTCCACGATTCGCTTGCGGGTCTCGCTTGCCTCTTCCCTCGACTTTCTCATATCGATCTTGCGCCTGAGCGCTCCGTGTAAAACTTCCCGTTGACACTTAGAGTGTATTCATACTCTAATTGGATGTCGACCATACTCTTATTTACCCAAGGGGGCGGAAGTGGGACAGGACTGGAAACATGGATACGTCCATACCAACGGCATTCGCATGCACTATGTGGAGCAGGGATCCGGGCCGCTGATCCTGCTCTGTCACGGGTGGCCTGAATCGTGGTTTTCGTGGCGCCATCAAATCGCGCCATTGGCGCGGGCCGGGTACAGGGTTGTCGCAATGGATCAGCGAGGCTACGCCGACACCGATGCACCGCAAGCGGTCGACGCATACAACGTCCTGAATCTCGTTGCGGACCTGGTCGGCCTGGTTCATGCGTTGGGGGAAGAACACGCGATTCTCGTCGGGCACGATTGGGGATCCATGGTCGCAGCGTCCGCCGCACTGCTTCGTCCCGACATGTTCCGCAAACTGGCGTTGCTGAGCGTGCCGTACCTGCCGCGCCAGACACTGCGGCCGGCCGTCCGCTTTCAATTGCTCGCGCAGGAGCAGCATTTCTATCAACAGTATTTTCAGGAGCCGGGGCGGATCGAGCGCGAGCTCGAAGCCGACGTTCGCCGCGCTTTGCTGGGCATTCTGTATTCGGCCTCGGGGCAGGCTCGCTCGAGTGAAAAACACCGCCATTCCAGCTTCGTCCGTTTCGACAAGGCCAGTCGTCTTGTCGACAATCTCGTGTTCCCCGACGAGCAACCCGTGTGGCTGACGACGGGGGAACTCGACTACTTCACGGCTCAGTTCAAGGTGTCGGGTTTCCGGGGCGGCATCAACTGGTATCGGAACTTCGATCGGAACTGGGAGCTGACGCCGTTCCTGGACGGCGCGCGCATCCTCCAGCCCACGGTCTTCATCGCCGGTGAACTGGATGGCGTGCTGAAGATGGCGAAGGAGGAATACGAGACGCTCGAACGTAACGTGCCCAACCTGAAGGGAAAACACCTGATCGCCGGAATCGGTCACTACGCGCAACAAGAAGCGCCGGACGCAGTCAATCAGCTGCTGCTGTCGTTCCTGTCCGACCGGGGATAGGGACGAAGCATATGGATCAGACTTCAAACAAACCCGATGCCGGCGCGCTACGTCGCGCCCGCATTCTGGGCGGCCCCCTCTTTCGAACGCTGCTGTCGCTCGGGGTGACCACCATGGCCGTATTGATCGCCCAGACATTCGTCGGCGTGCTGGAGACGTGGTACGTGAGTTTTCTCGGTACCGATTCGTTGGTCGGCGTGTCGCTTGTCTTCCCGATCTCGATGTTGATGACGATGATGTCCAACGGCGGCATTGGAGGTGGCGTTGCGTCCGCCGTGGCTCGAGCAATTGGCGGCGGCAAACGGCGCGATGCCGATGCGCTCGTCCTGCATGCGGTTGTCGTGGCCGTGGCACTCGGCTGCCTTTTCACGATATTGGCGTGGTGCTACGGTCCCGAGTTGTATGCCGCACTCGGCGGCCGGGGGCCGGGACTCGCCGCGGCGGTGACCTATTCGAACTACGTATTCGCCGGCGCCATACCAGTCTGGATCATCAACTTGCTGTGCGCAGCCCTGCGAGGTAGCGGGAACGTCAAGATTCCCGCGATCACGACCTTCGCCGGTGCGCTGGTGCTGATTCCGCTTTCGCCTTTGCTGATTTTCGGCATAGGCCCCGTACCCGGCCTGGGCATTGCCGGTGCGGGTATTGCCGTCTCCCTCTATTACAGCATCGCCGCCGTCGCGCTCCTGATCTACATGGCCAGGGGGCACGCCGGATTGGTCCTGACACGCACGCCGCTGAATCTGCGATTCTTTTCGGACATTCTTCGGGTTGGTGCGCTCTCGTCGATAGGCGCACTGCAACTGAATCTGATGGTCGTATTGCTGACCGCGGTGGTCGGGCGTTTTGGCCAAGCTGCGCTGGCCGGCTACGGCATCGCTTCACGACTCGACTACGTCTTGATACCGCTGCTGTTCGGTCTAGGTACCGCCGTGCTGACCGTCGTCGGGACATGCATGGGAGCCGGCGACGTCGCGCGGGCCAGACGAGCCACCTGGCTCGGCATTGCGATGGGAGCCGGCTTCACGCAGATCATCGGGTTGGTCGTCGCCATCCATCCCCCCGTCTGGCTGGGCCTGTTCACGCATGACACGGCCACGACACACTTCGGGGGCCTCTATTTGAGGACCATCGCGCCACTCTACGGTCTGGTCGGCGTGTCTTTCATCCTCTCGTTTGCGGCCCAGGGTATCGGCCGTCCTTTCTGGACAATCCTGGGTGGAACGGCTCGCTTGTTCATTGCGGCCGGTGGTGGATGGCTGGCCGTCAATCAGCTGGGGGGCGGCATGGGCACGCTGTCCGCCTTCGTCGCGGCGGGGACGATCGGTTCAGCGCTGGTATGCGCGGCCACGATGGTGCCCAAACGTATCTGGACTCGGGTCGAGGTGTGACGGATCGCGCAACGACCCGCCGTTATCGATTGGCTATATCTGGAGAATGGTGAAATGAATCGTACCGTCATCGCTGGTTATGTGCGCACGCCTTTCGCATTTGCACGCAAGGGACCCTTTCACGCAACGCGGCCGGATGATCTCGCCGCCGTCGCACTTGCCGAACTGGTCCGACGCAGCGGAATCGATCCACACCTGATCGAGGATGTACTGATGGGGTGCGCCTATCCCGAGGGCGCCCAGGGCGACAACGTCGCACGTATCGCATCGCTGCTCGCCGGACTGCCCGTTCAAATCGGTGCCGCGACGGTCAATCGCTTTTGCGGCTCATCGATGTATGCCATCCACATGGCGGCCGGACAGATAGCCATCGGTGCCGGCGAAGCGTTCATCGCGGCCGGTGTCGAGAGCATGACGATGGTGCCGCAAGGCGGCTTGTCGGCATCTCCGAATCCGCGTTTCGCGTCGAGAGAACATCCCGATGCAGACGTTCCGACCCAGGCGTACACGCCAATGGGCATCACTGCCGAAAACGTGGCGGCACGCTGGGCTATTTCGCGTGAGCAACAAGACGCGTTCGCCGTCGAGTCTCAGCGCAAGGCTTCACGTGCGCAAGCCGAAGGTCGTCTGGACGATGAACTCGTGCCGGTTATCACGCCCGATGGCACCGTGGTCGATCGCGATCTTTGTCTGCGTCCGCAGACTTCGCTCGAAGGGCTCGCCGCGCTGAAACCTGCGTTCGGGGAAGGCGGTACCGTCACGGCTGGTACTGCCTCGCCTTTGACGGATGGTGCCGTTGCCGTACTCGTCACGTCGGAAGCATTCGCGCGACAGCATGGGCTCGACATGCTCGCCCGCGTACGGTCGACTGCAATCGCGGGCCTTGAACCCGAAATCATGGGGATGGGGCCGGTACACGCAACCCGCAAGGCACTTGCGCGTGCCGGCCTGCGCATCGAGGACATGGATGTGATCGAAATCAACGAAGCCTTTGCCTCGCAAGCGATCGCATGCATGCGCGAGCTCGGCATCCATCCCGATCGAACCAATATCGACGGCGGAGCAATCGCGCTTGGCCATCCGCTCGGCGCGACAGGCGCACGGATCACGGCCAAGGCGGCGACGCTACTGCGCCGTGTCAATGGTCGTTACGCGCTTGCCACGCAGTGTATCGGTGGCGGACAAGGGATCGCGACTGTTCTCGAAGCGTTGTAGTCACCCGTTCGATACTCGCCCTGCAGGCTGCGCTCCACGCGCAGCCTTGAACGTGGCGCGAAGCGACCGCCACGGACATCCATGTCGCTGCCGGCAACCAGCATCCGCACTGCGTGTTCATCTCCTCGCCGTGCAAGGGCGCATCTGGCAGACGTGTGAAGCACGGAAGGAAGGCCCGGTGGAACTCATCGTGTTCGAGAACGTGCCACGGCTGGCGACGCGGGCGCCACCTGCTCGACCAGATTGGGCAGATCCTGCGCCACTACGACTACGCCGTGAACGAGGCGACACACGACAGTGGCAAGATCGGCGGTCTCGCGCAGAGCCGGAAAGCGACTTATCACCACCCGGCGAGCGGTTTCGAAGCATCAATCACCGCGCGAATGCCGAGGTAGCACCCAGAGCATCCGTCCCACTGCCTCGGCCTGGTTCCGGGTGTGCGTCTTCTCGTAGATCGCGCGCAACTGGGTGCGAATGGTCGCGAGCGACACACCCGCGCTGGCCGCGCATTCGTCCGGCGTCTTGCCACCGATCAACGCCTCGGCGACGGCGGCTTCCGCGCTCGACAAGCCGAACGCCTGTCGTAACTGTTGCGCGGCGACGAGCGGCGCCCCGCTACGTTGCCTGGCCGTGACCAGCAGCGTCGCATCGCCGAGAACGGCATGCCGCCCGTGTCCGGACAAGGCGGCGATGCTCAGAAAGACTTCGTGCGCGGCGTTCACGGTGCTGGACAAGGCCAGACTCTCGCTTTTGCGGGTTTTCGCGACACGCCCCAGCGCCGCCTTGAGCGCGTCATTCTGAGGCGCACTTACCGCGCCAAGATGACCGTTCTCGAGCCTGATCCAGGTGGCCGCGCGGAGCATCGCTTCGGCCGCCCTGTTGGCGAACACGATGCGTGCATGCCGGTCCAGCGCGAAGACGGACAGGCCCAGTTCCTCCATCAGTTCGGTACCGAGTGCCGCATCGTGATGCAGTACCCTGGCGTCCTGCCACAGGTTGATCGAACGTTGCAGATGCCCGGCCATGCCGGTCAGCGTCGCACGCTCTTCCGGTGAATAGGGCGGGCGCCCGTGCGCGCGCAGCAGCCCGAGCAAGATGTTGTCGCTACCGGGGCGGGCGAACCGAATGCCCATCAGATAGCGAATGCCGGACGGAATCTGATAGTCCTGGAAGAATTCGCTGCGTTCGATATCGCGCTCGGTCAGGTGATCCTGGCAGCAAACGAATTCGCCTAGCGGTGCATTCTCCACGAAGCCTCGGCGTGGATCGAGCGCGCCGTAATACTGATCGTAGAGCGCGACGATCTCGTCGAATTCCGCGCGCGGAGAATAAATCGAGAATTTCGGCGCATTGCGTGCGACGTCCCAACTGAACATGTGAAATACATTTGCACCGAGGCTTTCGGATACCCGGTGAAAGACTTCGAGAAAACCATCCGGATGCAGCGCGGCCTCGTAGAGGTCCCCGATGAGTTGGTCACGGTGCATGCTCCCCCCGTCGCTTCGCGATCTTCGTATGTTGATTTTGTCTGACGATATTGCTTCGAATACCGAATGTTTTCAGGCTAACACAGGTTATTTGCATGCAGTGCCATGTTATTTCCTGATTTTCATCCACCTGAATGATGATCAAAAAAAATGGCTTTGCGAGAATCCCGGCCATTCAGCGTGCATGAGCAGTGCATATGGCACGTATCAACCAGCAGGCTCCCGGGGGAAAAACAATGAAGCTCACACCTGTCGTATCCGGTATTGCAGTGCTCGTCCTGTCGGCTTGCGGCGGCGGTAGCAGTTCGTCCTCGTCGCCTGCCGAACCAACAGCACAGACGGTCAGCGGGGTCGCGGCCGCCGGCGCGGCGATGCAGGGCTCCACCGTGAAGCTGGTCGATGCCACCGGCAAAGCGGTAGACTGCCCGGCCGATGCGTCGACCGGCGCGTTTCATTGCACCGTAACGGGCTTGAGCGCGCCGTTCGCATTGTCCGCGTACGGCAACGTCGCCGATTCGCAAGCCACGCTGATCGCGCTCAGCGCGAAAGCCGGCACGCAGACCATCAACATCACGCCGATCACGAACGCAATCGCCGCCACGATCATCGGCGACAACCCGACGAAGCTGCTCGCCGACACCGGCTTGCTGCAGAGCAAAGTCACCGCGCAGGCAGTTGCGAGCACCGTGCAAGCTTATTCGTCTGCGCTATCGGACCTGCTGGCCGCGACCGGCAATACGGGTGTCGACCTGATTTCCGGCCCGCTGACCGCCGGCGCACCGGGCCTCGACCGGCTGCTCGACCAGGTGAAGGTCAACGTGCTGCCGGATGGCGGTGTCGAGATCAGCTCGGTGGCAGGCGCGTCCAGCGATACGCCGGTACAGCTTCAGCTAGCACCGGGTGTCGCGCCGCAGGCCGGCGACAAGGCGAGCCTGCCGGCCGCCGCGACCATCAACGGTGCGGTAGTGTCGAATTTGCCGAGCGCCAGCGATCTGGCCGCATTGCAGACCGCACTCAACCAGTGCTTCGCCGGCTCGACCGGCACCGCGCGCGTGGGCGGCAACGTAGCGGCGTGCGGCCGGATCTTCGTGGACGACGTCGCATCGAGTGCGCTGAACGCCGGCGTGCCGGCTGCATATCTCAACAACGGGATGTCGGCCGACCAGGAGTTCGGTGCAGTGGCCGGCAGAACGCCGGGGATCGTGGCCGACGATGCAATGAACAACGCCAGCTTCAGCTTGCCGGAAGTCATCCGCGTCGTTGCCGGTGACACGATGTGGGTCAAGCTCGCGTGGACGCGCAGTGACGGCATTCGCGACGGCATGCAGCAGCATGTGCAACTGGCGGTGCGGGCGGGCAGTCTCGCGAGCGGCGACAACGGCTGGCGCGTGGTCGGCAATCAGCGCGCGGTATTGAGCAAGGTGAACGCGAACGCGCAAAAATGGGACTGGCTGAATCCGGCCAACCCGTCGACGGGAACCAATGCATTCGTCGATTCGCTCAACCTCCAGGTGGGCGCTGTCGATGCGACCGGTACTGCCGTGGACTTCGCGATCGTGAACGGCCCCGGCTTGCGCAATGGCGTGTTCCTGCAGCCGTCGAGCGGCACCTGCGACACCTTGAACATCCGGGCGCAGATCGCGAGCGGGCAGACGCCGGCGCAGCTTGCCGCGCTGGCGAAGAATGCGCTGTGCCGCAACAATTTCCGTCTCGCCGGCGTCGCGCAGGATCCGGCCACCCAGGGCCAGTTCACGTGGCCCGGCGACGCGCCGCGCAACAATACCGCGTGGGCGAAACCGCAACTGAGCGCCGCCGAGCTGGCCGACATCAAGCCGTTCAGCGCCTATACGATCGACGTATATCAAAACGGCAACACGTCGACACCAGCCAAACACTATACGGTTCGCTTGCGTACGCCGTCGCCGCTTCCCGAAGCGCTGCGCCAGTACGCGTGGCACGAGCTGGCGCAATCGACGCGCGACAAGCTGACGCCGGGCACTGCCGATACATTCGTGGGCGGCACGACCTTTCCGCTGGCCTGGACGTCGAAAGCCGGACTGCCGTTCGTCAAGCGCGGCAACGTGCAGATTCGCGCAACCGCGGCCGGGCAGACGGCGGCGACGTTCGTCAATGGTTCGGCATCGGCGTTGCCGGTCCAGCCGGGCGCTGCGGTGACGCTTAACGTGCCGGGCGACCAGGGCGTCGCGTTTCCGTCGGTCGCCGGCTGGACCGGCAGCACGGACTTCTCGTTCGTGAATTTGAACTGGTCCGATCCGGTCGACACGCTCTTTACCGAGTCCTTCGAGTACGACCGGTAACGAGAGGCCCAAAATCGGCGCTCGCTGACAGTCCCGTGCATGCCGGATCACCTTGGTCGTGTCCGGCTGCGAGGAAAGCGGCGAGCGTCGCGTCGAACCCCGCTCCGTGTCGTCGAGTAGCGGGATCGCCTCTTCCCGAGCCGTACGAAGACCGCGAGCGGACATTCCGTGACGCGATGCCTCGCGCCCAGCCCACACGTGATGGGTCCAGGTCACCCTGGACAGGCGACGAGCATTCGCGGCATTTCCGGTACGACAGAAACGACTCGAGACCATGAGTGCCGCCGACCTCCCCGCGACTCGCTCACTGGCCGCAATGATCTGCGCGGATACAGGTCAAACCGATAGCCGCCGATAAAGGCGAGCTATCGCAGAAACGGCGCTAACGCTTCTGAAGCTTCGGAGAACTGCTTTTCGAGGAAGTCGAGCAGTGTGCGCACGCGCGGTGCCATATAAAGCGTGCGTTGAAAGAGTGCGTTCACCGGCACGTCCGGGCAACGCCACTCCGGCAGGAGCAGTTTCAGCCGCCCGGCCTGCAGATCTGCGCCGATGTCCCAGATCGACTTCATGGCCACGCCGCGCCCCTCTATCGCCCATTCGCGGGCAAGCGAACCGTCGTTCGTTTGACGTGAACTGTCGAGCGGTGCCGTGAACAATGCTGTCTCGCCATCGCGCGCGAAACGCCAGTTGTTCGCCGCGCCCGTTGCCGAAGAAAGTACGATGAACCGATGTTCGCGCAAATCGTCGGGATGGTTCGGCATACCGTGCGCGGCAATGTAGTCGGGCGACGCACATAGTGCACGGCGATTGTCGGCCATGCGCTTGGCGACCATCGAACTGTCGGCCGGCACGCCGAAGCGGATCGCGAGATCGATGTCGTCCTGCAGCAAATGTGACAGCGAATCGGACAGGACCAGCGTCAGCGTGACGTTCGGATGGCGTTCGTTGAATTCGTCGAGCCATCGACGTAGCACGGTGCGTCCGAAATCGGAGGTAGCCGACACGCGCAACGCCCCACTCACCGACGCCCGTCCGGCCTGCAATGCAGCGCGCGCATCTTCCAGGGTTTGCAGCGCATGCTGGCAATGGACGAGGTACAGGCGACCTTCGTCGGTGAGGCGCAGCTTGCGGGTCGACCGCTCGAACAGCTGAGTATGGAGTTCTCCCTCGAGCTTTACGAGCCGGGCGCTCGCCGCGGCGGGAGAGAGGCCGAGCCTTCTGCCGGCAGCCGAAAGACTGCCTTGGCTTGCCGTTTCAACGAAGAGGCGAATATCACCGAGATTGTCCATGATCGCGTCACGCGAAAATAATGATGGGTTGTGCCGCGCGATGCTCCGCGCGAGCCCCGGCATGGTAACGCGATGCAGATCGAATCAGGAAAGGCCGACCGTCGGGATCGGCCTCATGCCCATTTACCTGGCGACCACGCCGAGCTGCTGGAGGAACGTCAGATTGTCCTCGAGATGCCAGTTGTCGGTGATCTTGCCGTCGCGAACGCGATAGATGTCCGTCGCAATGAAGTCGACCACCTGCCCCTTTCCCTGCACGCCGTTGAAGCTGCCCGTGAAGTGACCGGTGAAGTGCAGATGGGTGATGACGCGGTCGCCTGCGACGATCATCTGTTCGACGTCGGCGTGAACGTCCGGCACGGCGCCATGGAAACCCTTCGATGCCGCGAGTGGCCCCGCGATGCCCTGCGGCCGGCCGGCGGGCAACGTGCGGTCGGTGAAATCGGCCGCCAGCGCCTCGCGGGCCTGGGCCTCGTCACCCGTGCTCCAGAAGGTATCGTAAAGGCGTGCCGCACGGATCTGTTGCTCGGCCTGATGCTTCGACAGACTCTTGTCGACAATCAGCGTTTTCGGTTGCACGAGATTGTCGTCGGTGGCGGAAACGGCCGGCAATGCGGCAGCAGCTGTGGCGGCGGCCAACGCGATGCGGGAAACGACGGAAACGACGGTGCTGGTTTTCACGTCAGGCTCTTTTGCGGTGTGCTCGAAAAAATGAAATGAATCCGGAAATGATGCGGCTTTGAATGTTCAGGCGGGAATACGTGCTGCGCGATCGCATCAGTGCGAAGCCGCTCGGGCAATACCCTAGATCGTCTCGCTTTCGCGTACCGTAATCGGGCTTTTCAGTACGAACCGTGCAATGTCGTCCTTGCGCATGAACGCAACGCCGGGATGACTCTTCGCATAACGCAGAAACGCGTCCCATGCACGTGTCATCTGCGGCGTTCCGCTGATACGGTCATGCGCGCTGATCGACATCATGCGTCGACGCGATCCCGCCTCTTCGTACAGCTGATCGAAATCGAACTTGATCTGTTCGAGGAATTTTTCCGGAGAGTAATTCCGGCCCTCGACCAGCAGGATGTCGTTATTGCGCAGTGTGTACGGAACCACAACGAAATCCTTGCCGTTGACCTTTTCGATGAACGGCTCATCACGGCTCGTATCGTCGATGTGATAGACGTAACCGAGTTCCTGCAGCAACGACAGTGTGTTCGGGCCGCGTCGCAGCCAGTTCGCGTTATAGCCGATCGGGCGTTGACCAGTCACCTCTTCCACCATCGATCGCGCCTGGATCAGGAACTCGCGTTCCTGTGGCCGCGACATCGCGTACTGCGAGTTCCACGTCGGCCCGTGGCCCGACGCTTCATGGCCACGCGCCACGATCTCCCGAGCAATCTCCGGATGCCGCTTCGCTGCCTCGCCGATCATATGAGCCGTCACCTTCACGTCGTGGCGATCCCAGAGATCCAGCATCCGGGGAATCCCTTCGCGATATCCATACGCAAACCACGCTTCGGCGGCCAGATCGGCGGGGACACTCGCCGGGAAATCGACCTTCGGGAACGGATTGTCGGCCCCCTTCGAGGGCTGCCCGCCCGCCTCGAACTGCATCGAGATTGAAATGACCAGCCGCGCGCCGTCGGGCCAGAATTCTCCCCGCCCGGGCGCGGCTACCGCGTTCGGTTGGGAATGATTCGTTTGCGCGCCGACCTGTGCCGTTTGAAGCATCGCACCGACGGCGAAAGCACCCGCGCCGACACCGGCCTTGGTCAGGAAGGAACGGCGCGTCGGCTGATCCGGCGCCTGATTGACTGAATCACGATCCGTTTGATCGACCTGAATTGCCATAGATAAGCTCCACATGACGCACAAGCGCGTCTGCGTCTATGTCACCGCGTTGCGGTGCATGATGACGAATGAACAGAAATTGAATGTCGCGCCAAACCGTGCGCGTGGGATTAATTTTCGGCAAACGCCCATATTTTGAAAATGGGCCTTGAAATGAATAGACTTTCAATCCAGACCAAAGAATTCGGATCCCACCGAGACAGGTCAGGCAAACTCGGCATGCGTCTCTTCAATGCCTCGCCACCCGCCGATAAATCGCGGTGAGTACCGCAGCCGACAAGGCACTCAGTGCCAGCAACATGGTCGGCCCGATCGCGTCGTGATGACGGTCTTTCAACCACCCGAACGCGATCGGTCCGGCGAAGCCCGCAAGGTTTCCGAAACAATTGATCGTCGCGATCCCCGCTGCCGCGGCCGTGCCGGTCAATCGCATGGTCGGCAGATGCCAGAACAGAGGCAATGCGGTCAGCGTGCCCGCAGCGGCGAGTGAAAGCCCCGCGATCACGGCCGGCAGAGCGCCACTGAACGATGCGCTCAAAATGAAACCAACCGATGCCACACCGGCGCCGCCTACGACATAGGCCGCCCAGTTACCCGCACGATCCGCGCTACGTGCTCCGACATTCATCGCCAGCACCGCAATCAAATACGGAATCGCACTGCAAACGCCGATCCATGACAGTTTCGTCAGACCCGTGTCCTTCACGAGCGTCGGAAGCCAAAAGCCGATTCCGTACAGACCGACGAGAAGCAGGAAATAAATCGTCGTCAGCAACACCATCTCCGATGCCGACAACCTGGATGCGCGCTGCGTCTCCTCGGCACGACCTGCATTGACATCGAGGCCTCGCAACACCGCATCCGCTTCTTCCGGCGACAGCCAGCGGGCATCGTTCGGGCGGCTCGGCAGCAGATAATGCACGGCGAGACCCACGACGACCGTCGGCAAGCCTTCGATTACAAACGTCCATTGCCATCCGGACAGCGCCGCGAATCCGTCGAGATTCGTCATGATCCAACCCGACAGCATGTTGCCGACAATGCCTGCGACCGCCGTCGCGCTCATGAACAGCGTCGTCATCCGGCCGCGCCGGTGAGCAGGAAACCAGTAGGTCAGATACAGCACGATGCCAGGGAAAAATCCGGCCTCCGCTACGCCAAGGATCAACCGCTGCAGATAGAAAGTGGCGGGAGAATGTACCCACGCCGCGGCGGCCGAAACGATACCCCAGGTCACCATGATGCGGGCAATCCACACGCGCGCGCCCACACGATGCAGCATGAGGTTGCTCGGTACCTCGAACAAGAAATAGCCGACGAAGAATATCCCCGCGCCGATACCGTAGACGGTGTCGCTCAACCCAAGATCACCTGCCATCTGCAGTTTCGCGGCCCCGACGTTAACCCGGTCGAGATACGCAAGAACCTGAGCCACCAGAAGCAACGGCATCAGTTTCCAACCGATGCGTCGATAAAGTGCGTCGAGATCCGCGGGCGACGAGTCTGCCGGGATTGCTTTCCGTTCGTCGGGCGTCTCACACCCGGTGCTGCGCATGATGTCCATTTCAGTCTCCATGAATTGTTGTTAGTACGTGCCACGTCATGCAGAAGCACCCGTCTCGGCGTGGGTCCCGTCACGAACGGTCTTGATGTACGGCGCGCCGCTGAAATCGCAGACGAGTACGCAGCACTGCCAGCCGAACGCCGGCTGGATACGCTCGACGTCGTCTCGCACGACGTCGTGAATCAGTCTCCCCATTTCGTGCAGTACCGGCTCGCTCCTGGGTTTCGTCAGCAACAGCCTGACGACGACGAATTCGTTTGTCGGATCATCTCCCGACAAGAACTGCTCGGCCGTATAGGTGCGGCTCTTCAATTCGGATAACAAAGCATGCCCTTGTGCCGCGAGCCGTTCGTGCAACGTGCTCGTCAAGGATCGGAAATCGATCAGTCGCGCAATCCCGGGCGTGGATTCGATGATCAGGTGCGGCATGTCTTCACCTCTGTTGAAAGAATGCGTGGGTGAGAGGTTAGGATTCGAATCACCTGATGTAAATTAATGTTTTGCGCATCAATTCATTAGCCCCTGTTATGTATTCAGCCATCGATCTTCGCCTGCTGCGCAGCTTCATTGCGGTCGCACGCTCCGGCAGCGTGACCCGCGGGGCAGCCCGACTGCATTTGACTCAATCGGCACTCTCGCAGCACCTCCGTGAGCTCGCGGATCTGCTCGGCGTGACGTTGTTCGATCGGGTGGGTCGCGGCATTCTGCTCACTCAAGCGGGTGCGGACCTGTTCGCGGAAGTCGAGCCGATCCTGGAAAAGCTCGATGTGACGCTTGCCAGCGTCCGGAACCGCTCGCTCGAAGTTCATGGCACGTTGCGCATTGGTGCGATCGACACCTACGCAAGATCGCTCGTGATACCGACGATATCGACGCTACTCGCCCGGCATTCTCAGCTGCGCGTGTCCGTTCACGAACTCCCGGCCGCGGCGATCGATCAAGGGCTGATCGAAACTGAACTGGATATCGGCGTGTCGTTCTCTCACTTGTCGAATGCGGACATCGAGCAGAGAACGTTATTCACGGAACGGCTGGCGCTCGTCCGGCGATCCAAGCGTCGCAAGGCCGGAAAGACCGTCAGCCTGCAGGAAGTTGCGCCCCAACCGCTCGCGCTGCTGAATCGGACGTTCGCCATGCGCGGGCAAATCGACGCCGCATGCGCGAGTGCAAACATTGCGCTGGACGTTCGCGTAGAGGCCGCCAATGTCGATTCGCTGATACGGCTCGTCGAGCATGCCGACTACGCAACAATCGCGAGCCCGCTGGCAGTGCAGGCCGGCTCGCGAATCGAAACGACGACTATCTCGGACGACGGCCTGGCGCGCATCGCTGCGTTGCGCTGGCGCCGCGGCAGGACCTTTACACCCGCCATGGAACGTTTTGAAGAAGCGATGTTGCAAACGATTCGTTCGTCTGGCCTGGAAACGCCAGACGACGATTCGGCACGCATGTCGGAGCCGTCCCGCCGTCCGCGTATTCGACAGCGTTGACGGCATCCTGAACACGCCCGTGGCGTAGACGGAACGGCTGCTCATGAGGCGGATACTCCCCTTCGCCCCAACTCCGGACGGACGTGAGCGATTCGCGAAGGAGTTCCGCTAAATCGCGGACGCGCGGTACCAGCAAGCGGCCGTAAAGGAAGATCACGCGCAACGGCGCGGCCCGTCAGGTCCGATGATGTTTTGGGTTCACCGGCAAGCGCCCCGACGCAGCGTACTACGCGATCGCGCCACCACCGTCTACCAGCACCGTCGAACCCGTCGCATAAGGGGTCGACGCAAGGTAGAGCACGGCGTTCGCGACGTCCTCGGGTTGTCCAACTCGACCGGCCGGCAATCGCGCCGCGGCGCCTTCGTACATCCGGTCGCGCGCTTCAGCATCGATCTTCGACCAGAGAGGTATCGCAATCAGGCCCGGGGATACCGTATTGACACGTACCGGAGCAAGTTCAAGCGCAAGTCCTCTCGCCAACGATTCAAGCGCCGCATTGATCGCGCCTTGCAAGACCGAATTCTTGCTCGGCCGCACACTCAGAAAGCCCGACACAAACGTCAGGGAACCACCTTGCCGAATGCGGACGGCCCGTGCGATGCGATACGCTCCCCAGAACTTGCTGTCCATCGCCGCGTAGGCGTCATCAAGCTCCAGACCACGCACCGGCCCCGTGGCTGTCTGGGCGGCCGATACGACAACGTGGTCGAATTCGCCCGCCGAATCGAGAAATGCACGTACGCTCGCGTCGTCGGTAATGTCCATCACGCCGGTACTCACGCCATAACCGATCCTGTCTTTGCTCGCCGCCAGCCTGGCCGCATCGCGCGACGCAATCGTCACTGTCGCTCCGGCCTCCGCAAATGCACGTGCGGTCGCTTCACCTATCCCGGAGCTTCCGCCAACCACCAACACCCTTTGATCATTGAGTTTCATCGCCCGTTTCCTCCGTTAAGAATCTGTCGTTCAAACACCACCGCCGATGGCACTACCGGCAACGCACCATCGTGGAAAGCCGGGTGCGACATCCTGCCTGCATGGCAGAGCTGTAAAAAGATGCGCCCCCTCCCTCTGCATGCACCGCCTCTGTCACGTTACGCCGGCCTTCGATCTGCGCGCACTGTGAATACCCGGCGTAAACGCGTAACCCTTACCTTGCGGAGAAATCCGCGTGGCTTCGGTCACGATCAGCGCCGCTGACGCGCGCTGCGCGTAATAACGCGCGTTGGCTGCGGTCGGCAAATCGCGTGGCCGGTTCAAGTATTCTTGATATCGCCTTGATCATTGGTTGCGAGTGCCGTCACGAACTCGACGCAAACGCCCGGAGCAATAGACACGAACAGCTGTCGCTCGTTGGACAACGGCACGTCGCTCAATGTGTAGTCGATCCGCCTGGTGGTCAGCCGCTCGATCAACGCCTCCCATTCGCGACGCGCGTCGATGCGCAGCGCAATATGATCGATACGCGGTGTGCTACGACCTTTTTGCGCAGGAAGCGTCGCGCGCGTAACGTGAATCATCGGGTGACGATCGAGGTACAACCAATAGCCGTCCACGCTGAACGGCGGTCGGGGCCCGGTATCGAGACCGACAACCTCATCGAAAAAGCAACGGGTACCGTCGATGTCATCGGTAACGATGGTGGCGTGGTCGAAATGCATGGCTCATGCCTGTACGAGGGTGCGATGTTGTATTTTGTTGCCCCCGGTCGATCTTGATAATTGGCTTCGAGATTGAATGATTTTCAACGATGACAAGAAGATGGGAAGTGCATGTTTCCACGCTCCCGATCAGCCTGGTCAGTGACCGAGAAGATTCAGGAAGATCAACAGAAAATGAAAACGGGTGCAGACCATGGTCTGCACCTGTTACGTCCCTTCCGCATCCCGGCATACCCCGTCACGAATCAGTGGTGACTGTGTAGGGCGACTTCGTCACCGGATCGGCTGCGGTGATCAAGCCGGGATTGCTCATCCCGGTGTGATTCGCGACCTCGGTCAGACATCTCGCGTATCCCGGTACGGTTCGATCGGCAAGCCAAAGTCCGGATTCCAGCGCCCCCCCAACCAAACATCCCAGACTTCACGATTCATTTAACTTTCCGTGAGGACTTCGACACCGGCTGCTGACTACGATGGGCGCATGTTTTCAGGACCTGCTACCAGGAGCCCATCATGCCCACCCGCAGACATCTGCTGTTCGCCGGCGCCACCGGCCTCGCCGCGCTTGCGACCCTGTCGTCCGTCGGCCGCCGCGCGCTGGTCGGCCGCGCGTTCGCCGCGCCGCCGGCCACCCCGCAGACGGCCGCGCCTTTCGAAGTCACCCTCAGCGACGCCGAATGGCATCGCCGGCTCACGCCCGCCCAGTACACGGTCCTGCGCGAAGCCGGCACCGAGCGCCCGTACACCAGCCCGCTGAACGACGAGCACCGGCACGGCACGTTCGCGTGCGCCGGCTGCGACCTCGCGCTGTTCTCGTCGGCCGCCAAGTTCGACAGCCATACGGGCTGGCCGAGCTTCTGGAAGCCGCTCGACCACGCGGTCGCCACCCACACCGACGCGTCGTTCGGGATGATCCGCACCGAAGTCCACTGCCGCCGCTGCGGCGGCCATCTCGGCCACGTGTTCGACGACGGCCCGCCGCCGACCGGCCTGCGCTACTGCATGAACGGCCTCGCCCTCGCCTTCCACCCCGCCACCGCCTGATCCGGCCCCACGCCTGATCGACTGGAGAACGCACCATGCTGCTCATCGTCCTTGCCTACCTCGGCGGCGTGCTCACGATCCTGAGCCCGTGCATCCTGCCCGTGCTGCCGTTCGTGTTCGCGCGCGCCGACCAGCCGTTCGTGCGCACCGGCCTGCCGCTACTGGCCGGCATGGCCCTCACGTTCGCCGTCGTCGCGACGCTCGCGGCCGTCGGCGGCGGCTGGGTCGCGCAGGCCAACCAGGCCGGCCGCTGGGTCGCCATCGTGCTGCTCGCGGTGTTCGGCCTGACGCTGCTGATGCCGCGTCTCGCGGAGCACCTGACGCGCCCGCTCGTCGCCGCCGGCAACCGCCTCACCGGCTTCGCGCAACGCGACGGCCGCCCGGCCGGCCCCGCGTCGTCGCTGCTGCTCGGCGTCGCGACCGGCCTGCTGTGGGCGCCGTGCGCGGGCCCGATCCTCGGGCTCGTGCTGACCGGCGCCGCGCTGCGCGGCGCAAGCGTCGGCACGACACTGCTGCTGGTCGCGTATGCGGCCGGCGCGGCGACGTCGCTCGGCGTCGCGCTGGTGATCGGCGGCAAGGTGTTCGCCGCGATGAAGCGCTCGCTCGGCGCCGGCGAATGGATCAAGCGCGGAATCGGCGCGGCGCTGCTGGCCGGCGTCGGCGCGATCGCGCTCGGCCTCGATACGGGCGCGCTCGCACAACTGTCGACCGTCACGACGGGCGGGCTCGAAACGAAGCTCGTCGATCGGCTCGGCGGGCATGCGAGAGGCGCGCCGGTCGCGATGGCCGCGGCCGGCGGTTCGGCGGAGAACGTGGCAGAACGCGCGGCGGACGGCTCGGCCAACGGTGTCGCGAACGGTTCCGGCGGCGCGATGATGGCCGCGACGGCCGATGCCGCGCAGGCCGGCGGCGCGATGATGCGCGTGGTGGACGCGACGCATGCGCCCGCCGCGCTGCCCGTCGAAGGCACGCTGCCGTCGCTCGACGGCGCGGTGCAGTGGCTGAACTCGCCGCCGCTGACGGCGGCCGGCCTGCGCGGCAAGGTGGTGCTGGTCGATTTCTGGACCTATTCGTGCATCAACTGCCTGCGCACGCTGCCGTACACGACCGCGTGGGCGCGCAAGTACGCGCCGTACGGGCTCGTCGTGATCGGTGTGCACGCACCCGAATTCGCGTTCGAACGCGACATCGGCAACGTGAAGAAGGCCGTGCACGACCTCGGCATCGACTTCCCGGTCGCGATCGACAACCGTTTCGCGATCTGGCGCGCATTCAACAACGAATACTGGCCCGCGCACTACTTCGTCGACGCGCAGGGCCGCGTGCGCCGTCACCACTTCGGCGAAGGCGAGTACGCGGAATCGGAGCGCGCGATCCAGTCGCTGCTCGCCGAGGCCGGCCATCCGGAAGCGCTGAACGTGCCGCTCGGGCTCGCCGGCGCGCCCGCGAAGGGTGCGCTCGCGGCGGCCGACAGCGCGGACGTCCGCTCGCCCGAGACCTACGTCGGCTACGCACGCGCCGAGGATTTCGTGTCGCCCGGCGGCGTGGTGCGCGATGCGGCGTATCACTATGCCGAGCCGGCCCGTCCCGATCTGAACGACTGGGGCCTCGCCGGCATGTGGCGGGTCGGCGCCGAACGCGCGACGCTCGCGGCGCCCGCCGGCCGCATCGTCTACCGCTTCCATGCGCGCGACCTCCACCTGGTGCTCGGCCCCGACGAGGACGGCAAGCCGGTGCGCTTTCGCGTGACGCTCGACGGCGCGGCCCCCGGCGCCGCGCACGGCAGCGACGTCGATGCGCAAGGCTACGGCACCGTGACCGGGCAACGCCTGTACCAGCTGGTCCGGCAACCCGGCGCGATCGCCGATCGCACGTTCTCGATCGAGTTTCTCGATCCCGGCGTGAATGCCTATGCGTTCACGTTCGGCTGATCCCGGCCGGGGGCGGCGCACCGGCGCCGCGTCCGGGCCCCGCTTTCCATTCCGCCTTCCGAAGGAGCACACCGTGAACACCACCTCCCCCCGCGGTTCCGCGCCGCAACGGCGCACGGCGATGCTGCGCCGCATCGGCGCCATCGCCGTCGCGGCTCTCGCCGTGTTCGGCTACCAGCGCATCGTCAACTCCGCCGAGGCGATGCGCACCGTACCCGCGCCCACGCTCGACGAAACGCCCGGCACATCGCACGACGAGACGGCCGTATTCGCCGGCGGCTGCTTCTGGGGCGTGCAGGGCGTATTCGAGCACGTGAAGGGCGTGAAGCAGGTCACGGCCGGCTATGCGGGCGGTGCGTCCGAAACCGCGCACTATGCGCTCGTCGGCTCGGGGCTGACCGGGCACGCGGAATCGGTTCGCATCGTCTACGACCCGACCCGGATCACGTACGGCCGGCTTCTGCAGGTGTTCTTCTCGGTCGCGCACGATCCGACCGAGCTCAACCGGCAGGGCCCCGACGAAGGGTCGCAATACCGGTCGGCGATCTTCCCGACCACCGCGCAGCAACGCGCGGTCGCGACCGCGTACATCGCGCAGCTCGGCACCGCGCACGTGTTTCCGGCGCCGGTCGTCACGCGCGTCGAGGACTACAAGGGGTTCTACCCGGCCGAGGCCTACCACCAGAACTACCTCGAGCTGCACCCCGACGCGCCGTACATCGCGTACAACGACATGCCGAAGATCGCCGGGCTGAAGCAGTACTTCCCGGCGCTGTACCGCACCGACGCGGTGCTGTGGCGCGATGCGCGCTCGTGACCGCCACGCGGTCACGCGGCCGCGTGACGGGGTGACGGGGTTGACCGGGTAACGCCCGCCGCGCGGCCGAAGCCCGTGCGGCCACGCACGGCCGGCGCGAGCCGCCCGCGATCCGGTTTGCGCTGCATCAACGAAACCGCGGGCGCCGTGCCGGGGCAAACCCGCATCGCGTCCGCCGCGACCGGCAACTTCGCGTAGACTTCTCCAGATCCCCGCCGCATCTTGCGGCGCCCGGAATTCCAGTCCAGCCCGGAGACGTCACGCATGCGAGCAGTGCCCTTCCCTGACAGCGGCACCCTTGGAGAACCCTCTTCCGGCTCGGCCGTGCGCGACTTGCGCCGCGTGCCGATTCATCCCGATTACTGGTACCCGCTCGCGTGGTCGCGCGAGCTGAAACGCGGCAAGACACTCGGCGTGCGCTTCGCCGGCGATCCGATCGTGCTCGTGCGCACCGAATCCGGCGCCGTATACGCGCTCGAGGATCGTTGCGCACACCGCCAGGTGCCGCTGCACGCGGGCGTCGTGAGCGGCGAGACGCTGCGCTGCTGTTATCACGGCTGGACCTACGCGTGCGACAGCGGCCGCTGCGTCGACGTGCCGTACCTCGGCCGCGAGCGCCTGCCCAACGGCGTGCGCGCCTATCCGTGCCGCGAAGCGCACGGGCTGATCTTCGTGTTCCCGGGCGACGCGACGCTCGCCGACTCGCGGCCGTTCCCCGCGCTCGAATCGGCGGACGACCGCGCGTTCAAGACGCGCCGCTTCGGCCGCGAGGTCAAGTGCCACTACTCGTTCATGCACGAGAACCTGATGGACATGAACCATCAGTTCCTGCATCGCAAGCAGATGGGGCAGATGCGTGCGCGCTCGGTCGGCCGGCGCCGCGGCGACGACTGGGTCGAGGTGGATTACACGTTCGCGCGGATGGAAGGCAAGCAGCCGGTCGGCGAGGCGCTCGTGTTCGGCGCGAGCAAGAAGCCGGGCGAGCAGGCGGACAAGAGCGTGATGACGGTGCGCACCGGTTATCCGTACCAGACACTGCAGATCCGATCGAGCGAAGGCACGCTCGTGATGGACCTGTGGATCGTCTACGTCCCGCTCGACGCCGAGCAGCGCACCAACCGCACGTTCGGACTGCTGTCGATCCACAAGCCCGGCATACCGTTCGCGCTCGATCTCGCGTGGCCGCTGCTCGTCTGGTTCACCGAGCGCATCTTCCGCGAGGATCGCTGGATCGTCGAGCGCGAGCAGGAAGCGCATGACCGGCAGGGCGCCGACTGGAACCACGAGGTGTTTCCGGTCATCAACGAGCTGCGCGACCTGCTGCGCCAGTGCGGCGCGCGCACGGTGATCCCGATCCGCGAAGCGCGCGACGGCGCGTGACGTGAGCGGCGCGCCGGCGCGCGCGCCGTTCGTTACAAGCGGAACGCGCCCGGCAGCAATGCGCGGGCCGTCGTGACGTCGACGGCCCCGTTCAGGTTGGCCAGGATCACTTCGATGTCCGGCGTGCCGATCTCGATGATCACCTGGCGGCATGCGCCGCACGGCGCGATCGGGCCGTCCGTGTCGCCCACAACCGCGAGCCGCGTGAAATCCCCCGGACGATAACCGGCGGCAATGGCCGAAAACATCGCCGTGCGTTCCGCGCAGTTGCAGAGTCCGTAAGACGCGTTCTCGACATTGCAGCCGTGAAAAACCGTCCCGTCGCGCGCCAGCAGCGCGGCGCCGACCTTGAAGCGGGAATACGGCGCGTACGCGCGTTCGCGCGCCTCCTTCGCCGCTTCGATCAGTTCGTGTCGTTCCATCTCGTCGTGCCTCCGATTGTGTGCCGGGGCGCATCGGCGCGGCCGCATCCCGGCCGCCACGATACGCCCGTGGCGTGAAGCGATCGCCGGTATCCGCACCGTGCGATCGGTCAGCCGATCCGCTGATAGAGGGTCGGCGGCGCGTCGCCCGTCTCGCCCAGCACATAGCTGCGCTGGATCGCATCCACCGCGTGCGCCGCGGCGGCTGCGTCGCGGGCATGCACATGGCCGAGCGGCTGGCCGGCTTCGACACGCTGCCCGATCTCCGCGAGCGCCGTCAGGCCGACACTGTAGTCGATCGCGTCCGCCGCGCGCGTGCGCCCGCCGCCGAGCGCGACGACCGCGAGCCCGAGCGCGCGGCAATCGACCCGCTGCACGACGCCGCTCACGCGCGACGGAACCGGTACGATCACCTCCGCCCGCGCAAGATGACGCGCGGGTGCGTCGATCAGGTCCGCGGGGCCGCCGAGCGCCGTGACCATCTTCGCGAAGCGTTCCGCAGCCGCCCCCGAATCGAGCGCGTGCTGCAACTTCACGCGCGCCGCCTCGACGTCGCGCGCCAGCCCGCCGGTGACGAGCAGCTCCGCCGACAGCGCCATCGTGACGTCATGCAGGCGCGCCGGGCGCAACTTGCCCGTCAGGTAGTCGATCGCGCACGCCACTTCGAGCGCATTGCCCGCGCACGGCGCGAGCGACTGGTTCATGTCGGTGAGGATCGCGGTCGTCTTCATGCCGGCGCCGTTGCCGACGTCGACGATGCTGCGCGCCAGTTCTGCCGACTGTTCGGCGGTCGGCATGAATGCGCCGGAGCCAACCTTCACGTCCATCACGAGCCCGTCGAGCCCGGCCGCGAGCTTCTTCGACAGGATCGACGCGGTGATCATCGCGATCGATTCGACGGTCGCCGTCACGTCGCGAATCGCATAGATGCGCATGTCGGCCGGCGCCAGCCGCGCGGTCTGCCCGATGATCGCGACGCCGACCTCGCGCACCGTGCGACGAAACACGTCAGTATCGGGCGTCACGTCGTAGCCGGGAATCGCGCTCAGCTTGTCGAGCGTGCCGCCGGTATGGCCGAGCCCGCGCCCCGAGATCATCGGCACGTAGCCGCCGCACGCGGCCACCATCGGCCCGAGCATCAGCGACACGACATCGCCGACCCCACCGGTCGAATGCTTGTCGATCACCGGCCCGCCGAGATCGAGCGCGCGCCAGTCGAGCACGTCGCCCGAGTCGCGCTGCGCGAGCGTCAGCGCGACGCGCTCGTCGGTGCTCAGGTCGTTGAAAAACACGGCCATCGCGAACGCGGCCACCTGGCCCTCGGTCACGCTGCCGTCGGTCACGCCGCGCACGAACGCGGCGATCCCGTCGCGATCGAGCGGCTGCCCGTCGCGCTTCCGGCGAATGAATTCCTGCGGTAAAAACATCGTTGCCTCTCCTCGATCGTTCAGGTTCAGGCGCAAGTTCAATGGAGCGAAAAGAACAGGCCCGCAATCGCCGCGCTCATCAGGTTCGACAGCGTCGCGGCCGTCAGTGCGCGCAGGCCGTGCCGCGCGACTTCCGAGCGGCGCTCGGGCGCGACCGCGCTGAAGCCGCCCGCAAGGATCGCGATCGACGAGAAGTTCGCGAAGCCGCACAGCGCGAACGACACGATCGCGAGCGTCTTCGGGTCGAGCACCTGCAGGCCGGCCGCCGCGACGTGCTCGCCGCTCTTCAGGTACGGCGACAGGTCGCCATACGCGACGAACTCGTTGAAGATCAGCTTCTCGCCGATGAAGTTGCCGGCCAGTGCCGCGTCGTGCCACGGCACGCCGATGATCCACGCGAGCGGCGCGAACAGGTGGCCGATAATACCCACGAGCGTGATCTGCGGAAAGCCCGCGAACGCCGCCGCGCCGCTGACGATGAGGTTCATCAGCGCGATGAGCCCGACGAACGCGATCAGCATCGCGCCGACGTTGATCGCGATCCGCAGCCCGACCGACGCGCCCGACGCCGCCGCCTCGATCACGTTGGCGGCGCGCTTGTCGTCGAAGTCGAGCCCGTCGACCACGACGCGGCTCGGCTCGACCGTCGGAAACAGCAGCTTGCCGAACAGCAGGCCGCCGGGCACCGCCATGAACGACGCGGCGAGCAGGTATTCCATCTTCACGCCGAGGCCGGCATAGCCGACCAGCACCGAGCCGGCGACCGACGCCATGCCGCTTGCCATCACCGTGAAGATCTCGGCGCTCGTCATGTTCCGCACGAACGGCTTCACGAGCGCGGGCATCTCGCTCTGCCCCAGAAAGATCGTCGCGACGGCCGAGCACGCCTCGATGCGGCTCACGCCGAGCACTTTCGCCAGTGCGGCGCCGAGGATCGCGACGATCCACTTCATCACACCGATGTAGTACAGCACCGCGATCAGCGCGGTCACGAAGATGATCATCGGCAGCACGCGCAGGCCGAACACGAACCCGCCGTCGCCGAACAGCTGGAACATCCTGCTGTCGACGAGCCCGCCGAACACGAACGCGATGCCGTGATTGCCCATGTCGAGCACGCGATTGACGCCGTTCGCGGCCGCCGCCAGCGCCGTGCGGCCAGACGGCACGAACAGCACCAGCGCGCCGATCGCCAGTTGCGTGCACAGCGCGGCGACCATGGTCCGGCCGCTCACCGCGCGCCGGTTGTTCGACAGCAGATAGGCCACCAGCAGCAGGAACAGCATACCCAGGAGACTGCGCAGAATATCCACCTCGTACTCCTTGCTCTCAATGTTGTTGGACTGTTCGGCGGGCAGGCCCGGCGTGCCTGCGAAACGCCGTCGGTGGATATTACTCGCCGGCATGCACGCCGACAACGCAAACAAAATGGCCGCGTTCGAGCAACGTCGCGTGCTTCGTCGACTTGCTCAGTTCTTCTACATACCAGGAGATCGGCAAGACGGGATCACGCTACGATCCGTCCCAAATACTGAGAGAATTGGCGGGATGGTGAGCAGCAAACAGAAGCGGTTCCGGCATGCACGGGAAGGCAAGAGGAAGCATGCGGGGCGTGCCGCTCGACCCGACACGCCCCGCACGTTACACACGTTACGCACCGTTCAGCCGGCGCGCTCGACCGGATGCGGTTCGCGCAGCCGGTTCGCGATCCGCGCGGCCTCGTAGTAGCCGGCCGCCGGCGGGCGCTTCAGGTAGCGGCCCGCACCGCGCACCGCGCGCAATTCGCCGTCGGCCCACGCGACCGCGCCGCGCGTGAGCGTATGCGTCGCGACGCCCTGCACCGTCATCCCCTCGAACACGTTGAAGTCGACCTGCTGATGATGGGTCTTCACCGAGATCGTCTTCGTCGCGGCAGGGTCCCACACGACGAGGTCCGCATCGGCGCCCACCTGCACGGCGCCCTTGCGCGGATACAGGTTGAAGATCTGCGCGGCGTTCGTCGACGTGATCCGCACGAACTCGTTCGGCGTGATGCGGCCGTGATTCACGCCGTGATGCCACAGCACCGACATGCGATCCTCGACACCGCCGCAGCCGTTCGGAATCTTCGTGAAATCGTCGCGGCCCATCGCCTTCTGCGACGCGCAGAACACGCAGTGGTCGGTCGCCGTCGTATGCAGTTGCCCCGCCTGCAGCCCGCGCCACAGCGCCTCGCGATGCTCGGCCGAGCGGAACGGCGGGCTCATCACGTGCGCGGCCGCGCGCGTCCAGTCCGGATCGCGATAAACGGCCTCGTCGATCACCAGGTGCCCCGGCAGCACCTCACCGAACACGCGCAGCCCTTCGCTGCGCGCGCGCGTGATCGCATCCACCGCGTCCTTCGCGGAGACGTGCACGATGTACACGGGCACACCGAGCACCTGCGCGATGCGGATCGCGCGGTTCGCGGCCTCGCCCTCGACCTCCGGCGGCCGCGACAGCGGATGCGCCTCCGGTCCCGTCATCCCGCGCGCGAGCAGCGCCTTCTGCAGCTGGAACACGAGCTCGCCGTTCTCGGCGTGCACGGTCGGCAGCGCGCCGAGTTCGAGCGAACGCGAGAAGCTGTTCACGAGCACCTCGTCGTCGGCCATGATCGCGTTCTTGTACGCCATGAAGTGCTTGAAACTCGACACGCCGTGCTCGCGCACGAGCGTACCCATGTCGCGATGCACGCTCTCGTCCCACCACGTCACGGCCACGTGGAAGCCGTAGTCGGCCGCCGCCTTTTCCGCCCAGCCGCGCCATTCGCGGAACGCGTCCATCAGCGGCTGCTTCGGGCTCGGGATCACGAAGTCGATGATGCTCGTCGTGCCGCCGGCGAGCCCGGCGGCCGTGCCCGAGTAGAAATCGTCGCTCGCGGTCGTGCCCATGAACGGCAGTTCCATGTGCGTATGCGGATCGATGCCGCCCGGCATCACGTACTGGTCGTGCGCGTCGACGACGCTCGCGCCGGCCGGCGCGTCGATCTGCTCGGCGATCTGGAGGATCGTGCCGCCGTCTTCAGGGTCCGCGCACAGAACGTCGGCGCGATAGGAGCGGTCCGCATCGACCACGGTGCCGCCGCGAATCAGGATTGCCATGGGGTTGCCTCCTCGTTGACTGTCGGGTGCCGCATCGCACGCATCAAGCGCATCGCGCGTGTCATGCGCTCGCGATCTGCGCGCGCTGTCCGGCGCGCCACTTCATCCAGGTGCCGTACACGCCCGACGCCAGCACGAGGCCGACGAACCACGCGTACGTGTAAAGCGTGTTGAAGAACACCGGCACGTTCGGGAACGACGCCGGAAATGCCGTGTGCAGGAAGCCGGGCAGGTTCGGCAGCACGCCGACCGCGAGCGCGGCCAGCGCGGCCGGGTTCCAGCCGCGCGCGTAGCTGAAGCCGCCGCGTTCGTCGAACAGCGCGCGCGTGTCGAGCCGCGTGCCGCGAATCAGGAAGTAGTCGACCATCATGATCCCCGCCACGGGCCCGAGCAGCGCCGAATAGCCGACGAGCCAGGTGAAGATGTAGCCGTCCGTCGTCGCGAGGATCTTCCACGGCATCATCACGATCGCGATGGTCGCGGTGATCATCCCGCCGGTGCGGTACGAGATCGCCTTCGGCCACAGGCTCGAGAAATCGTAGGCCGGGCCGACGAGATTCGCGGCGAGGTTGCAGCACATCGTGTCGAGCGTGAGGATCACGAGCGCGATGCCCACGCCGATGCCCGTCATCCGGCTCGTCAGGTCGATCGGGTCCCAGATCGCGTTGCCGTAGATCACGACGGTCGCGGACGTCACGACGACCGACACCACCGACAGCAGCGCCATCGGCAACGGCAGCCCGATCGACTGGCCGATCACCTGGTCGCGCTGCGAATGCGCGAAGCGCGTGAAATCGGGGATGTTCAGCGCGAGCGTCGCCCAGAAGCCGACCATCGCGGTCAGGCCCGGCCAGAAGGTCGCCCAGAACAGCCCGGCCTTCTTGCCGCCCGCCGCGAACTGCGACGGCGCCGACAGCATCGTGCCGAAGCCGCCCGCCTTCGACGTCGCCCACCACACGAGCGCCACGCACATCACGACCTTGATCGGCGCGGACCAGCTCTCGAGCCATCGGATCGAATCGGTGCCGTGCCAGATGAAGTAGAGCTGCAGCGCCCAGAACACGAGAAAGCACACGAGCTGCCCGAACCCGATGCCGATAACCGGCAGCGCGGCGCCGTGCAGCGCGTTGCCGGTCAGGATGTTCAGCAGCGTATAGATCGCACTGCCGCCGAGCCAGGTCTGGATCCCGTACCAGCCGCACGCGACGATCGCGCGCAACAGCGCCGGCAGCTTCGCGCCCTGCGTGCCGAACGACGCGCGCACGAGCACCGCGTATGGAATCCCGTGCTTCGCGCCCGCATGACCGATCAGCAGCATCGGCACGAGCACGATCAGGTTGCCGAGCAACACGGTCGCCACGGCCTGCCACGGCGACATGCCTTCCTGGATCAGCCCCGCCGCAAGCATGTACGACGCAATGTTCATCACCATCCCGACCCAGAGCGCCGCGAAGTGATACCACTTCCACGTGCGCTGCGCCGGCGTCGTCGGCGCGAGGTCGTCGTTGTACAGGCTGCCGCCCTGCGCCGCGGCGCCATCGGGATCGGCGGGATTCGCTGCGTGATTCATCGAACGCACTCCACGAAAACGTCGGCGCCGGCACCATGCGATGCCGGCCCGGGTGGAACGAAAAGCGGCGATGCGGGGCTCTCCCGCGCCGCCGGACGCCGGTCAGGCAGCCTTCTTCGCGTGCTTCTCGGGTGCCGCCCCCGCACCTGCACTCGCCCCCGCGTCCGCGCTCGCCGGATTGTTCGGATGCGTGGTCCAGTTCGCGTAGTCGCCCGAATCGACACGCTCCATCGTGATGCACTGCTCGACCGGACACACATGCATGCAAAGATTGCACCCGACGCATTCCGAGTCCACCACTTCGAAGTGACGCACGCCGTCCTTCGTCGCCGTGATCGCCTGGTGCGACGTGTCCTCGCACGCGATATGGCACAGCCCGCACTGGATGCAGCGATCCTGGTCGATGCGCGCCTTGATGTCGTACTTCAGGTTCAGGTATTTCCAGTCGGTCACGTTCGGCACCGCGCGGCCGCGGATATCGTCGAGCGTCGCGTAACCCTTCTCGTCCATCCAGTTCGACAGGCCGTCGGCGAGGTCCGACACGATCCGGAATCCATAATGCATCGCCGCGGTGCACACCTGCACGCTGCCGGCGCCGAGCACCATGAACTCGGCGGCGTCGCGCCACGACGAGATGCCGCCGATGCCGGAGATCGGCAGGTTCGGCGTTTCCGGGTCGCGCGCGATCTCCGCGACCATGTTCAACGCGATCGGCTTCACCGCCGGGCCGCAATAGCCGCCGTGCGTGCCCTTGCCGTCCACGGTCGGCATCGGCGCCATGTGGTCGAGATCGACCGCAACGATCGAGTTGATCGTGTTGATCAGCGACACGCCGTCCGCGCCGCCCTTGTACGCGGCGCGCGACCCCATCCGGATATCGCTGATGTTCGGCGTGAGCTTCACGAGGCACGGCAGCTTCGTGCCTTCCTTCACCCAGCGCGTGACCATCTCCACGTATTCGGGCACCTGCCCGACCGCCGCCCCCATTCCGCGCTCGCTCATCCCGTGCGGACAGCCGAAGTTCAGCTCGACCGCGTCGGCGCCCGTATCCTCGACGAGCGGCAAGATCCATTTCCAGTCCCGCTCGTTGCACGGCACCATCAGCGACACGATCAGCGCGCGTTCCGGCCAGTCGCGCTTCACCTGCGCGATCTCTCTCAGGTTCACGTCGAGCGGACGGTCGGTGATCAGCTCGATGTTGTTCAGCCCAGCGATGCGCTGGCCGTTCCACTGCACGGCGCCGTAGCGCGAACTGACGTTGACGACGTGCGGATCGAGCCCGAGCGTCTTCCACACGACACCGCCCCAGCCCGCCTCGAACGCGCGGTTCACGTTGTAGGCCTTGTCGGTCGGCGGCGCGGACGCCAGCCAGAAGGGATTCGGCGAAGTGATGCCCGCGATGGTGCAGCGAAGGTCGGCCATGTTCGGCTCCGTGAGAGTGGGGTCGTGTTCGTTGTGCTCGTGGTGGTATGTGATGCGCGCGGTGCGCTCACGCGGCCTTCGCGTCGCGTTGCGCGAGCGCCGCGTCGATCGACGCGGCCGCGCGCTTGCCGTCCTGCACGGCCTGCACCGTGAGGTCGATGCCGCCCGTCGCCGCGCAGTCGCCGCCGGCCCACACGTCGGGCCATGCGGTGCGCCCGTCCGCATCCACCGCGATACGCGTGGCGTCCGCGGTCAGCAGCGCGGCTGCGCCATCGTCCGGCACCAGCGTCTGGCCGATCGCCTTCAGCACCATGTCCGCTTCGACGGTGAAACGCTCGCCCGATGCCGCCTCGAACTCGACACCCGTCACCTGCCCGTTCACGCCCGCCATGCGCACGGGTTTCGCGTGCGTGACGAGCGTGACGCCGCTCTTCTGCGCGAATTCGCGCTCGGCCCACGTCGCGCTCATCGCGTCCACGCCACGCCGGTACACCATCGTCACGCGATCGGCGCCGAGCTTGCGGCTTTGCACCGCCGCATCGATGGCCGTATTGCCGCCGCCGATCACGACCACGCGCCGCCCGACCGGCACGTTCTCCAGCGCGTCGGCCTGCCGTACCTGCTCGATGAAGTCGACTGCGTTCATCACGCCGTCCAGTTGTTCGCCGTCAATCGCGAGCGCGCGCACGCCGGCGAGGCCCATCGCGAGAAACACCGCGTCGTGTTGCTCGCGCAGCGCGTCCAGCGTGACGTCGCGGCCAAGCGCGACGCCAGTCTGCAGCGTGATGCCGCCCACCGACAGCAGCCACTCGACTTCACGTTGCGCGAAATCGTCGACGGTCTTGTACGCGGCGATCCCGTACTCGTTGAGACCGCCGGCCTTCGGGCGTGCGTCGAACAGCGTGACGCGATGCCCGGCGAGCGCGAGCCGGTGCGCACACGCGAGCCCAGCCGGCCCCGCACCGACCACCGCGACGTGGCGGCCCGTGTCGGGCGCGCGCGTGAAGCGCACCGCGCCGGTCGCCATCGCCCAGTCGGTCGCATGCCGCTGCAGCGCGCCGATCGCAACGGGCTGCGCATCCTGGTGGTTGCGCACGCATGCGCCTTCGCACAGGATCTCGGTCGGGCACACGCGTGCGCACATCCCGCCGAGCGGATTCGCCGACAGGATGTCGGTCGCGGCGCCCTTCAGGTTGCCGTTGCCGATTTTGCGGATGAAGCTCGGGATGTCGATCTGCGTCGGGCAGGCCTGCACGCACGGTGCGTCGTAGCAGTAGTGGCAGCGGCTGGCGGCGGCCGCTGCCGCGGTCGGATCGAGCAGCGGCGCGATATCGGCGAATTCGCACGAGAGTTGCGTGGACGACAGGCGATGCGCGGCGATATCGCCGGTTGGCTTGGTGGTCATACGCGTTCCTTCGACTGGGTGGAGACAAAGCCGTCCCCGCCGGCTGCGAATGCACAGTCGGGGCGGTCATCATTATCAGGAATGCTACAGTCAGGCGGTACGCAGCCTGCCGGCTGCTACGATCCTTGCGTCATGAAGCCGGCTCGCATGCGCGCGACAGCATCGCGTGCAGCAGCACGTTCGCGCCGGCCTCGATCCATGCAGGCGTCGCGTCCTCGATCTCGTTGTGGCTGATCCCGTCGACACACGGCACGAACACCATCGACGTCGGCGCGACCTGGGCGAGATAACACGCATCGTGCCCCGCGCCCGATACGATGTCGCGATGCGAGTAGCCGAAGCGGTCGGCCGCACCGCGCACCGCTTCCACGCATGCGGAGTCGAACGCGACCGGCTTGTAATAGAAAATCTGCTCGAGCTGGGTCTCGAGCCCGATGTCGGCCGCGATGCGCGCCACACCGTCGCGCAATGCAGCATCCATCTTCGCGAGCACCGCGTCGTCCGGATGACGGAAATCGACGGTGAAGAACACGCGTCCGGGAATCACGTTGCGCGAGTTCGGGTAGACCTGCATCATGCCGACCGTCGCGCAGCCGAACGGCGCATGATCGAGGCCGATCCGGTTGACCAGATCGACCACGCGCGACGCACCGAGCAACGCATCGCGCCGGCGCGGCATCGGCGTCGGCCCCGCATGCGCTTCCTGGCCGGTGAACGTGATCTCGTACCAGCGCTGCCCCTGCGCGTCGGTCACGACGCCGATCGTCTTGCACTCCGCTTCGAGTATCGGCCCCTGCTCGATATGCAGTTCGAACGCCGCGTGCAGCTTGCGCGCGCCGCACGGCACGTCGCCCGCGTAGCCGATGCGCGCCAGTTCCTCGCCGATCGTCTTGCCGTCCACGTCCTTGCGCGACAGCCCGTATTCGAGCGGGAAGACGCCCGCGAATACGCCGGATGCGACCATCGCGGGCGCGAAGCGCGAGCCTTCCTCGTTGGTCCAGATCACGACCTCGACCGGATGCTCGGTCTCGATGCCGTGATCGTTGAGACTGCGAATCACCTCGAGGCCGCCGAGCACGCCGTAGATGCCGTCGAAGCGGCCGCCCGTCGGCTGCGAATCCGCGTGCGAGCCGGTAACGACCGGCGCCGCATCGGCCACGCGGCCCGCGCGGCGCATGAACACGTTGCCCATCGTATCGACCGTCACCGTGCAGCCGGCGGCCTTCGCCCAGCCGACGATCAGGTCGCGGCCGGCCTTGTCGAGATCGGTCAGCGCGAGGCGGCACACGCCGCCCTTCGGCGTCGCGCCGATCTTCGCGACTTCCATCAGGCTGTCCCACAACCGCTTGCCGTCGACCTTGATCGACGTGTCGAAAGCTGTCCGCTTCACTGTTTCCGATACCGCGTTCATTCGTATCGCTCCTGTGGGGTCGGTGATGTCGTCAGCCCGGTCTGTGCCGGTGCGTGCAATACCTGTTTCGGGGCAATCCCGCCCATGCACGGTGCATGTCCCAGTCGTGCGCGAAGTTCGTCCGACGAATCGCCGGAACTGCCTTCCGCCGCTCGTCGAATCCTGTCCGATTGGACAGGTTTTAGACGATCAAAATGACCAAAGCAATGTCTTTCTTTCGTGGATCGATAGAGCGAGAAACGTGCCATCGCAACGCAGCATCGCTGCGGATGCGCCGTTTCCGCATGTGTGCGTTCGACGCGGATCAGCGGCTAGAATGAAGCCCAACGCGGCATGCCCGCCGCGCGAGGGTAACGATGAGACATGACGAGGCGACAGCCGAAGCGACCGACAGCGACGAAACGTCCGCGCCTTTGCGGCGACGCAAGGCACACATCCGCGAGTCCAACGAAGCGCATCTGCTCGCGTGTGCGGAGGCCGTGTTCGCGGAGCGCGGGCTCGACGGCGCAAGCACCGCGATGATCGCGGAGCGCGCGGGCTTGCCGAAAGCCAACCTGCATTACTACTTCCCGACGAAGCTCGCGCTATACCGCCGCGTGCTCGACGACCTGTTCGAGGACTGGCATCGCGCGGCCGGCACGTTCGAGGCCGGCGACGATCCAGTGGAAGCGATCGGCGGCTACGTGCGCGCGAAGATGGATCTGTCGCGACGGCGCCCGCTCGGCTCGAAGGTCTGGGCCAACGAGATCATCCATGGCGCGGAGCACATGCAGGACATCCTGTCGCAACGCGTGAAGCCGTGGTTCGACACGCGCGTGAAGGTGATCGACGGCTGGATCGCACGCGGGCTGCTCGCGCCGATCGACGCGCACGCGCTGATGTACCTGATCTGGGCGACCACGCAGCACTACGCGGATTTCGATGCGCAGATCCGCGCGCTGAGCGGCAAGCGTGCGTTCACGCAGAAGGCGTTCGACGAGCAGACCGAGCAGGTCGTGCAGCTCGTGATTCGTGCGTGCGGGGCGGTATCGCCGCACGCGAAGGCGTAGGGCAACGCGAATCGCCATTCACTGAAAACGAAGCGGGCGAAGGTCGACGCGCAGAGAGGCCTGCGCGATGCCCTTCGCCCGTAGCGCGATACGGTCAGCGTGCCGTATCGCGCGTGTGCGTCGTTACGTTTGTACTACGCGTCAAGCAACGCGCTCGATCGCGATGGCCGTCGCCTCGCCACCGCCGATGCACAGCGATGCGATGCCGCGCTTCAGGCCATACGTCTCGAGCGCGGCCAGCAGCGTCACCATCACGCGCGCACCCGACGCACCGATCGGATGGCCGAGCGCGCACGCGCCGCCGTGCACGTTGACCTTCTCGTGCGGCAGGTCGAGATCGCGCATCGCGGCCATCGGTACCACCGCGAACGCTTCGTTGATCTCGAACATGTCGACGTCGCGCAGGTTCCAGCCGGTTTTCTCCGACAGCTTGCGCAGTGCGCCGATCGGCGCGGTCGCGAACAGGCCCGGTTTGTCCGCGTAGGTCGAATGCCCGACGATCACGGCCTTCGGCGTGAGGCCCAGGCGCTCGGCTTCCGAGCGGCGCATCATCACGAGCGCGGCCGCGCCGTCCGAGATCGACGACGCATTGGCGGCCGTCACCGTGCCGCCGTCGCGGAAGGCCGGCTTCAGCGTCGGGATCTTGTCGAGTTTCGCCTTGCCCGGCTGTTCGTCGATCGACACGACGGTTTCGGACTTGCCGGCCTTCACGGTCACCGGCGCGATCTCCGACACGAAATGCCCTTCGGCGATCGCGCGTTGCGCGCGCGTCAGCGACGCGATCGCGAACGCATCCTGTGCGTCGCGCGTGAACTGGTACGCCTGCGCACAATCCTCCGCGAACGTGCCCATCAGGCGGCCCTTCTCGTACGCGTCCTCGAGCCCGTCGAGGAACATGTGGTCGAGCACCTGCCCGTGACCCATCCTCATCCCCGCGCGCGCCTTCGGCAGCAGGTACGGCGCGTTCGTCATGCTCTCCATCCCGCCCGCGACGGCGACACCCGCCGAGCCCGCCAGCAACAGGTCGTGCGCGAACATCGCGGCCTTCATCCCCGAGCCGCACATCTTGTTGACCGTGGTCGCGCCTGCCCCGAGCGGCAGTCCGGCCTTCAGCGCGGCCTGCCGGGCCGGTGCCTGGCCCTGGCCCGCCGGCAGCACGCAGCCGAACACGATTTCATCGATACGCTCGGCCGGCACGTTCGCGCGCTCGAGCGCCGCGCGAATCGCCACCGCGCCGAGATCGCTCGCGCTGGCCGCCGCCAGGTCGCCCTGAAAACCACCCATCGGCGTACGCGCCGTGCCAACGATTACGATCGGATCCTGAGTCGTCATGATTCGCTTCCTCCAGTGTCAGCGCGGTGCCATGCGCAACGCGCCATCGAGACGGATGACTTCGCCGTTCAGCATCGTGTTTTCGGCGATGTGGCGCACCAGCGCCGCAAATTCTTCCGGGCGGCCGAGCCGCGGCGGGAACGGCACGCTCTTGCCGAGCGCGTCCTGCACGTCCTGCGGCATGCCGGCCATCATCGGCGTCGCGAAGATGCCCGGCGCGACCGTCACCACGCGAATGCCGAACCGCGCGAGCTCGCGCGCGATCGGCAGCGTCATGCCCACGACGCCGCTCTTCGAAGCCGCATACGCGGCCTGCCCGATCTGCCCGTCGAACGCCGCGACCGATGCGGTGTTGACGATCACGCCGCGCTCGCCTTCCGCATTGGCGTCCTGCTTCGACATCGCTTCGGCGGCCAGCCGGATCATGTTGAACGTACCGACCAGATTGATCGACACCGCGCGCGCGAAGCGGTCGAGCGAATGCGGACCATCGCGGCCCACCACCTTCTCGCCCGGCGCGACGCCCGCGCAGTTGACGAGCGCGTCGATGCGGCCGAACGCGTCACGCGCGGCGGCGATGGCCGCCTGGCCGTCGGCTTCGCTCGTCACGTCGGTCTTCACGAAGCGTGCAGCCTCGCCGAGCGCGTGCGCGAGGCCCGCACCGGCCTCTTCGTTGACGTCCAGCAGCACGGCCTTGCCGCCTTCCGCGACCACCATGCGCGCCACCGCGGCGCCGAGGCCCGACCCGGCGCCCGTGATCAGAAAAACGCGATCCTTGATATCCATTCGCAATCCGTACAGTGTGTGTTCAGGGTTGAGCGACCTTGTCGGCTTCCATCTTGCGCAACACGAAGCGCTGGATCTTGCCGCTCGGGGTTTTGGGCAGCGCGTCGACGAATTCGATCGCGCGGGGATAAGCGTGAGCGGACAGCCGCCGCTTCACGTGCTGGCTCAGTTCCTCGGCCAGTGCCGGCGTGCCGTCGAAGTCGTTCGACAGCACGACGAACGCCTTGACGATCTCCGTGCGCTCCGCATCGGGCACGCCGATGACGGCGGCCTCGCTCACGGCCGGATGCTCGATCAGCGCGCTTTCCACATCGAACGGGCCGATCCGGTAGCCGGACGACGTGATCACGTCGTCCGCGCGGCCGATGAAGCTCACGGTGCCGTCCGGCTCGAGCTCGACGTTGTCGCCGGTCCGGTAATAGCCGCCCGCGATCGCCGGCGTGTCCTGCTGCCAGTAGCCGTGGAACCACAGCAGCGGCGAGCGCGCGATGTCGATTGCGAGGTTGCCGGGCTCGCCGGGGCCGAGTTCGCGGCTCGCTTCGTCGAGCACCGCGACGCGGTAGCCGGGCATCGCGAAGCCGGCCGAACCGGCGTGGACGGCATGCGCGAGGCCGTGGTGGTTGTTCACGACCATCCCGAGTTCAGTCTGGCCGTAGTGATCGTAGATCGGCGCGCCGAGCGCCGCGTCGAACCAGCGCACGACTTCCGGATTCAGCGGCTCGCCCGCACTGCTGACCACGCGCAGCTTGCCCTTCAGCCGCGCCGCCGCTTCCGTCCCGGCCGCCATCAGCATCCGGAACGCAGTCGGCGAGCCGGCGAGGCTCGTGATCCCGAGCCGTTCGATCACGTCGTACGTGCTGTCGACCGTGAAGCTGCCCTCATAGAGCGTCGTCGCGTGGCCGAGCATCAGCGGGCCCGTGATCGCGTAATAGAGCCCATATGCCCAGCCCGGATCGGCGATGTTCCAGAACCGGTCGCCCGCACGCAGGTCGACCGCTTCGCGCATGTACGCGCCGAACGCGAGCAGCGCGCGCAGCGGCACCGGCACGCCCTTCGGCAAACCCGTCGTGCCCGACGTCGACATCATCATGAACAGGTCGGACCCCTTGCGCAGCACCGGTTCGAACGAGTCGGACCGCGCATCGAGCGCCGCACGGAAATCGATGTCGTTTTCCGGCAGCGTCTCGCCCGGCTCGCGCACCGTCGCAACGGTCGGGCAAGCGGCGATCTCGTCGAGCTTCGCGCGATTCGCGACGTTGGTCACGACCAGGCGCGCGTCGCTCATGCGCAGCCGGTGCTCGATCGCCTTCGGGCCGAACGCGGTGAACAGCGGCTGGTAGACGGCGCCCGCGCGCCACGTGCCGAGGATCGTCGCGACGAGTTCGGGCGTGCGCGGCAACAGGCCCGCCACCACGTCGCCCGGCTTCACGCCCTGCGCGACCAGCAGGTTCGCGACGCGTGCCGACAGCGCCTTCATCTGCGCAAACGTGTAGCGGCGGTGCTGCCCGCCGGCGTCGATCCAGTCGAGCGCGATCGCGTCCGCGGAGGCGTGCCGGTCGCAGCATTCCACGCACGCGTTCAGGCCGCGCTCCAGGTCGCCGTGCAATTGCTGCGCGGCGGTCTCGATACTGAATCGGGCCACGGCGTCGGCGTAGGCCGGCACCGCCCGGGCGGTAGCTCCATCAGGCATGCGTGTCTCCTGTGCGTTATGGCCCCCGGCGAGCCAGGGGCGCGACGGGGATAGCTCGATAGTAGACAGCCCCCACATTGCAATCAATGACAAACGGAATCTAGAATCGTGATCGCTTTTGCCATGTCGGGAGGATGCAGGAAAATGGGGCCGCAGATGATTTCGCCGGATTTCGTCGACGACGCGCTCGCGTGCCTGCGCCGGCAACGCATTGCGACGGCGCCCGTGCTGCGCGCCGCCGGCCTGCCGGCCGCCGTGCGCGAGCCCGTCACGCCGCAGCAGTACGGCAGGCTGTGGCTCGCGATCGCCGGCGCCCTCGACGACGAATTCTTCGGGCTCGCCGCGCGCCCGATGCGGCACGGCAGCTTCACGCTGCTCTGCCACGCGGTGCTGCACGCCGGCACGCTCGACAAGGCGCTGCGGCGCGCGCTGCAGTTCCTGCGCGTGGTGCTGGACGAGCCGCACGGCGAGCTCGTCGTGGCCGACGGGCAGGCGCAGATCGTGCTGACGCAGACGGGCGCGCCCTACCCGGCGTTCGCGTACCGGACGTTCTGGCTGATCCTCCTGGGCGTCGCATGCTGGCTGATCGGCCGGCGCATCCCGCTGCAACGCATCGACTTCGCGTGCCCGAGCCCCGACCAGCGCAGCGACTATCACCAGTTCTTCGGCGTGCCCGTGCATTTCGACCGGCCCGACAGCCGGCTCGCATTCAACGCCGCCTACCTCGCGCTGCCGACGATCCGCTCCGAGCAGGCGCTGAAGACCTTCCTGCGCGGCGCGCCCGGCAACCTGCTCGTGCGCTACCGGCACGATACGGGCTGGGTCGCGAAAACGCGCGCGCAGCTGAAGATGCTGCCGGCCGCCGAGTGGCCCGACTTCGATACGCTGGCCGTGCGCGTCGGCACGACGCCCGCGACGCTGCGGCGGCGTCTGCGCAGCGAAGGGCAAAGCTTCGCGGCAATCAAGGACGAGTTGCGCGGCGCGCTCGCCCAGTCGCTGCTGCGCGGGCACACGCTCAGCGTCGCGGAGATCGCGGTCGAGCTCGGCTTCACCGAGCCGAGCGCGTTTCATCGCGCGTTCCGGAAATGGACGGGCACGAGCCCCGGCGCGTTCCGTCGGGACGTGCATGCGGCCGAGGCGGAACCGGGAAGTGCGAGCGGATGACGCGGCAGGCGGTCGTCGACAGGCGTGCTGGGCCGACATGGAAACGCTCACTCGACGCTGATACGATGCGACCTGCCGGCTGCCGTTCGTTGTCGATGGTTGTCGGCAAGCGACGGCGAAGACACGACCCACCACTACCGCTCCCGCTCCTATGCAAGCCACCGACTTTTCCGACACTGAACTGGCTGAACTGCGCGCGCACGGCATCGTGCTGTTTGCCGACCGCGTGATCTTCGACGCTCAGCCACCGATGCCGGCCGACCAGATCGCGGCCGTGCAGGCCCGCTGTCACGGCGACCTTCCGCCCGCACTACTCGAGCTGTGGCGCACGACGGCCGGCGGCAGCCTCGACTACGACCTGACGCTGGAGATGAACGGACACATCGAAGCCATCAGCTGGGGGGAGCTGTTCTACAACGGCAGCAACGGCTACCGCGACCTGGAAGGCTGGATCGACCACGAACTCGAACTGGCCGAGGAAGCCGCCGACGAGCATTCACGCCCGTGGAGCGGCAGGCTCGACGTGTTGCCGTTCGGCGGATTCGAGTACTGCGACCGCATCTACATCGTGACGGACCCCGATGCGAAGGATCGCGGCCACGTGCTCGCGTGGAAACAGGGGCTGCCGCCCGCGTGGCGCGGCGCGATGCACGAGGACGGCCTCGCGACGGTCGCGCCGGACCTGTACGCGGCATTCGGCGCCCTGCAGCTCAATGCGGGCCCGCTGGAACCCGGCAACGAAAACGGCACCGGCGCGACGTTGCTCGACTATATCGACGAACGCCAGGCCGAGCATGGCCTGTCGGCATCGCTGGGAGACAAGGTCATCGCGTTCTATCGCCGGGCCGTGATCGACTGGCGCACACCGCTCGCCGACGGCACGCTCGCCGCCCAACCGGCGCTCGCGCGCCACGCGTTGCGACATGCGATCGACCACGACGACGCAGCGCTCACCGTGCAACTGGTACCGCTCATCGCGAATCTCGGCGCGGCACTCGCCGGCAGTTCGAACCCGGCCGACTATGCGCTGCGGCGACAGAAATTTGCTGCCGCGAGCGCATTGCTCGAATCCGGCGCACCGGTCGCGCCGGATTCGCTGGAGTCCGTGTCCGGCATGGTGCCGCCCGCACTGATTCGCGCGCTGTTCGACGCCGGCGTGCAGCCGGATGCCGACGCGATGGCGCGCTGCGTCGCCGCCGGCGGCACCGACAGCGCGCGCCTGATCGGCGCCGCACTGTCGGCCCAAGGCGCCGATGCGGCGTCTGCCTGCCGTTCGGCGATCGCGACGCTGCTGCACGAACTCGAGACCGACATCGCCCGGGTCCGCGCCGGCAAGCTCCACCACCATCTCGGCCTCGACGGGCTCGAAGCCCACGCCGAGCGCCTGCGGACATTCAGGCCGTGACGTGACGCGCACTCAGCGGGAAACGCCGTCGACGCTTACGGCGATATCCCGCAGCGGCCGCGAGAACAGTTTGCAGCCTGCGTAGTAGACGAGCGACGTCAGCGACAAGCCGACGATCCACGACACGTCCGCACCGCCGAGCCGGCTCGCCAGTTCGCCGGTATAGAGATCGGTCGCCATGAACGGCGCCTGCGCGACGATGCCGATGAAATACGAGCCGACGGCGATCGTGTTGAAGCGTCCGTAGATGCCGCCGTCCTGCCGGAAGAACGAATCGACGTCGTACTCGCCGTGACAGACGAGGTAGTAGTCGACGAGGTTGATCGCGGTCCACGGCACGAGCACGTACAGCAGCAGCAGGATGAAGTTCGTGTAGCCGGCGAGGAAATTGTCCTGCCCGAACAACGCGATCGCGAGCGCAATCGCGCACAGGACGATCGCGGTGATCGCCCGCGCACGCGCCTTGCCCGACCACGACGGAAAGAGCGTCTGCAGCACCGTGATGGCCGACAGCGCGCCGCAATACAGCTCCATCGCATTGCTGGCCGCGATGCCGAACGACAGCACGACGATCACGAGTACGCTGATCCCTTGCGTGAGGCCCGTGAGGCCGCTCACGACATTGCCTTCGGGCGTCGCAAGGCCCACCAGGCAGCCGAGCAGCATCGGGAAGAACGAGCCGAGCACGCAGCCCCAGTAACTCGACCAGAACGCCGTGCGCGGCCCGGTATCGGGCGGCAGATAGCGTGAATAGTCCGACACGTAAGGCGCATAAGCGATCTGCCACAGCGCGGCGACCGACATCGCGCCCAGGAAGCCGGACAGGTTCAGCGAATGCTTCGAGAAGGTATCGACGGGCAATCCATGCACGAAAATGATCCAGACGAACGCCAGCACGAGTACGCTGCCCGAGCACCAGCTCAGCATTCGCGCATACGCGTGGATCAGCTTGTAGCCATAGATCGATCCGAGCAGGCTGATCAGGCCGATCGCCACGACGCCCGCATCGAGCGGAATACCGGCGTCCAGGCTGTGCAGCGCCTGCCCGCCGAACACGCAGTTCGATGCGAAGAAGCCGACGTACATCACGACGACCAGCGCGACCACCAGCAGCGCACCGAACGACCCGAACTGCCCGCGGGTCTGGATCATCTGCGGCACGCCAAGCTGCGGCCCCTGCGCGGAATGCAGCGCCATGAAGACCGCGCCGATCAGGCTGCCGACGAGCGTGGCGAGCGCCCCCCACCAGAACGGCTGCTTGAACACCGTGGTCGCGAGCGATCCGGTGACGATCGTCAGCATCATGATGTTCGATCCGAACCAGATCGTGAACAGGTCCTTCGCGCTGCCATGGCGCTCGGTCAGCGGAATCGGCTGGATGGTGCTTTCCTCGAGATGAGCAATGGACTCGCCCTGACTCATTTCGTCTCCTTGTTTATGTTGTGGTGTTCGCGGGTTCGGCGGCTGGAGGGTGGCCCGGAATGCCAGGTGCACGTGAAGCGCGGGTTCTGCGACGAACTCATCATTCTTATTCGCATTCCTGATCAATAGGCGGTCGATAGCGCATCGCTTTACATGACTGCCGCCTGCGGCACTCCATTCTCAACGCGTCGGCCAGCCGCTCCTGTGGATGCGCGAATCCGGCCCGCCTCCGGAGCGGAACCCGTGGTTCAGTGCGCTTCCGCCCGTCTGTTGCCGGACGGAAGCGCGTCGCTCGACGGTCAGCAGTCGATGCCGAGCACTTCCCGCGCGGTGGCATCCACGGCCTTGCGCATCGTGTCGACCAGTTCATCGATTTGCGCGTGATCGATCACCAGCGGCGGCGCAACGATCAGGCGGCCATTCGTCGAACGCACGATCGCACCGAGTTCGAACCCGACCGTCCGGCTGTGCCAGGTCAGGTCCGCCTCGTTCGCAAAGCGCTCGCGCGTCGCCTTGTTCTTCGCGAACTGGATCGCGCCGACCGCGCCCGCGCCCTGGATCTCGCCGACGAGCGGATGGCCGTCGAACGCATCGCGCAGCGCCTTCTGCAGATACGGCCCCGTGTCGGTCTTCGTCCGTTCGACGAGGCCTTCGCGCTCGAGCACGTCGAGGTTGGCCAGCGCGACGGCGGCCGCGACCGGGTGCCCCGAATAGGTCAGCCCGTGCGCATAGACGCCGCCCTTGTCGACCAGCGCATCGCCCACGCGCCGGCTCATGATCAGCCCGCCCATCGGCACGTAGCCCGAGGTCAGCCCCTTGGCCACGCAGATCAGGTCAGGTTCGAAGCCGAAGTGGCGGTGCGCGAACCACTCGCCGGTACGGCCGAAGCCGCCGATCACTTCGTCCGCGCAGAGCAGCACGTCGTATTGACGGCAGATGCGCTCGATCTCCTGCCAGTAGCCGTCCGGCGGAAAGATCATCCCGCCCGCCCCCTGGAACGGCTCAGCGACGAACGCGGCGACACGGTCCGCGCCGATCTCGAGAATCTTGCGCTCGAGCGACAGCGCCGCCTGTTTGCCGAATGCCTCGGGGCTCAGGTCGGCGCCATTCGCATACCAGTACGGTTCGTCCACGTGCGCGATGTTCGGAATCGGCAGGTCGCCCATTTCGTGCATGAATGCCATGCCGCCCAGCGACGCGCTGCCCACCGTCGACCCGTGATAGCCGTTCACGCGGCCGATCAGCACCTTCTTCGCGGGCTTGCCCATCACGTCCCAGAACCGCCGTACGGTGCGAATCAGCACCTCATTCGATTCCGAACCCGAATTGGTATACACCACGTGACTGAAGCGATTGCCGAGCAGCGCGAACAGACGTTCCGACAGTTCGATCACCGAGGGGTGCGTGGTGTGAAAGAACATGTTGTAGTAGGACAGTTCCTTCATCTGCCGCGCGGCGGCGTCGATCAGCTCCGGCCGACCATAGCCGACGTTGGTGCACCAGAGCCCGGACATGCCGTCCAGGTAGCGGTTGCCGTCGTTGTCCCATAGATGGACACCTTCGCCGCGTACCATCACGCGCGCGCCTTCCTCGTTCAGCGCCTTCTGGTCGACGAACGCATGCAGGTGATGCGCGGCGTCGCTGCGTTGATAGTTCTGCGTCGTACGATGCGGAAAGTTGGGCGCGTTCATGGGCAAGTCTCCGGTTCGTTGTGTGGATAAATGCGTTGTCGTGTAGCGCGGCGCGGCCGCTTGCGGCCCGCCGCGTCGAATCAGTAACTGATCCAGGTCGTCTTGAGGCCCGTGTACTTGTCGATCGCATGCAGCGAAAGATCGCGACCGAAGCCGGACTGGCGGAACCCGCCGAACGGCGTCTGCGCGCTCAACGCATCGACCGTGTTGACGGACACCGTGCCGGCGCGCAGCCGGCCCGACACACGGTGTGCGCGTGACAGGCTGCCGGTCCAGACCGACGCGGCAAGGCCATAGATCGAGTCGTTCGCGAGCCGGATGGCCTCGTCCTCGGTGTCGAATGCCATCACCGACAACACCGGCCCGAAGATCTCCTCGCGCGCGATGGCGTCGTCAGGCTTCACGTCGATGAAGATCGTCGGCTCGATGAAGTAGCCCTTGCCGTCGACACGCGGCGCGCCTCCGCCGATCGCGAGCGTCGCGCTGTCGCGGCCGCGTGCGATCCACTCGCGCACGCGCCGATGCTGCTGCTCGTCGACGATGGCCCCCATGCCGCTCGCCGGATCGAGCGGATCGCCCGGCATGAACGCAGCGGCATGCGCAATCAGGCGGTCGACGAACGCATCGTGAATCGAACGCTGGACCAGCAGCCGCGAGTTCGCGGAACACACCTCGCCCTGGTTGAAGAAGATGCCGAAGCAGGCCTTGCGTGCGGCAAGATCGAGATCGTCCGTATCGTCGAAGACCAGGTTCGGGCTCTTGCCGCCGCACTCGAGCCACACCTGCTTCATGTTCGACTGTGCGGCGTACTCGAGGAATTTCTTGCCGACGGCCGTCGAGCCCGTGAATGCGAGCACGTCGACGTCGGGATGCAGCCCGAGCGCCCGCCCCGCGGTTTCGCCATAGCCCGGCACGACGTTCAGCACACCCGGCGGCAGGCCGGCCTCGAGCGCCAGCTCGGCGAGACGCAATGCGGACAGCGGCGATTGTTCCGCCGGCTTCAGCACGACGCTGTTGCCGGCCGCCAGCGCCGGCGCCACTTTCCACGCGACCATGTCGAGCGGGAAATTCCACGGCACCACCGCACCGACGACGCCGAGCGGTTCGCGCGTGACGACCGCGAGGTTGCCGGGGTCGGTCGACGCAACTTCGCCGTGCAACTTGTCGACAGCTTCACCGTACCAGCTGAACAGCCCTCCTGCGGCCGGCACGTCGATGCTGAACGCGTCCGCCACGCGCTTGCCCATGTTGAGCGAGTCGAGCAGTGCGAGCTCCGCACCGTGCGATGCGATGAGCTCGCCGAGCCGGCAGAGCACACGCTTGCGCTCCGCCGGTGCGCAGCGCGACCAGACGCCGGATTCGAACGCGTGACGCGCGGCACGCACCGCATCGTCGACGTCCGCGGTATCGCACGACGCAACTTCCGCGATGACGGCCTCGGTAGCCGGATTGATTGCGGCAAACGTCCGGCCGCTTCGGGCCGGCACGCTGCGGCCACCGATATGCGCGAGCGTTCTCGGCTCGACTTGCGCCGCGAGACGTCTCCAGTCCGCGTGCTGATGGTTTTCTGCTGAAGTTGGGTTCATTCAAGACTCCGTTTTGACGACCAGGCGTTTGTGCGTTGTTCTTCGCCTGAACTCGACCCGACGAAAGACGCCAGCGGGCGCAACCGATGCTCATGACCGCAGTGAATCGCCGCAGTCGTCCGGTCGACAAACTGTCGATCATCAAAAAGCGATTTGAAAGAACAGTTTTTCTTCTCATTGAAGAGGTTATTTCTATTCATCCTGCGTGCGTGCAGTGGGTTTTCCTGCCATGGCACGATCCCGGTGCCGTTTGTTTGCGTGCGACCTCATCGGCTTTCCGGTGCGATGCAACGCGACACCCGATGCGACGCCTGGCCAGCACGACATTGCGCCGCGGCCCGTCCGACCACATACTGGTCGGACGGTGCGAACAAGGATGCATTCGATGGGGAATGTCGATCAGGGTGCCGCTTCGATCTTCGGCGTCGTCGGAACGGCCGTGTCGTTGCTGGCGGCAATCCCGTACGCGCTCGCGATCTACCGGCGCACCGTTCGTCCGCATCTGTTCACATGGCTCGTGTGGTCGGTCGTCACGGCGATCGCGGCTGCCGGCCAGTTCGTCGCGGGTGCCGGGCCGTCCGCGTGGTGCACGGCGGCGATTGCGGTGACATGCTTTCTGACGCTGGTCGCCAGCGTGTTTCGCGGCGAACGCGGCTGGACGCGCGTCGACTGGTTTTTCCTGGTCGCGGCCCTGTCGGCCATTCCGCTTTGGATACTGACTGACGATCCGACGATCTCGGTCTGTCTGGTGACGCTGATCGAACTTGCCGGCCTCGGCCCGACCGTCCGCAAGACGATCCGCGATCCGTGGAGCGAGAGCCTCGCGTATTTCGCGCTGTGCGTGCTCAAGTACGCACTGGCACTGCTGGCATTGAGCACGTGGGGTATCGCGGTCGCGTTCTATCCGGCTGTCAACATCGTTGCGTCGATCGGCATCTGCGTGGTGATGCTGGTCCGGCGTCAATCGTTGTCGGCCACGCGGTAAGCGGTATCCGTCGGTGCGGTATGTTGCCTGCTGTTGAGGCTCGTCGATATGAGCGGAACCACAAACCTTCAGAGACGATACGAGGCCCGGAAATGGATGCAATCCGTACAGTCATCGAACCCAGCGAAGCCGCGCTTCGCGCCGCAATGCTGGCCAACGATGTCGAAGCACTCGAAGCGTTGCTGGACGACGACCTGGTGTTCACCGTTCCGACCGGCCAGGTCATCTCGAAGGAAGACGACCTGGCCGCGCATCGCGAGAATCTGCTGCGTCTCGACAAGCTCGAGGTGCAAGAAACGCGCGCCTGCGCGATCGGCGAGATGATCCTGACCACAACGAAGGCGACGCTCGCCGGCCATTTCGACGGCACGGCGTTCGACGGCGTGTTTGCCTATACTCGGCTGTGGCGTCGATCGGATGCCGGCTGGCGCATCGTCGCCGGACACGCATCGCAGGTCATGTAGTCGCGTCGAGCTCGCCTCCCTTCGAGTCGGCAAGCTGCGAATCCGGAGTTGTTTGAGTCGATGCGAGCCAGACGATACCTCGACGAAGGTGTCGACCATGACAGGAGACGAAATGCACAAACCATTTACCGTACGCGCTGCCCGTACCGCGGACGCGGGCGAACTCACGCGTCTGGCTCGCATTTCGAAGGCACACTGGGGCTATCCGAAGGACTGGCTCGACTTGTGGCAGAGCGATCTCACAATTGCACCGGAAACGATTGATGGGTCGATCGGTTACGTCGCGGAATCCGCGGAGGCAATCATCGGGTTCTGGGTCAGGGCGTCGTCGGAATCCGATCGCCCGACACCCGGATGGCTGTTCGTCCATCCCGACCACATGGGCCGGGGTATCGCCCGTGCGCTGTGGGAAGCGGTCCGCAAAGAAAGCGCTTCAAGAGGGATCAGGAGCTTTGTGATCGAAGCCGATCCCAATGCGGTTCCGTTCTATCTGACGATCGGGGCTGAAAAAATCGGTGAAAAGGAATCAAGCATCGTCCCGGGCAGGTTCTTTCCAATCTTGCGGATCACGATCTGACTCGTGAGGCAGCAGGAAGCGGTATGACTCACCATGCCGCACTCGGGAGAATCGTGCCGGCGGCGGTTGTGGAAGAGGTTCCAAGGGGCATGGAGTGTAATGGGGAAGGCGTCGGGAGCGCAGAGCTACCGATCGCTCGACGCATTCTGCGCCCGGTTGCAGCCAGGCCACCGATCCCGATCACTCGCGCATTTCCGTCGCTGGAATGCAAAAACCCCCGCCTTTCGGGCGGGGGTTTCTGGCTTAGGGAGCCTGACGATTACCTACTTTCACACGGGAATCCGCACTATCATCGGCGTAGAGTCGTTTCACGGTCCTGTTCGGGATGGGAAGG
>NZ_JBEPLH010000015.1:0-200343 GCF_040545135.1 Burkholderia sp. 572 | reverse complement strand
GAAGGCGGCCGTCACACGCCGTTCTTCAACAACTACCGTCCGCAGTTCTACTTCCGTACGACGGACGTGACGGGCTCGATCGAGCTGCCGAAGGACAAGGAAATGGTGATGCCGGGCGACAACGTGTCGATCACGGTGAAGCTGATTGCACCGATCGCGATGGAAGAAGGTCTGCGCTTCGCAATCCGCGAAGGTGGCCGTACGGTCGGCGCCGGCGTCGTCGCCAAGATCCTCGACTAAGATCGACGATCCGCGGATCCTTCCGGGATCTGCGATCCCACGGTATGCAGTTGTACCGTCGAAACCGGGTGTTCAGCTTGCGCTGGCACCCGGTTTTTCTTTATGGCGTGCCGTCACGCACATTGACAAACCCGCACCACCTCTCCGATTTTTCGTGTAGAATCGCGGGCTTAGCAGTGGAAGTACCGTTCGGAACCTGTCGCTTCGCTCCCCGCAGGCAGCAGGTTTCGCGTTCTTTTGGTGTCCGGCGGTGCAACATCGCCTCGCTCTTTTCAAGGAATCGTCATGCAGCAACAGAAAATCCGCATTCGCCTGAAGGCTTTCGACTATCGTCTGATCGATCAATCGGCTGCCGAAATCGTCGATACCGCGAAGCGGACTGGCGCAATCGTCCGTGGCCCGGTGCCGCTGCCGACGCGCATTCAGCGTTTTGACATCCTGCGTTCGCCGCACGTCAACAAGACGTCGCGCGATCAGCTCGAAATCCGTACCCACCAGCGCCTGATGGACATCGTCGATCCGACCGACAAGACGGTTGACGCGCTGATGAAGCTCGATCTGCCGGCTGGCGTCGACGTGGAAATCAAGCTGCAGTAAGGCTTCCGGCGCCAACCGGCTTGTCGGGTGGCGCTAAGTCTTTGTATTGCTTGCGGAAATCGAGGAGTCGGGCTATACTGCTTGGCTTTTCGCGTATTCGCGTAAAAAAGTTGGGCCTTGCGTGCCCGGCATTTTGTAAATCAGCCCCGACCAATCGCAGTCGGGAATGGAGAAAATGATGAGCCTTGGACTCGTAGGTCGCAAGGTTGGCATGACCCGTATCTTCACGGCTGAAGGGGATTCGATTCCCGTCACCGTGCTGGACGTGTCGGACAACCGCGTGACGCAGATCAAGACTGTTGAAACCGACGGCTACACGGCCGTGCAGGTTGCATTCGGCTCCCGTCGTGCATCGCGCGTGACGAAGCCGCTGGCAGGTCATCTCGCCAAAGCCGGTGTCGAAGCCGGTGAAATCCTCAAGGAATTCCGCATTGACGCGGCCAAGGCAGCTGAGCTGTCGAATGGCGCCGTGGTCGGTGCTGATCTTTTCGAAGTGGGCCAGAAGGTCGACGTGCAAGGCGTGTCGATCGGTAAGGGCTACGCCGGTACGATCAAGCGTTACAACTTCTCCTCCGGCCGTGCGACGCACGGTAACTCGCGCTCGCACAACGTGCCGGGCTCGATCGGTATGGCGCAGGATCCGGGTCGTGTTTTCCCGGGTAAACGCATGACGGGTCACATGGGTGACGTGACGGTGACGGTGCAGAACCTCGAAATCGCTCGTATCGACGCAGAGCGCAAGCTGCTGCTCGTGAAGGGTGCGATTCCGGGCGCGAAGGGCGGCAAGGTCTTCGTGACGCCGGCCGTCAAGACCAAGGGGGCGAAATAATGGAACTCAAGCTCCTGAACGAAAATGGTCAGGAAGGTGCAGTGGTCAACGCGTCGGACGTCGTGTTCGGTCGTGACTACAACGAAGCGCTGATCCACCAGGTCGTCGTCGCTTACCAGGCGAATGCTCGCCAGGGTAACCGCGCACAGAAGGACCGTGAGCAAGTCAAGCACACGACCAAGAAGCCGTGGCGCCAGAAGGGTACGGGCCGTGCTCGTGCCGGTATGTCGTCGAGCCCGCTGTGGCGTGGCGGTGGTCGTATCTTCCCGAATTCGCCGGAAGAAAACTTCTCGCACAAGGTCAACAAGAAGATGCATCGCGCAGGTCTCTGCTCGATCTTCTCGCAGCTGGCCCGTGAAGGCCGCCTGTCGGTCGTCGAGGACATCATCCTCGAAGCGCCGAAGACCAAGCTGCTGGCCGACAAATTCAAGACCATGGGTCTCGACTCCGTGCTGATCATCACCGACACGGTTGACGAAAACCTGTACCTGGCATCGCGCAACCTGCCGCACGTGGCAATTGTCGAGCCGCGCTACGCTGACCCGCTGTCGCTGATCTACTTCAAGAAAGTGCTGGTCACGAAGGCTGCGGTCGCCCAGATCGAGGAGTTGCTGTCATGAGCGAGATTCGCAAGAACGATCATCGTTTGATGCAGGTCCTGCTCGCACCGGTGATCTCGGAAAAGGCGACGCTGGTTGCCGACAAGAACGAGCAAGTCGTGTTCGAAGTCGCACCGGATGCCACGAAGCAGGAAGTGAAGGCGGCTGTCGAGCTGCTGTTCAAGGTTGAAGTTGATTCCGTCAACGTGCTGGTTCAGAAGGGCAAGCAAAAGCGCTTTGGCCGTTCGATGGGCCGCCGCAAGGACGTGAAGAAGGCGTACGTTTGCCTGAAGCCCGGCCAGGAAATCAACTTTGAAGCGGAGGCCAAGTAATCATGGCAATCGTTAAAGTTAAGCCGACATCGCCGGGTCGCCGCGCGATGGTCAAGGTGGTCAACAAGAACCTGCACCAGGGCAAGCCGTTCGCGGCACTGCTCGACTCGCAGAGCTCGACCGCCGGCCGTAACAACAATGGCCGTATCACCACGCGTCACAAGGGTGGTGGTCACAAGCAACACTATCGTATCGTCGATTTCCGTCGCACGAAGGATGGCATCCCGGCAAAGGTCGAGCGTCTCGAGTACGACCCGAACCGTAGCGCGAACATCGCGCTGGTGCTCTACGCAGACGGCGAACGTCGCTACATCATCGCCCCGAAGGGCCTGACCGTCGGCCAACAGCTGATGTCGGGTTCGGAAGCGCCGATCCGCGCAGGCAACACGCTGCCGATCCGCAACATTCCGGTCGGTACGACGATCCACTGCATCGAGATGCTGCCGGGCAAGGGCGCGCAAATGGCGCGTTCGGCTGGTACGTCGGCCATGCTGCTCGCACGTGAAGGCGTCTACGCGCAGGTTCGTCTGCGTTCGGGCGAAATCCGCCGCGTGCACATCGAGTGCCGTGCAACGATCGGTGAAGTCGGCAACGAAGAGCATAGCCTGCGCCAGATCGGCAAGGCTGGCGCGAACCGCTGGCGCGGTATCCGCCCGACGGTGCGTGGCGTTGCGATGAACCCGGTTGATCACCCGCACGGTGGTGGTGAGGGCAAGACGGCTGCAGGTCGCGATCCGGTTAGCCCGTGGGGTACGCCGGCTAAGGGTTATCGCACCCGTAGCAACAAGCGCACGACGACGATGATCGTCCAGCGCCGTCACAAGCGTTAAGGAGTAGGCAATGGCACGTTCTGTAAAAAAAGGTCCGTTCTGCGACGCCCATTTGCTGAAGAAAGTTGAGGCGGCTGCAGCTTCGCGCGACAAAAAGCCGATCAAGACCTGGTCGCGTCGCTCGACGATTCTGCCGGATTTCATCGGCCTGACGATCGCTGTTCACAACGGCCGTCAACACGTTCCGGTGTACATCTCGGAAAACATGGTCGGCCACAAGCTTGGCGAGTTCGCACTGACCCGTACGTTCAAGGGTCACGCGGCCGACAAGAAGGCCAAGAAATAAGGGGCAATCAAGATGGAAGTGAAAGCAATTCATCGCGGTGCCCGCATCTCGGCGCAAAAAACGCGCCTTGTGGCTGACCAGATCCGCGGTTTGCCGGTCGACAAGGCGCTGAACGTTCTGACGTTCTCGCCGAAGAAAGCGGCTGGCATCGTGAAGAAGGTTGTGCTGTCGGCAATCGCGAATGCGGAGCACAACGAAGGCGCCGATATCGACGAGCTCAAGATCAAGAGCATCTACGTCGACAAGGCTGCATCGCTCAAGCGTTTCACCGCGCGCGCCAAGGGCCGCGGTAACCGCATCGAGAAGCAATCCTGTCACATCACTGTGACGGTCGGGAATTAAGGAGCCATACGATGGGACAGAAAATTCATCCGACTGGCTTCCGCCTGGCTGTCAGCCGCAATTGGGCTTCGCGTTGGTACGCGAACAACAACAATTTCGCGGCGATGCTTCAGGAAGACATCGGTGTTCGTGAGTACCTGAAGAAGAAGCTGAAGAACGCTTCGGTCGGTCGGGTCGTCATCGAGCGTCCGGCGAAGAACGCGCGCATCACGATTTACAGCTCGCGTCCGGGCGTGGTCATCGGCAAGAAGGGCGAGGATATCGAACAGCTGAAGACGGAACTGCAACGCCGCATGGGCGTTCCGGTTCACGTCAACATCGAAGAAATCCGCAAGCCGGAAACCGATGCTCAGCTGATCGCTGACTCGATCACGCAACAGCTCGAGCGCCGGATCATGTTCCGTCGCGCGATGAAGCGTGCGATGCAGAACGCGATGCGTCTGGGTGCCCAGGGCATCAAGATCATGAGCGCAGGCCGTCTGAACGGTATCGAAATCGCTCGTACGGAGTGGTATCGCGAAGGTCGCGTGCCGCTTCACACGCTGCGTGCTGATATCGACTACGCGACTTCGGAAGCGAAGACGACTTACGGGATCATCGGCGTCAAGGTGTGGGTCTACAAGGGCGATACGCTCGGCCGCAACGACGCACCGGTGGTGGAAGAAGTAGCCGAAGACAAGCGTCCGCGTCGCAATGCGCGTCCGGGCGACCGTCGTCCGCGCCGTGACGGCGAAGGCGGCGCTCCGGGTGCTCGTCGTGGCGCACCGCGCCGCGGCGCCGGCAAGCCCGAAGACGGCAAGACTGGAGAATAACGATGCTGCAACCGAAACGCAGAAAGTATCGTAAAGAGCAGAAGGGTCGTAACACCGGCAAGGCGACGCGCGGCAACGCAGTGTCGTTCGGTGAATTCGGCCTGAAGGCGATCGGTCGCGGTCGTTTGACCGCACGTCAGATTGAAGCGGCGCGTCGTGCAATGACGCGTCACATCAAGCGTGGCGGCCGCATCTGGATCCGGATCTTCCCGGACAAGCCGATTTCGCAGAAGCCGGCCGAAGTGCGTATGGGTAACGGTAAGGGTAACCCGGAGTACTACGTCGCCGAGATTCAGCCGGGCAAGATGCTCTATGAAATGGACGGCGTAACCGAAGAACTGGCACGCGAAGCGTTCCGTCTGGCTGCAGCCAAGCTGCCGCTCAAGACGGCATTCATCGTGCGCCAGCTCGGCGCCTAAGGAGAAAACATGAAGGCTTCCGAACTTCTCCAGAAAGACCAGGCCGCGCTCAACAAGGAGCTGGCGGACCTGCTGAAGGCGCAATTCGGCCTGCGCATGCAACTCGCGACCCAGCAGCTCACGAACACGAGCCAGCTGAAGAAGGTTCGTCGCGACATCGCACGTGTGCGGACCGTCATGACTCAGAAGGCGAACCAGAAATGAACGATAGCGTGAAAACCTCGCTGAAGCGGACGCTGGTCGGTCGGGTCGTCAGCAACAAGATGGACAAGACCGTCACCGTGCTGATCGAGCACCGCGTCAAGCATCCGATCTACGGCAAGTATGTCGTGCGCTCGAAGAAGTACCACGCGCATGATGAAGCGAACACCTACAACGAAGGCGATCTCGTCGAAATCCAGGAAACTCGTCCTGTTTCGAAGACGAAGGCCTGGACGGTGTCGCGCCTCGTCGAAGCAGCTCGCGTCATCTAAGCGGGCAGCGCAGTAGGCAGTAACAGGCACTTCTCCACGAAGTGCTTGAAATCGCAAAGTTTTTGCTTGCGTGACCGGGATTATTTGTTATAATCCCGGTCTTCCCTCTTTATGGGAGCCCCGTCGCGGGCGAAGTTGGTGGGGGAAGCGGACTGGCGCCTGCCTGTCCGAAAGATTCACCGAATTGCGATGGCGGGTTTCGTTTGCCGTCGCTGCTGTTCCAACCCAAGCAGCCGATTGGCTGACGGGACCAAGACTGACCGAATGCATCATGGTGGTGCATCCGGATTAAGTTGGGAAAGACAAACCATGATCCAGACCGAATCTCGGCTCGAAGTAGCCGACAACACGGGTGCACGTGAAGTCCTGTGCATCAAGGTGCTCGGCGGCTCGAAGCGTCGTTATGCCGGCATTGGCGACATCATCAAGGTGAGCGTCAAAGAGGCAACGCCGCGCGGGCGCGTGAAGAAAGGCGAAATTTACAACGCCGTGGTGGTCCGCACCGCCAAGGGCGTGCGCCGTCAAGACGGCTCGCTGATCAAGTTCGACGGCAACGCCGCTGTGCTTTTGAATAACAAGCTCGAGCCGATCGGCACCCGTATCTTCGGGCCGGTGACGCGTGAGCTGCGTAGCGAACGATTCATGAAGATCGTTTCGCTGGCGCCGGAAGTGCTGTAAGGAGTCGCGATGAACAAGATTCGCAAAGGTGACGAAGTCATCGTCGTCACTGGCAAGGACAAGGGCAAGCGCGGCGTCGTGCTGGCTGTCGGTGCAGAGCATGTGACGGTTGAAGGTATCAACCTCGTCAAGAAGCATGTGAAGCCGAACCCGATGAAGGGTACGACGGGTGGCGTGGAAGCGAAGACGATGCCCCTGCATATTTCGAACGTCGCACTGGTCGACGCGAATGGCAAGGCGTCGCGTGTTGGCATCAAGGTCGAGGAAGGCAAGAAGGTTCGCTTCCTGAAGACGACCGGTGCCGTACTGAGCGCCTGACGCAGCGGAGTAAAAAATGGCTCGTTTTCAAGAGTTTTACAAAGAAAAGGTTGTGCCCGGCCTGATCGAGAAGTTCGGTTACAAGTCGGTCATGGAAGTGCCGCGCATCACCAAGATCACGCTGAACATGGGTCTTGGCGAAGCGATCGCTGACAAGAAGATCATCGAGAACGCCGTCGGCGACCTCACGAAGATCGCTGGTCAGAAGCCGGTCGTGACGAAGGCACGCAAGGCAATCGCAGGCTTCAAGATCCGCCAGGGTTACCCGATCGGCGCGATGGTGACGCTGCGTGGCCGTGCAATGTACGAATTCCTCGACCGTTTCGTGACGGTTGCCCTGCCCCGCGTGCGTGACTTCCGCGGCGTGTCGGGTCGTGCTTTCGATGGCCGTGGCAACTACAACATCGGTGTGAAAGAGCAGATCATTTTCCCCGAAATCGACTACGACAAGATCGACGCACTGCGTGGGCTGAACATCAGCATCACGACGACTGCGAAGACCGACGACGAAGCAAAGGCTCTGCTCGCCAGCTTCAAGTTCCCGTTCAGAAACTGAGGTTACCGTGGCTAAACTGGCACTGATCGAACGTGAAAAGAAGCGCGCCCGCCTGGTCGCGAAGTTCGCAGCAAAGCGCGATGCGCTGAAGGCGATCGTCGAAGACCAAAGCAAGTCGGAAGAAGAGCGCTACGAAGCACGCCTTGAGCTGCAGCAACTGCCCCGCAACGCAAACCCGACCCGCCAGCGTAACCGCTGCGCGATCACGGGCCGTCCGCGTGGCACGTTCCGTAAATTCGGCCTCGCGCGTAACAAGATTCGTGAAATCGCATTCCGTGGCGAGATTCCTGGCCTGACCAAGGCGAGCTGGTAATAGGAGAAACGTAAATGAGCATGAGTGATCCTATCGCCGATATGCTGACTCGCATCCGCAACGCGCAGATGGTCGAGAAGGTATCGGTTGCGATGCCCTCGTCGAAGGTCAAGGTTGCAATCGCGCAAGTCCTGAAGGACGAAGGTTACATCGACGATTTCGCCGTCAAGGCGGAAGGTGCGAAGTCCGAACTGAATATCGCGCTGAAGTACTACGCAGGTCGCCCGGTCATCGAACGCCTCGAGCGCGTGTCGAAGCCTGGTCTGCGCGTGTACCGCGGCCGTAACGACATTCCGCAGGTCATGAACGGCCTGGGCGTGGCAATCGTGTCGACGCCGAAGGGCGTGATGACCGACCGCAAGGCGCGCGCTACCGGCGTCGGCGGCGAAGTCATCTGCTACGTCGCTTAAAGCCGAGGAGAGAGAAACATGTCTCGAGTAGGTAAGAGCCCGATCGCGCTGCAAGGCGCGGAAGTCAAGCTGGCCGACGGTGCGATCACCGTCAAGGGCCCGCTGGGCACCATCACGCAAGCGATCAATCCGCTCGTGAACGTGGCGAACAACGACGGCACGCTGAACCTGTCGCCGGTGGACGAAAGCCGCGAAGCAAATGCACTGTCGGGCACGATGCGCGCGATCATCGCGAATGCCGTGCACGGCGTGACCAAGGGTTTCGAGCGCAAGCTGACGCTGGTTGGCGTCGGTTATCGTGCGCAAGCGCAAGGCGACAAGCTGAACCTGTCGCTGGGTTTCTCGCACCCGGTGGTGCACCAGATGCCGGAAGGCGTCAAGGCAGAAACCCCGACGCAAACCGAAATCGTGATCAAGGGGATCAACAAGCAACAAGTCGGTCAAGTAGCTGCGGAAGTTCGCGGTTACCGTCCGCCGGAACCCTACAAGGGCAAGGGCGTGCGCTATTCCGACGAGGTTGTGATCCTCAAAGAAACGAAGAAGAAGTAAGGGTGCGCAATCATGGATAAGACTCAATCTCGCCTGCGCCGCGCTCGCCAGACGCGTATCAAGATCGCTGAGCTGCAGGTCGCGCGTCTCGCCGTGCATCGCACGAACACGCACATCTACGCTCAAGTGTTCTCGCCCTGCGGCACCAAGGTGCTCGCCAGCGCGTCGACGCTCGAAGCAGAAGTGCGCGCTGAACTGGCCGACAAGTCGGGCAAGGGCGGCAACGTTAATGCCGCGACGCTGATCGGCAAGCGTATTGCCGAGAAGGCAAAGGCTGCCGGCATCGAATCCGTCGCCTTCGACCGCTCGGGCTTCCGCTACCACGGCCGCGTCAAGGCGCTGGCTGAGGCAGCTCGCGAAGCTGGGCTCAAGTTCTAAGGAAGGAATTCGTCATGGCAAAGATGCAAGCGAAAGTTCAGGCTGACGAGCGCGACGACGGCCTTCGTGAAAAGATGATTTCGGTCAACCGCGTGACCAAGGTCGTGAAGGGTGGCCGTATTCTCGGCTTCGCCGCACTGACCGTGGTTGGCGACGGCGATGGCCGCATCGGTATGGGCAAGGGCAAGGCGAAGGAAGTGCCGGTCGCTGTCCAGAAGGCAATGGAACAAGCTCGCCGCAACATGTTCAAGGTGCCGCTCAAGAACGGCACGCTGCAACACGAAGTGCACGGCAAGCATGGCGCATCGGCTGTCCTCCTCGCTCCGGCGAAGGCAGGTACGGGCGTGATCGCCGGCGGCCCGATGCGCGCAGTGTTCGACGTGATGGGCGTTCAGAACGTCGTGGCAAAGAGCCACGGTTCGACGAACCCGTACAACCTCGTTCGCGCCACGCTGGACGGTCTGCGCAAGCAGTCCACCCCGGCAGACATCGCGGCGAAGCGCGGCAAGTCCGTCGAAGAAATTTTGGGCTAAGCCCGGGTGGTCACCATGTCTGAAAAAACTGTCAAGGTTCAGCTCGTTAAGAGCCTGATCGGGACCCGCGAATCGCACCGCGCGACCGTGCGTGGCCTGGGCCTGCGCCGACTCAACTCGGTCAGCGAGCTTCAGGACACGCCGGCGGTCCGCGGCATGATCAACAAGGTCTCGTACCTCGTTAAGGTCATCGCGTAAGCGGCCCTACGGATCAAGGAGTTGATATGGAATTGAATAACCTGAAGCCGGCAGCTGGCGCCAAGCACGCCAAGCGTCGCGTCGGCCGTGGCATCGGTTCGGGCCTCGGCAAGACGGCTGGCCGTGGTCACAAGGGTCAGAAATCGCGTTCGGGCGGCTTCCACAAAGTCGGTTTCGAAGGCGGTCAGATGCCGCTGCAACGTCGTCTGCCGAAGCGCGGCTTCACGTCGCTGACGAAGGAATTCGTCGGTGAAGTGCGCCTGGGCGACCTCGAGAAGCTGCCGGTCGATGAGATCGATCTGCTCGCACTGAAGCAAGCCGGCCTGGTCGGCGAGCTGACGAAGAGCGCAAAGATCATCGCGACGGGCGAGCTGAAGCGCAAGATCGTCGTGAAGGGTCTCGGTGCCACCAAGGGTGCGCGTGCTGCGATCGAAGCGGCTGGCGGTTCGTTCGCCGAGTGACACGCGTAGCGCGTCGTCATTTGCATTCATCGGAGAAGGTACTTGGCTAACAGCCCGAGTCTTGCAAAACCCGGTCGAAGCACGGCGAAATTCGGCGATCTGCGCCGGCGAGCGATGTTCCTGCTCCTGGCGCTGATCGTCTATCGCATCGGCGCGCACATTCCCGTGCCGGGCATCGATCCGGATCAACTGGCTAAGCTGTTCCAGAGCCAGGCGGGCGGCATCCTGGGCATGTTCAACATGTTCTCGGGTGGCGCGCTTTCCCGCTTCACGATCTTTGCGCTGGGGATCATGCCGTACATTTCGGCGTCGATCATCATGCAGTTGCTGGCGATCGTATCGCCGCAGCTCGAGGCGCTGAAGAAGGAAGGGCAGGCAGGGCAACGGAAGATCACGCAGTACACACGGTATTTCACCGTCGTGCTCGCGACCTTCCAGGCGTTCGGTATCGCGGCTGCGCTGGAAAACCAGCCGGGCCTCGTCACCGATCCCGGCATGCTGTTCCGTCTGACGACGGTCGTGACGCTGGTTACCGGCACGATGTTCCTGATGTGGCTCGGCGAGCAGATTACCGAGCGTGGTCTGGGCAACGGTATCTCGATCATCATCTTCGGCGGGATCGCAGCAGGGTTCCCGAATGCCGTCGGTGGGTTGTTCGAGCTGGTGCGTACGGGTTCGATGAGCATCATTTCGGCGATCATCATCGTCGTCCTGATTGCCGCGGTGACTTACCTGGTCGTGTTCATCGAACGCGGGCAGCGCAAGATCCTCGTGAACTACGCGAAGCGCCAGGTCGGCAACAAGATCTACGGTGGGCAGTCGTCGCATCTGCCGCTGAAGCTGAACATGTCGGGTGTGATTCCGCCGATCTTCGCGTCGTCGATCATTCTGTTCCCGGCAACGATTCTCGGCTGGTTCAGTACCGGTCAGCCGACGGGAAGCTGGATTTCCAACACGTTGCATAACGTTGCGGAAGCGCTGAAGCCGGGCCAGCCGGTCTATGTGTTGCTGTACACGCTGGCGATCGTGTTTTTCTGCTTCTTCTACACCGCACTGGTGTTCAACAGCAGGGAAACCGCAGACAACCTGAAGAAGAGCGGCGCGTTTGTTCCGGGTATCCGTCCGGGCGATCAGACCGCACGATATATCGACCGCATCCTCACGCGTCTGACGCTGGCCGGTGCGATCTACATCGTCTTCGTGTGTCTGCTGCCGGAATTCCTGGTACTGCGCTGGAACGTGCCGTTTTATTTTGGTGGAACGTCGCTGCTGATCATTGTCGTCGTCACGATGGACTTTATGGCGCAGGTGCAGTCGTACGTTATGTCGCAACAGTATGAGTCACTGCTCAAGAAGGCTAACTTCAAGGGCGGCAACATCCCAATGCGTTAATAAGGACTATGGCCAAAGACGATGTAATCCAGATGCAAGGCGAGGTGATCGAAAACCTCCCGAATGCTACCTTCCGCGTGAAGCTGGAAAACGGCCATGTCGTGTTGGGGCATATCTCCGGAAAGATGCGGATGCACTACATCCGCATTCTCCCGGGCGACAAGGTGACGGTTGAATTGACGCCTTACGATCTGTCTCGTGCGCGGATCGTGTTCCGGGCGAAGTGATTTGAAAAAAGGGTATTATCATGAAAGTGATGGCATCGGTTAAGCGCATTTGCCGCAATTGCAAGATCATCAAGCGCAAAGGCGTCGTTCGCGTGATCTGCAGCTCGGATCCGCGCCACAAGCAGCGCCAAGGCTGACCGCGCGTTTGTTTGCGCTTTTTGTTTGAGGAAAAACAATGGCTCGTATCGCAGGGGTTAACATCCCGAATCACCAGCATACCGAGATCGGCCTGACGGCTATCTTCGGTATCGGCCGCACCCGTTCGCGCAGCATCTGCGTGGCAGCTGGCGTCGATTTTTCGAAGAAGGTCAAGGACTTGACCGACGCAGACTTGGAAAAGCTGCGTGAAGAAGTGGGCAAGTTTGTCGTCGAAGGCGATCTGCGCCGTGAAGTGACGATGAACATCAAGCGCCTGATGGACCTCGGTTGCTACCGTGGTGTTCGTCATCGCAAGGGCCTGCCGATGCGCGGTCAGCGTACGCGTACGAACGCACGTACTCGCAAGGGTCCGCGTCGTGCAGCGCAAGCGCTGAAGAAGTAAGCGGAACTGACAGTTACAGGAAAACGTAATGGCTAAGGCTTCGAACACCGCGGCGCAACGCGTTCGCAAGAAGGTTAAGAAGAACGTCGCTGAAGGCGTGGTTCACGTTCACGCGTCGTTCAACAACACGATCATCACGATCACCGATCGCCAAGGCAACGCACTGGCATGGGCGACGTCGGGCGGTCAGGGCTTCAAGGGCTCGCGCAAATCGACGCCGTTCGCTGCCCAGGTCGCAGCCGAGTCGGCTGGCCGCGTCGCGATGGAATACGGCGTGAAGAATCTGGAAGTGCGGATCAAGGGCCCGGGCCCGGGTCGTGAGTCGGCAGTGCGCGCACTGCACGGCCTCGGCATCAAGATCACCGCGATTTCGGATGTCACCCCGATTCCGCACAACGGCTGCCGTCCGCCGAAGCGTCGTCGTATCTAAAGGTGTGCTGGCACGTTCGTGCTGGCACATTGCCTGTCGCCGCGTAGCGTCGACGGGCGTTGCTTTTTTGATTGACTAAGCCCACCGTTCGCCCCAAAGGGAGCGAACTAGCGCGGATTTCGATCCGCGTGACTGATTGATAAAGGAATGCAAAGTGGCACGTTATATCGGCCCTAAGGCCAAGCTGTCCCGCCGTGAAGGCACCGACCTGTTCCTGAAGAGCGCGCGCCGCTCGCTCGCCGACAAGTGCAAGCTCGACAGCAAGCCGGGCCAGCACGGCCGTACCTCGGGCGCACGTACGTCCGACTACGGTACGCAGCTGCGTGAAAAGCAGAAGGTCAAGCGCATCTACGGCGTGCTGGAGCGTCAGTTCCGTCGCTACTTCGCTGAAGCCGACCGCCGCAAGGGCAACACGGGTGAAAACCTGCTGCAACTGCTCGAGTCGCGCCTCGACAACGTCGTGTATCGCATGGGCTTCGGCTCGACCCGCGCTGAAGCGCGTCAGCTGGTGAGCCACAAGTCGATCACCGTGAACGGCGTCGTCGCAAACGTCCCGTCGCAGCAAGTGAAGGCGGGTGACATCGTCGCGATCCGCGAAAAGGCGAAGAAGCAAGCGCGTATCGTCGAAGCGCTGTCGCTGGCCGAGCAAGGCGGCATGCCGAGCTGGGTTGCAGTCGATGCGAAGAAGTTCGAAGGCACGTTCAAGCAAATGCCGGAACGCGCTGAAATCGCAGGCGACATCAACGAAAGCCTGATCGTCGAATTGTATTCGCGTTAATCCGATTGACGGCCGAGGTACCCCGATTGCGTTGCGCAAGGAGGGGCCTCGGCTGTTTATTTTCTGGTTGTTACCGGTCAGCCTTATCGGTGTAACGAGCCGAGGGTATTGAAAAGGAAAGCCCATGCAAACCAGTTTGCTGAAACCCAAGATCATCGCCGTGGAATCGCTGGGCGAGAACCACGCGAGGGTGGTCATGGAACCGTTCGAACGCGGTTACGGCCATACCTTGGGCAATGCGCTTCGCCGCGTGCTGCTGTCGTCGATGGTTGGCTACGCGCCGACCGAAGTGACGATCGCGGGCGTGGTGCACGAGTACTCGACGCTGGATGGCGTGCAGGAAGACGTCGTCAACCTGCTGCTGAACCTGAAGGGCGTGGTGTTCAAGCTGCATAACCGTGACGAAGTGACGGTTACGCTGCGCAAGGAAGGTGAAGGCGTTGTCACGGCCGGCGATATCGAGCTGGCTCACGACTGCGAAGTCATCAACCCGAATCACGTGATTGCGCACCTGTCGAAGGGTGGCAAGCTCGACGTTCAGATCAAGATCGAAAAGGGTCGCGGCTATGTGCCCGGCAACGTTCGTCGCTACGGCGAAGACACGGCCAAGATCATCGGCCGCATCGTCCTCGACGCATCGTTCTCGCCGGTTCGCCGCGTGAGCTATGCGGTCGAAAGCGCACGTGTCGAGCAGCGTACCGACCTCGACAAGCTCGTGATGAACATCGAAACGAGCGGTGTGATCACGCCGGAAGAAGCGATCCGTCAATCGGCCCGCATCCTGGTCGACCAGCTGTCCGTGTTCGCGGCGCTGGAAGGCACGGAAACGGCAGCCGAAGCGCCGTCGCGTGCACCGCAGATCGATCCGATCCTGCTGCGTCCGGTGGACGATCTCGAGCTGACGGTTCGTTCGGCGAACTGCCTGAAGGCCGAGAACATCTACTACATCGGCGATCTCATCCAGCGCACGGAAAACGAGCTGCTGAAGACGCCGAACCTCGGTCGCAAGTCGCTCAACGAGATCAAGGAAGTGCTCGCTTCGCGCGGTCTCACGCTGGGCATGAAGCTCGAAAACTGGCCGCCGGCTGGTCTCGACAAGTAAGCCCGCTTGTAGCGCTGCTGTTGCTGTAGTTGGCAAAGATGCGGATTTTCCTTTAAAATCCGCATCTTGCTTTTTTCATTACCGGCCCGTGCACCCATCGAGGTGCGATAGAAGAGCTGGATCAAAACTTTGAATCAAGGAAACTGAAATGCGCCATCGTCATGGTCTGCGGAAACTGAACCGCACGAGCAGCCACCGTCTGGCTATGCTCCGTAACATGTCCAACTCGCTGATCGAGCACGAAGTCATCAAGACGACGCTGCCGAAGGCGAAGGAACTCCGTAAAGTCGTCGAGCCGCTGATCACGCTCGGCAAGAAGCCGTCGCTGGCAAACCGTCGCCTGGCGTTCAACCGCCTGCGCGACCGTGACTCGGTGGCGAAGCTGTTCGACGTGCTCGGTCCGCGTTTCGCGAACCGTCCGGGCGGCTACCTGCGCGTGCTGAAGTTCGGCTTCCGCGTGGGCGACAACGCACCGATGGCACTGGTCGAGCTGCTCGATCGTCCGGAAGTCGACGAAACGGAAAACGTGCAAGAAGCTGAATAAGCTTCCGGTACGCAGCAGTATCTGAAAGGGGCCGAGCAATTGCTTGGCCCTTTTTGTTTTTGAAGCGGCGGCTGCGATCGATTGTCGCAGGGTGGTGCCGGCAGTGTTGCGCGGGCTGCGCTACGATACGGGGCAGCCGGTGCGCTCCCGGGTGGGCAACGCGCGCCGGCAGGAGCCAGGAGTCGATAGACCAGCCAGGAGGGCGCGGATGATAGTGGTGCTGATGCTGACGACGGTGCCCGATGCCGCGACCGCCGAGGCGCTTTCCGGCGGTGCGCTCGATGCGCGGCTTGCCGCGTGTGTGTCGGAGCTCGGTGCGATCAGGTCGCGCTATCACTGGCAGGGCAAGGTCGAAACGGCCGACGAGATCCAGTTGCTGTTCAAGACGAGCCCCGTGCGGGCGCTCGAACTGGAGCGATTTATTCTCGCGCATCATCCATACGAGACACCTGAAATCGTCTCGTGGCAGGCGACGGCCTCGGCCGCTTACGGCCAGTGGGTGACCAGCGAAACTCAACGTCTATTTCATGTTTAACGGTATGGCGCTTTCCGTGCGCGTGCGCGCGCTGCGGTTCCTCGCAGTCCTGTTGTCGTTCATGCTCGTGCTGGGCGGCGGCCTGTCGGTCGCGCGTGCGGCCGACGATTTCCTCGATCCGTCGGTGGCGTTCAAGTTCAGCGCGAGCGAATCGCCGGGGCAGGTGGACGTCCGCTTCAAGGTCGCCAACGGCTATTACCTGTACCGCGAGCGGTTCGCGTTCGCGGTGAAGAGCGGGCAGGCGACGCTCGGCGAGCCGCAGTTCCCCGCCGGCCATGTGAAGTTCGACCAGACGTTCCAGAAGAACGTCGAGACCTACCGTGACGAAGTCGTCGTTCACGTGCCCGTCAAGCAGGCGTCGGGGCCGTTCGAGCTCGCGGTGACGTCGCAGGGCTGCGCCGATGAAGGGATCTGCTATCCGCCCGCCGAGCACATCGTGAAGGTCGACGGCGCCGCATTGGGTGCGGCCTCGTCTTCCGGCGATGCGGCAGCCGAGGGCAGTTGGTTCGACAAGGTCACGAGCGCCGATTTCGCGCAGTCGCTGCTCGAGGGCCATGGCTTCTTCACGATCGTCGCGCTGTATTTCGTCGCGGGCGTCGTGCTGAGCCTCCTGCCGTGTTCGTACCCGATGATCCCGATCGTGTCGGCGATCATCATCGGTCAGGGCACGCGCGCGACGCATGCGCGCGGCTTTGCGCTGTCGTTGACGTACGTGGTCGGCATGGCGCTCGTCTATACGGTGCTGGGCATTGCCGCGGCACTGGTCGGCCAGAGCCTCGGCGCGTGGCTGCAGAACCCGTGGGTGCTCGGCGCGTTCGGCGTGCTGCTCACCGCATTCGCGGTGTCGCTGATTTCGGGCAAGGATATCGTGCTGCCCGCGCGCTGGCAGAACGGCGCAGCCGAGGTGTCGAGCGCGCGACAGGGCGGTCACTTCGTTGCGGTTGCCGCGATGGGCGCATTGTCGGCGCTGGTGGTCGGCGCATGCATGACGGCGCCGCTGTTCGCGGTGCTCGCTTTCATCGCACACACGGGCAATGCGCTGCTCGGCGGTGCCGCGCTGTTCGCGATGGGGCTGGGGCTCGGCGTGCCGTTGCTCGTGGTCGGCGTCGGTGCCGGTACGGTGCTGCCGCGCGCAGGTGCATGGATGGACGGCGTGAAGGTGTTCTTCGGCATCGTGCTGCTCGCGGCCGCGCTGTGGATCGTGTGGCCGGTGCTTGCCGGCGGCCTGAAGATGGTGCTCGCTGCGTTGTGGCTGCTCATCGCGGCCGCGGCGCTTGGCCTGTTCACGCCGCATGCCGGCGCCGCGTCGATCTGGCGCCGCCTCGGCCGTGGCCTCGGCGCCGCGCTCGCGATCTGGGCGGCGACGCTGCTCGTCGGTCTTGCGGCGGGCTCCAACGACCCCGTGAAACCGCTGGCTGTCCTTGCTGCGCGCACGGTCGCGTCGGGCGATGTGTCGGCAGCCGGTGCGGCTGCCGGGCAGCAGGGGCCGGCGTTCGCTTCGGTGCGCTCCAGCGGCGAACTCGACGCGCTGCTGAAGACGTCGGGCCAGCCCGTGATGCTCGACTTCTACGCCGACTGGTGCGTGAGCTGCAAGGAGATGGAGCATCTGACGTTCACGGATTCACGCGTGCAGGCGCGGCTCGCGCAGCTTCACCTGGTACGTGCGGACGTCACCGCGAACAACCCGGACGATCAGGCGCTGCTCAAGCGCTTCAACCTGTTCGGGCCGCCCGGCATCATCTTCTTCGATCGCAACGGCAACGAAATCGGCCGTGTGGTCGGCTATCAGGCAGCCGAGACGTTTCTGCGCAGTCTCGATCGCGCGGCGGTACCAACGGTGTAGCGCACGCTTGTCGGTGGCTTGTACACCGATTGCAAATGAAAACGGCGGGACACCGAAGTGTCCCGCCGTTTTTCGTGGCGCTGCCGGCGCGTGGCTCAGCGCTGCGCTTTCAGGAGGCGCGCGGCGTCGAGTGCGAAGTACGTGAGCACGCCGTCGGCGCCCGCACGCTTGAACGCGAGCAGCGATTCGAGCACGACCTTGTCGTGGTCGAGCCAGCCGTTCATTGCGGCGGCCTTCAGCATCGCGTATTCGCCGCTCACCTGGTACACGTAGGTCGGGAAGCGGAACTCGTCCTTCACCCGGCGCACGATGTCGAGGTACGGCATGCCGGGCTTGACCATCACCATGTCGGCGCCTTCGTCGATGTCGAGGCGCACTTCGCGCAACGCTTCGTCGCTGTTCGCCGGGTCCATCTGGTAGGTCATCTTGTTGCCCTTGCCCAGGTTGGACGCCGAGCCGACCGCGTCGCGGAACGGGCCATAGAACGCCGATGCGAACTTGGCCGAATAGGCCATGATGCGCGTATGGATATGGCCGTCGCTTTCCAGCATCTCGCGGATTGCGCCGATGCGGCCGTCCATCATGTCCGACGGCGCGACGATGTCGACGCCGGCTTCGGCCTGTGCGCGCGCCTGATCGATCAGGATCTCGATCGTGTCGTCGTTGATCACGTAGCCGTTCTCGTCGAGCACGCCGTCCTGGCCGTGGCTCGTGTACGGATCGAGTGCGACGTCGGTCAGCACGCCAAGTTCGGGAAAGCGCTTCTTCAGCTCGCGCACCGCGCGCGGGATCAGGCCTTCCGGGTTGGCTGCCTCGCGGCCGTCAGGCGTTTTCACCGAGGGTTCGATGGCCGGGAACAGCGACAGCACAGGCACGCCGAGTTCGACACATTGTTCGGCGACATGCATCAGCAGATCGACGGACACGCGTTCGACGCCGGGCATCGACGGCACCGGCTGCCGTTCGTTGGTGCCTTCGACGACGAATACCGGATAGATCAGGTCGTCGGTGGTCAGGCGGTTTTCGCGCATCAGGCGCCGGGAGAAGTCGTCGCGGCGCATCCGGCGCGGACGATGAAGCGGATGAAAGCTCATGGCGATTGGGTAGAAATCAGGGCAAGAAGGACCTTACGGAACCCTTCGGTCATTTTCGGGAGCGTTGGTATATGATAGCGATCGAGCGGCACGCGTCGCGTGCAGCTCCCCGCTTCTCCTCCCTGAGCGGGTGCCTGTCGTTTTTCGATTAGGCTGTTTGACCCGCCGTTCAACGGCGGGTTTTTTTATGAGCCGGCCGAATCCGCAGGCGCCGTCAGGTGCGCGCCGCCGATCCCGGCCGCGCGTTGCCCGATCATTGTGCTACAGGCTCGCTTTTTTCGTCGGCGGCGGACGGCCGCACCCAGCTCTCGATCAGTTCGTGCGCCTCGTCGAGGCCCGTGCGCTTCATCGCGGAAAACAGCTGGACCGTCAGCTTGCCCTGGACGCCCTGGTCACGATACGCATCGAGCCCCTTTTGCGTGGTCCGCAGCGCATTGATGCTTTCTTGCCGCGTCAATTTGTCGCACTTCGTCAGCAGCGTGTGGATCGGCTTGCCGGTCGGTACGAACCACTCGATCATGCGGCGATCGAGGTCGGTCAGCGGGCGGCGCGAATCCATCATCAGAATCAGGCCGCAAAGCTGCGAGCGGGTTGCCAGGTAGGACGACAGCAGCATTTCCCAGTGGGCCTTGGCGGCGCCGGGCACTTCCGCGTAGCCGTAGCCGGGCAGGTCGACGAGATTCGCGACGGGCTCGGCGGCGGGGCCGACGGAGAAGTAGTTGATATGCTGCGTGCGGCCAGGGGTCTTCGACGCGAAGGCCAGCCGCTTCTGGTTGCACAGCACGTTGATCGCCGTCGACTTGCCGGCATTCGAGCGGCCCGCGAACGCGATTTCCGGCTGGACCGTCGGCGGCAGGTCGCGCAGATGGTTGACGGTCGTGTAGAAGCGGGCTTGATGGAGCAGAAAGGCCATGGGAACCGGAAGGACGGGCGGCGCGAGCCGCTTGGTGGAGGCGGGGTAGCCCCGATAGGCGCGGGAGCTTTCAACGCGATATTGTACAATACGGCGGTTTTACCGAAGGCCACCGGGCGCCTGCCTCGCGCTTTTATGTGGCTTCTGCGGTAGACTGAACGCCGTCGTTTTTTGCAGAACCTCAAATTCCCACAAGACGAAACAGGGTGTGCGAATGAATCGACTGTGCAAGTCTCTGATGGTGCTTCAGGTTGCAGCAGGGTTCGTAGGTTTCGTAGCAGAGGCAAACGCGGCGGAGGCGGCAAAGCCGGATCTCGACCGCGGCAAGGCGATTGCCGGGCAGGTGTGCGCATCGTGTCACGGTGCCGATGGCAATAGCGCGTCGGGCAGTTTCCCGAAGCTTGCCGGCCAGCATCCCGAATATCTGGTCAAGCAGTTGAACGACTTCAAGACGCAGCCGGGCGCGAAGGGGCCGGTGCGGACCAACGCAGTGATGGTCGGATTCGCGAGCGCGCTGAGCGCGGACGACATGCGCAACGTCGCCGCGTACTACGGGTCGCAGACGACGAAGCTCGGCACCGCACGCGATGCGGCGACCGTGCCGATCGGCCAGAAGATCTATCGCGGCGGCATCGCGGAGAAGGGCGTACCCGCCTGCGCGAGCTGCCACGGGCCGACAGGGCAGGGTCTCCCGGTTCAGTACCCGCGTCTGTCTGGACAGTGGGCCGATTACACGGTCGCGCAGTTGACCGCGTTCCAGCAGGGTGCCGGCGCGCGCAACAACAACGAGGCGATGCATCAGATCGCGACGCGGCTGTCGGACAACGAGATCAAGGCCGTCGCGGATTACATCGCGGGCCTGCGTTGAGCGGTCAGCCGCGAAGGAAATGACCGGACGCCCGAAGGGCGGCCGGAGTCAGAACAAGAAAAGGGTGGGGCGCCGCGCAGTCGCGGCCGCCTTGCCCTTTTTTGTTGTCAGTCGGAGTTTGAATGAGCGTTACCACGTCGGGGTTGCAGTCGAAGTCGAGTCAGGGTGCGTCGAAGCGCGCGGTCGAGCTGCTGAGCTCGATGCGCTTCGCGATTGCGTTGCTGGTGGTGCTGTCGATCGCGAGCATCATCGGCACGGTCCTGACCCAGGACGATCCGTATCCGAATTACGTGAACCAGTTCGGGCCGTTCTGGGCGGACATCTTCCGCTCGCTCGGCCTGTACAACGTGTACAGCGCGTGGTGGTTCATGCTGATCCTGATCTTCCTCGTCGTGTCGATCTCGTTGTGCGTGATCCGCAACGCGCCGAAGATGCTCGCCGATGCGAAGAGCTGGAAGGACAAGGTTCGCGAAGGCAGCCTGCGGGCTTTCCACCACAAGGCCGAGTACACGGCTTCCGGCACGCGCGCGACCGTCACGGCAACGCTCGCCACCTTCGTCACCAAGGCCGGCTACAAGCACGTCGTGCGTGAAAACGACGGCGCGACGCTGATCTCCGCGAAGCGCGGCGCGATGACCAAGTGGGGCTATATCTCCGCGCACCTCGCGATCGTCGTGATCTGTATCGGCGGCCTGCTCGACAGCAACCTGCCGATCAAATTCCAGATGTGGATGTTCGGCAAGAGCCCGGTCAACACGAGCGCGACGATCAGCGAGATCTCGCCCGACCATCGCCTGTCCGCGTCGAACCCGACGTTCCGCGGCTACGCGTGGGTGCCCGAGGGCCAGTTCGTGTCGACCGCGATCCTGAACCAGCCGAGCGGCTCGCTGATCCAGGACCTGCCGTTCTCGATCCAGCTCAACAAGTTCATCGTCGACTACTACACGACGGGCATGCCGAAACTGTTCGCGAGCGACATCGTCGTGATCGATCGCGAGACCGGCCGGAAAATTCCGGCGCGCGTCGAGGTCAACAAGCCGTTCACGTACAAGGGCGTGTCGATCTACCAGTCGAGCTTCCAGGACGGCGGCTCGCAGATGCAGATGACGGCCTATCCGATGACGGGCGGCAACGCGAAGACCTTCCCCGTGCAGGGCACGATCGGCAGTTCGGCGCCGCTGCAGATGCCGGGTGCCGACGGCGACACGATCGAGTTCGCCGATTTCCGCGCGATCAACGTCGAGAACATGGCCGACGCGAACGGCAAGCCGGACGTGCGTGGTGTGGCGACGACGAGCTCGCTGAAGGAAGTGTTCGACGAACGGCTCGGCTCCGGCGCGAAGACGTCGAAGCCGACGCAGCTCCACAACATCGGCCCGTCCGTGCAGTACAAGATCCGCGGCAAGGACGGCCAGGCGCGCGAATTCAACAACTACATGCTGCCCGTCGACATGAACGGCGAGCGCGTGTTCCTCGCCGGCGTGCGCACGAGCCCGAACGACCCGTTCCGCTACATGCGGATTCCGGCCGACAGCCAGGATTCGATCGGCGAATGGATGCACCTGCGCGCCGCGCTCGAGGATCCTTCCGTGCGCGCCGAAGCCGCCGCGCGCTTCGCGCAGCGTTCGCTGCCGGGCACCGATGCATCGCTGCGCGGCCGCCTGCAGGACAGCGCGTTGAAGGTGCTGACCCTGTTTGCGGCGAGCGACGACAGCGTCGGCCGCGGCGCCGACGGCCAGCCGATCGGCGGCTTCCAGGCCGTGGCGACGTTCATCGACCGCTCGGTGCCGAAGGCCGAGCAGGAGAAGGCCGCGAGCCTGCTGCTGCGGATGCTCGAAGGCTCGATGTGGGAGGTCTGGCAGATCGCGCGCGAGCGTGCCGGGGAGCCGGCGGCGCAGCAGGGCACCGACACGATCCGTTTCGTACAGAACGCGATCAACGCGCTATCCGACAGCTTTTTGTATGGATCGCCGGTCTATTTGCAGCTTGACTCATTCAAGCAGGTGCAAGCTTCGGTATTTCAGTTGACGCGCGCACCCGGCAAGAATCTGGTGTATCTTGGCAGCCTGCTGCTGGTCGCCGGCATCTTTTCGATGTTCTACGTGCGCGAGCGGCGCCTCTGGTTCTGGCTGAAGGATGCCGGTTCGGGCGTCGATGTGGTGATGGCAATGTCCACGGCCCGCAAGACCTTCGATTTCGAGAAAGAATACGTGCAGACGCGCGACGCGGCCGGTGCCGCCTTGCACGCCGCACCTCGCGATGCCGCACCGGCCGGTGCGGCATCGACGGCCCGTTCGCCTGCCGGCGGCGGTTCCGATTCCGAGAATTCCACCCGGTAACATCATGGATCTCACGCAAGTTTCCTCTTCCCATCGGGCGTCGGCCCAGGCGCCGGTCACGGCACCGCTGTTCGACGATCGCCCATTCCTCGCGCGCCTGTCGTTGCTCGACTGGCTGTTCGCACTGGCGCTCGTGGTGGGCGCGGGCTACGCGCTCGTGCACTACAACGCGCACATGGATTACTACGACAAGGCGGTGATGATCGGCACCGTGCCGGCGCTCGTCGCGCTCGGCTGGCGCTGGAAGCCCGCTCGGCTGATGATGGCGTCGATCGCCGTGCTGGCGCTGCTGTCGATCCAGATCTACCAGGGCGATCTCGCACGCGCCGATTCGGCGTTCTTCCTCAAGTACTTCCTGTCGAGCCAGTCGGCAATCCTGTGGATGAGCGCGCTGTTCGTGCTCGCGACGATCTTCTACTGGATCGGCCTGCTCGCGCGCTCGGAATCGGGCTCCGCGATCGGCCAGAAGCTCACGTGGGTCGCCGTGCTGATGGGCTTCACCGGCCTGATGGTGCGCTGGTACGAGTCCTACCTGATCGGTGCGGATGTCGGGCACATTCCGGTGTCGAACCTCTATGAAGTGTTCGTGCTGTTCAGCCTGATCACCGCGCTGCTCTATCTCTATTACGAAGGCCACTACGGGACGCGTTCGCTCGGCGCGTTCGTGCTGCTGGTGATCAGCGCGGCGGTCGGTTTCCTGATGTGGTACTCGGTCGCGCGCGATGCGCAGCAGATCCAGCCGCTCGTGCCGGCGCTGCAGAGCTGGTGGATGAAGATCCACGTGCCCGCGAACTTCATCGGCTACGGCAGCTTCGCGCTGTCGGCGATGGTGGCGGTCGCGTACCTGATGAAGGAGCGCGGCGTGCTCGCGGATCGCCTGCCGACGCTCGACGTGCTCGACGACGTGATGTACAAGTCGATCGCGGTCGGATTCGCGTTCTTCACGATCGCGACGATCCTCGGCGCGCTGTGGGCGGCCGAGGCATGGGGCGGCTACTGGAGCTGGGACCCGAAGGAAACCTGGGCGCTGATCGTGTGGCTCAACTATGCGGCGTGGCTGCACATGCGCCTGATGAAGGGCCTGCGCGGTACGGTGGCCGCGTGGTGGGCGCTGACGGGCCTGCTCGTGACGACCTTCGCGTTCCTCGGCGTCAACATGTTCCTGTCCGGGCTGCACAGCTACGGCAAGCTGTAAGATTCCCGCTGCTCGTCCGACTATGAGACCGCCGGTGCACTGCGTGCCCGGCGGTTTTCTTTTGTAACGGACGGGCGGTCCGGCCGGCGAACGGTGCAAGATGAGGCCGGTCGAACGCCCATGAAGCTGCGCGCGGCGCAGGCAGGAGGAGCAGCACGATGTGGATCAAACGCCCTTTGCTGAACGTACTGACCGGTGGCGATATCGCGCCCGGCGAAATCACGCCGCGTGCGGTCTTCGAGAACCGGCGGCGCGTATTGCAGGCGGCCGGCCTCGCGGCGGCGGGCGGGCTGCTCGGCGGCAGCGGCGCGGCATTTGCCGCCTATGCGTCGCCCGACGCGCGGGCAGCGAAGCTCGCGGCGAAAACGAACCCGAAGTTCGTCGCGGCCGACAAGGTGACGCCGTTCAAGGACATCACGTCCTACAACAACTTCTACGAATTCGGCACCGACAAGAGCGACCCCGCGCAGAATGCGGGCACGCTGCGGCCGCGCCCGTGGCGCGTGAGCGTCGAGGGCGAGGTGCTGCATCCGAAGGTGTTCGATCTCGACGAGCTGCTGAAGCTCGCGCCGCTCGAAGAGCGCGTGTACCGGTTGCGCTGCGTCGAGGGATGGTCGATGGTGATCCCGTGGATCGGCGTGCCGCTGTCCGAGCTGATCAAGCGGGTGCAGCCGACCGGCAATGCGAAATACGTACAGTTCATCACGCTGGCCGACCCGTCGCAGATGCCCGGCCTGTCGACACCCGTGCTCGACTGGCCGTACTCGGAAGGGCTGCGGATGGACGAGGCGATGAATCCGCTGACGCTGCTGACGATGGGCGTCTACGGGCAGGTGCTGCCGAACCAGAACGGCGCGCCGGTGCGTATCGTCGTGCCGTGGAAGTACGGCTTCAAGAGCGCGAAGTCGCTCGTGAAGATTCGCTTCGTCGACAAGCAGCCGAAGACGAGCTGGAACACGTATGCGTCGAACGAGTACGGCTTTTATTCGAACGTGAACCCGAACGTCGATCATCCGCGCTGGAGCCAGGCGACCGAGCGGCGCATCGGCGAGGACGGCTTTTTCACGCCGAAGCGCAAGACGCTGATGTTCAACGGCTACGGCGACCTGGTCGCGTCGATGTATCAGGGCATGGACCTGAAGAAGAATTTCTGAAGGCGAAGGTGAGAAACGACATGCCTCCTTCGACGCTGACGCCCGCGCGTGCAGCGGGCGCCGGCCCGGCTGCACGTGCCGTGCGGGCCGGCGCGACCCGCCCCGCCGCGCCGCGCTGGCTCGCGCCGGCCAAGGTGCTGGTATTCGCGGCGGGCCTTTATCCGCTCACGCGTCTCGTGCTGTTCGGGCTGACCGACCGGCTCGGCGCGAATCCGATCGAGTTCATCACGCGCTCGACGGGCCTCTGGACGCTCGTGATGCTGTGCGTCACGCTCGCCGTCACGCCGCTTCGGCGCATGACGGGGTTCGCCGCGCTGCTGCGCTTTCGCCGGATGATCGGGCTGTTCGCGTTCTTCTACGCGACGCTGCACTTCACGACTTACCTGTGGTTCGACAAGTGGTTCGATGTCGTCGCGATCCTGAAGGACGTCGGCAAGCGCCCGTTCATCACGGTCGGTTTCGCCGCGTTCGTGCTGCTGATTCCGCTCGCGGCAACGTCGCCGCGCGCGATGGTGCGCCGGCTCGGCCGCCACTGGGCGACGCTGCACAGCGCGATCTACGCGATCGCGCTGTTCGGTGTGCTGCACTTCTGGTGGATGAGGGCCGGCAAGCACAATCTCGCGCAGCCGAAGCTGTATGCGGCGATCGTCGTCGCGCTGCTCGGCTGGCGGCTGGCTGCATGGGGATGGCGGCGCGTGCGCGCGTGACGGCGCAGCCAAAAACAAAAGGCGATGACCGGGAAGTCATCGCCTCGTTTCGCGAGCCTGTGCAGGCGGCGCGTCGTTACTTCGCGACGGCCGGGCTCGATGCCGGTGCAGCCGTGGCGGATGCCCCGCTCGACAATTCGGGCGACAGCATGAGCGGCGTGCCGGACGAATCGGGCACACTGTCGGACGACGCGTTTTCATCGGTCGGCTTCACGTCCGACGGCGGTGTGTCCTGCTGCTGGAGTGGCTTGGGCAGCGGAGGCACGGTGGGCAGATAGAGCGCGCCGCTTTGACCGCAGCCGGCAAGAATCGCCAAAGCCGCTACAATCGCGCTCATCCGGAAAACGACTCGCATGATCGTCCCTGAACAATTGAACCGATAGAGTTTAGCATGTCCGATACCGAATACCTGACCCGTGCCGAGGCCGTGCTGGCGGCCGTCGAGCGTACCGTCGACGACGCCAACGACGGCGATCACGACATCGATCTGGAGCGCAACGGCAGCGTCCTGACGCTGACGTTCGAGAACGGCTCGAAGATCATCGTCAACCTGCAGCCGCCGATGAAGGAAGTGTGGATCGCCGCGAAGGCCGGCGGTTTCCATTACCGGTTCATCGACGGCGCATGGCGCGATACGCGCACGGGCACCGAGTTCTTCTCGGCGCTCACCGAATACGCGACGCAGCAGGCCGGCCTGCCGATCACGTTCAGCGCATGACGATCGGGGCCCCGCCCCGACGCGTGACCCAACGAAAAAAGCGCCCCGCGGGGCGCTTTTTTCATGTCCGGGCCGAGAGTCAGTGCGCCTGGAACAGGTTCATGATGTCCTGCTTTTCCTGCTCGTCGACGTGCGGCACGGTCGCATCGACGTTCTGCGCGGCTGGCGCCTGCGGCACGCCGACCGTCGACACGAAGCCGTGACCCGGCGCGAACTCGGTGAAGTACAGCTCGCCGCCGAGCGATTCGACGCCGTCCGGCATCGTCGGCTTGAACTCGGGCACACCCTTCAGCGCGGCACCCATGTAGTCGATCCAGACGGGCAGCGACAGGCCGCCGCCCGTTTCGCGATCGCCGAGGCTGCGCGGATTGTCGTAGCCGATCCACGCGATCGCGGCGAGCGTGTGCTGGTAGCCGGCGAACCACGCGTCGTGCGAGTCGTTCGTCGTGCCGGTCTTGCCCGCGAGGTCGGTGCGCTTCAGCACGTTGGTCCGTGCGCCCGTGCCGCGTTGCGCGACGCTCTGCAGCAGGCTGTTCATCACGTACGCGTTACGCGCGTCGATGGCGCGCGGCGCATTCTGTTCGGCGACGAGCGGCTGCGCGCGCACGACGATCGCGCCGTTCGGATCGGTGACTTCGGCGATCAGGTACGGATTGACGCGGTAGCCGCCGTTCGCGAATACCGAATACGCGCCCGCCATCTGCAGCGGCGTGACCTGGCCCGCGCCGAGTGCCATCGGCAGGTACGCCGGATGGCGTTCCGCGTCGAAGCCGAAGCGCGTGATGTACTGCTGCGCGTACTTCGTGCCGATGTGGTTCAGGATCCGGATCGACACGAGGTTGCGCGAACGCTGCAGCGCGGTGCGCATCGACATCGGGCCTTCGAAGCCGCCGCCGTAGTTCTTCGGCTCCCACGGCTGGCCGCCCGTTTCGGCCGCGCTGAAATACAGCGGACCGTCGTTGATCACCGTTGCCGGCCCGAGGCCCTTGTCGAGCGACGCCGAATAGATGAACGGCTTGAACGACGAACCCGGCTGCCGCCACGCCTGCGTGACGTGGTTGAACTTGTTCTTGTTGTAGTCGAAGCCGCCGACGAGCGAGCGGATCGCGCCGTCCTGCGGGACGATCGACAGGAACGCCCCCTCGACCTGCGGCAACTGCGTGATCGACCATTTGCCGGCGTCGTTCTTCACGACGCGGACGATCGCACCCGGGCGGATGCGGCGATTCGGCTGCGCGTTGGCCGACAGCGCGCCCGACGCGAAGCGCAGGTTGTCGCCTTCGATCGTCGCATTGCTGCCGTCGATGAACGCGACCGTGATCTGGCGCGGGTTCGCGGCCGTGACGACCGCTGCAATCAGTTCGCCGTTGTCGGGGTGTTCGAGCAGCGCATCGTCGATCGCCTGTTCGCGGTCGTCGGCGCCGGCCGGCAGCTCGATGAAGCCTTCCGGCCCCCGATAGCCGTGCCGGCGTTCGTAATCCATGATCCCCTTGCGCAGCGCGGTATAGGCGACCTGCTGATCCGCGGAGTCGATCGTCGTGACGACGTTGAAGCCGCGCGTGTAGGTTTCCTCGTGGTATTGCGCGTACATCATTTGTCGGACCATTTCCGCGACGTACTCGGCGTGCACGCTGAAATCGCGGCCCGGACCCTTGACGACGAGCGGCTGTGCGACGGCTTCGTCGTACTGCTCGCGCGAGATGAAGTTCAGCTCGAGCATCCGTTGCAGGATGTATTCCTGGCGCACCTTCGCGCGCTTCGGGTTCACGACCGGGTTGTACGCGGACGGCGCCTTCGGCAGCCCCGCGAGCATCGCCGCTTCGGCGAGCGTGATGTCCTTCAGGTCCTTGCCGAAGTAGACCCGCGCGGCGCTCGCGAAGCCGTATGCGCGCTGGCCGAGATAGATCTGATTCATGTAGACCTCGAGAATCTGATCCTTCGTCAGCGCACGCTCGATCCGGTACGCGAGCAGCATCTCGTAGATCTTGCGCGTGTAGGTCTTCTCGCTCGACAGGAAGAAGTTGCGCGCGACCTGCATCGTGATCGTGCTCGCCCCCTGCGACGCATGGCCGTTCGTCAGCGCGACGAAGCCGGCGCGCACGATACCGGTGAGGTCGACACCGCCGTGATCGTAGAACCGCGCGTCCTCGATCGCGAGGATCGCCTTCTTCAGCGAGTCGGGCACGTCCTTGAAATGGACGACGTCGCGGCGCTCTTCGCCGAATTCGCCGATCAGCACGTGATCGGACGTATAGATGCGCAGCGGCACCTTCGGGCGATAGTCGGTCAGCGCATCGAGCGACGGCATGTTCGGCCACGCGACGACGAGCGCGTAGCCGAGCACGAGGCCGCCGGCCACGACGAGCGCCACGCACATCGTGGCGAATCCGAGCAGGACTTTTTGCCACCAGGGCCGCTTCTTCGGCTCCGGGGCGGGAGGCGGGGACGTAGGAGTCGTGGATTGCATAGGCATACCGGAAAACAGTCCCGCGATTATAGCTGCCCGGTAAGACCGGTCCTGACGCGGGGGCCGCCCGCCCTGAAGCCGCGGGCCGGCGTGCTTCCAGCATAGCCCGCGCGCGGCCGTCGCGAGCGGATGCTGGCCGTTAGGCCGACTGTCGGCCCGACGCGCCGTTTTGCAGAATCAGTCCCGGAAACGCGGCGTGGGCCGCGACGATCTCGGGAGGCTGGGATGGTGGGAAGATGGCGAGCGCGGTTTGCGCAGGGTGGGCACCGGTCGACGGGAATCGACGTCGGTGCGGACGAGGTGAGGGTGGTCGTGCTGAGCCGGCGCGGCCGGGGCGCCGAGGTGTGCGTCGAGGGGCTGGAGCGGGAGCCGGTCGGGTTGGCGGGTGGCCCGGAGGATGCGCGTTGGGCGGCGGTCGCGCGGGCGCTGGCCGCGGCCGTGTCGAGACTGTCGGCGGCCGACGTGCGGTGCGGCGCGCGCGGCGTGATGGCGTTGCCCGATGACGAGATGCGCACCGCGATGCTGGACCTGGCCGGGCGGGACGACATCGAGGACGCCGCGCGGCAGGCGGCCGAACGCATTTCGGGGCTCGCGCCGGACAGTCTCGCGTTCGACTGGCGGCAGGATGGCGGTGCGGGGGAGATCGAGGTTGCCGTGGCCTCGCTGGCGCTGATCGAACGGCGGGTCGATGTGGCCGCGCAGGCCGGTGTCGATCTGACGGTGGTCGACGGCGAATCGGCCGCCGCGCTGCGTGCGTTGCGCTATGCGGCGCAATGCGAACTCGACGCGCAGGCGGGCCCCTGCGCGGCGCTCTGGTTCCATGACTCGGGCGTGCAGGGCTGGCGAATCGACGGTCCGTCGGCCGTACCGGTGCTGACGCTGTCCGGCGTGGTGCCGGGGGCGTTTTCCGATGCATTGCGCCGGCGCGCGCTCGGGGCCGTGCGCTGTGTCCTCGTGGCCGGGGACGAGCGGTGTATCGCCCGCTTCGAAACGTCCGTCGCCGAGATCGGCGACGTGGTCGGCGCGGTTGCGGTGCCGTTCGACTGCGCGGGCTGGGGCGCGCAATCGTGCCTGTCCACCGGCACGCCGGGCGGCCCGGCATTGGCTGTTGCATTCGGGCTGGCATTGCGCGGGGTGTGGGAATGACGGCCCTCCATGCGGAGCCGGGCGGCTTCAACCTGTTGCCGTACCGGGAGCGGCTGGCGCGGGCGTTGCGACGTCGTCGGGTCGCGCAGTGCGGTACGGCGGTTCTGCTCGGCGTACTCGGCGCCGGCCTGTGGACGGGTGTCGCCAGCGGAGCGCGGTGGCGTGTGGATGCGGAGCGCGCAATCGTGGAGGCGCGGCTGCGGCAATTGCAGCCGCAGATGGGCGCCGCGACACGCGCCGCCAATGCGGCGGCCGTCGTCGCGCAGCGTGACGCGCAGGCGGCCGCGCATGCCGCACCTTACCGGCACGTCGCGGGGCTGCTGGCGACCCTGGCGCAGGTGCACGACGGCACGGTTCGGCTCGATGCGTTGCGCACGACGTCGGCCGGTGCCGTGCTCGATGTCCGCGCCGTGAGCTACCGGGCGGCTGCGCGATGGCTTGCGGGGATGGCGCGCGAGCAGCGTGGCTGGCGGATCGATATCGATGCGTTGAAGCCAGCCCCGGATGCACCGGTCGCTGCCGGCGGGATGCCGTTCCGGTTCTCGGTCCAGTTGCGCTGGCACGACGCGATGCCGTCCCGGAAAGCATCGGGAGGTGGCGCATGACGGCGCTCGCGCATCGGCCCGCACCGCATCGCGGCGGATGGCGGAACGGCGTGCGGCGCGTGTCGCCGGCGACTGCGTATATCGCAGGCTGCGTGCTCGCGTTCGCGGCCGTGCTGACGGGCGGCATTCATCTGGCGAATGCCGCGGACTGGAGCGGGCTCGCGCACAGCCGCGCGTTGCTGGCGGCGGCGCAGAAGCGAGAGGCCGACGCGCGGCGTGTTCTCGCAGACGCTGCACGGCAACACGACGCGCATCCGGCCGCGGCCGACGGTGATCGCTCGTCGCGTGCGCCGGAATGGGCCGCGTTGATGCTGGAGCTGGCCGATCACGCCGCGTCGAGCGGGCTGCGCGGCGTATCGATCGAACCGCTGCGCGCCGAGGGGGCAGTGCCGGAAGGGCAGCGCTCGGTGCGCATCGTCGCGGATGGCGGGTTTCGCGCGTTGCTGCAGATGGTCGGATGGCTGGCGCGTTTTCCGGTGCTGGCGGTGCCGACCACGCTGCGTGTCGAACGAGGAAAGGAGGCCGCGCGTGTGGAAATGGCGGTCGACGTGTTTCCAGGGTTACCGGCGATGACGTCCAAGGGCGCGGAGACGCCGGTTCTGGCCGACGCGCCCGGCGCCGATCCGTTCGGCGGGGCCGGCTCGTCGGAAACGGAAGGGGCGGCTGCCCGCCTGGCCGGCACGATTCGCGACAGGCGTGCCGGTCTCGCGTTGTTCGACGACGGTGGCGGCGCATTCGCTGCCCTGGTGCCCGGCGAAGCCCTCGGGGCCGCGCGGGTGGTGCGAGTCGATCCCGTCGCCGTGACGCTCGCGACGGCGGATGGCGCGTACCGAGTCGCTCTGGACGACGGGAGGCACCCATGATGAAGCACGGATGTCGGGCGCTCGCCGTCTGGGCCGGATTGACGGCGGCCGGTGCAAGCGCCTCGTTGCCGCCGCTGCCGGCCGTCTGGCCAGCGGCATCGATGGAGGTGCCGGTGCCGGGCCTGCCGTTGCCCCAAGGCCCGGTGGACGGGGCGGACGGCCCCGCATCTGCGGAGGCCGGCCCGCCGCCGTTCGACCAGGCGGCTCGCACGGCGCTTCAGGCGGAAGCCGCCGCCCCGGTCCCCGGGCTGGAGGGGCCGCCGATCCCGTTGGCGCCGCCGGCCCGGATGGGCGACGCCGCCGCGCGGCAACCGGGCGATGCGGACGACGCACGGCGGATTTCGCTGAATCTGCAGGGAGCGGGGCTTGCGGCCGCGTTCGACGCGTTCGCGCGGTTCACCGGGCTCAATATCGTCGTCGGCGAGCAGGTGCGCGGCACCGTCACGTTACGTCTGAACAATGTCCGCTGGCGCGATGCCTTCGACACGCTGCTCGACACGCACGGGCTCGCGATGTCGCGGCGGGGTAACGTGATATGGGTCACGCCGGCGGCCGAGCTGGCGGCGCGCGAACGCGCGCGCTTCGAAATGCACGCGCGGGCCGCGGATCTGGAGCCGCTTGCGAGCCGGACGTTCGCGCTGCGCTACCCGCGCGCGCAGGACGTGCAACGGCTGCTGGCCGGCGCGACCGGCCAGCGCCTGCTGTCGAAGCGCGGCGCCGCGGCGGCGGATCCGCGGACGAACCTGCTGTTCGTCACCGATCTCGCGCCGCGTCTCGACCAGATCGCGAGCCTGATCGATGCGATCGACCGGCCGTCGCGGCAGGTCCGGATCGAGGCCCGCATCGTCGAGGGCGAGCAAGGCTTTTCGCGCAATCTCGGCGCACGTGTCGCGCTGAGGGCGCAGGCGCGGCCGCCGTCGGGCGAGAGCGCCAGCGAAAGCGCCTCGTTCACGACCGGCGCGCGCAACGCGCTCGACCTTGCCGGGCGGCCGCTCGGCGGCTTCGAAGCGGCGACCGCCGGCTTCACGCTGTTTGCCGCGCCGCTCAGCCGTGTGCTCGACGTCGAACTGAGCGCGCTCGAGGCGCAGGGGCGGGGCCAGATCGTTTCGAGCCCGCGCGTGGTGACCGCCGATCGCGTCAAGGCGATCGTCGAACAGGGTTCGGAGCTGCCGTACCAGGCGAAGGTGGGCAATGGCGTGAGCGGCGTGCAGTTCCGCCGGGCGACGCTCAAGCTCGAGGTCGAGCCGCAGATCACGCCGGACGGGCGCGTCGTGCTCGACCTGGACGTGACGAAGGACAGCGTCGGCGAGCCGACGGCGGCCGGCCCGGCGATTCATACGAAGCACGTACAGACGCGCGTCGAGGTCGAGAACGGCGGGACGGTCGCGATCGGCGGGATCTATGAGCAACTGAACCGGAACGATGTGACGCGCGTGCCGCTCTTGGGCAAAATACCGTTTCTGGGCGCGCTTTTCCGGCACCGCGCGCAACGCGACCAGCGCAGCGAACTGGTCGTCTTCATCACGCCGACGGTCGTCGATGCGCGCTGCGATGCACGCGGCATGGGCAGCGCGGATGCCGATAAAACGGGGCCGGAAGCCGCCGGCGCAGGCTCGACAAGGCAGCCGCTTTGCCAGTAAGCTGCGCCACACACCAGCAAGATTGAAGCAGAGGAAGCCGTTGCAAGCGCGGGACCCACATGCAAACGTATTTTTCGTCGGCCTTATGGGAGCGGGTAAGACCACCGTGGGCCGTGCGGTCGCGCGTCGTCTCGACAGGACGTTCTTCGACTCCGACCACGAAATCGAGGCCCGCACGGGCGCGCGCATTCCGGTGATCTTCGAGCTGGAGGGCGAGGCCGGGTTTCGCGATCGCGAAACGCAGGTCATCGCCGATCTCACGCAGCGCGAGAACATCGTGCTCGCGACGGGCGGCGGCGCGGTGCTGCGCCCGGAAAATCGCGACTGCCTGAAAAGCAACGGTATCGTCGTCTACCTGCGCGCGAACCCGCACGACCTGTGGCTGCGCACGCGCAAGGACAAGAACCGCCCGCTGCTGCAGACCGAAGACCCGAAGGGGCGCCTCGAAGCGCTATATGAAGTGCGCGACCCGCTGTACCGCGAATGCGCGGATTTCGTCATCGAGACCGGCCGTCCGTCGGTCAACGGTCTCGTCAACATGGTGCTGATGCAACTCGAACTGGCGGGCGTCATCGCCAAGCCGCTACAAGCATGATTACTGTCAACGTCGACCTGGGCGACCGCGCCTACCCGATTCACATTGGCGCCGGCCTGATCGGCCGCGCCGAGCTGTTCGCACCTCACATCAAGGGTTCTTCCGTCACGATCGTCACGAACACGACGGTCGATCCGCTCTACGGCGACGCGCTGCGCGCGGCGCTCGCGCCGCTCGGCAAGCGCGTGTCGACGGTCGTGCTGCCGGACGGCGAGGCGTACAAGAACTGGGAGACGCTGAACCTGATCTTCGACGGCCTGCTGACCGACCGCGCGGACCGCAAGACGACGCTCGTCGCGCTCGGCGGCGGCGTGATCGGCGACATGACGGGCTTTGCGGCCGCATGCTACATGCGCGGCGTGCCGTTCATCCAGGTGCCGACGACGCTGCTGTCGCAGGTCGATTCGTCGGTCGGTGGCAAGACGGGCATCAACCACCCGCTCGGCAAGAACATGATCGGCGCGTTCTACCAGCCGCAGGCCGTGATCGCGGACATCGGCGCGCTGACGACGCTGCCCGACCGTGAACTGGCGGCCGGTGTCGCCGAGATCATCAAGACCGGCGCGATCGCCGATGCGGCATTCTTCGACTGGATCGAGGCCAACGTCGACGCGCTGAACCGTCGCGACCCGGCTGCGCTCGCGCACGCGGTGAAGCGCTCGTGCGAGATCAAGGCGAGCGTGGTGGCGGCCGACGAACGCGAAGGCGGCCTGCGCGCGATCCTGAACTTCGGCCACACGTTCGGTCATGCGATCGAAGCCGGGCTCGGCTACGGCGAGTGGCTGCACGGCGAGGCGGTCGGCTGCGGGATGGTGATGGCGGGCGACCTGTCGGTGCGGCTCGGCCTGCTCGACGAAGCGTCGCGGCAGCGCCTCGATGCGGTGATCGCGGCGGCGCACCTGCCGACCCGCGGGCCCGCGCTCGGCGACGCGCGCTACATGGACCTGATGCGCGTCGACAAGAAGGCGGAGGCCGGCGCGATCAAGTTCATCCTGCTGAAGCGATTCGGCGATACGCTGATCACGCAGGCGCCGGACGAAGCCGTATTCGCTACACTGGCGCAGACGACGCGCTAACGGGCGGCCCGGATGCAACGGCGCCCCTGACATGGAGGAGACGTGAGCGAGACATCCAGCAGCACACTGCCCGAAGCCGGCCGCGTATCCGCTGCGCCGGTGGCCGAGCCGCCGACACTGGCGGCGCTGGAAGCCCATCTCGCTCCGTATGCCGCACACGCGTCGCAGTCGCGCGGCCGCCGCCATCCGGAAACGCCACCGGCGGCGCGCACCGAATTCCAGCGCGACCGCGACCGCATCGTCCATTCGACCGCGTTTCGCCGGCTCGAATACAAGACACAGGTCTTCGTCAATCATGAAGGCGACCTGTTCCGCACGCGTCTCACGCACAGCCTCGAAGTCGCGCAGATCGCCCGCTCGGTCGCGCGCAACCTGCGCCTGAACGAGGATCTCGTCGAGGCGATCTCGCTCGCGCACGATCTCGGCCATACGCCGTTCGGCCATGCCGGGCAGGACGCGCTGAACGCCTGCATGCGCGAGCATGGCGGCTTCGAGCACAACCTGCAGAGCCTGGCGGTCGTCGACGAGCTCGAGGAGCACTACGGCGCGTTCAACGGGCTGAACCTGTGCTTCGAGACACGCGAAGGCATTCTGAAGCACTGCTCGCGCGAGAATGCGCGCAAGCTCGGTGCGCTCGGCGAGCGCTTCCTGCAGGGCCGCCAGCCGTCGCTCGAAGCGCAGCTTGCCAACATCGCGGACGAGATCGCGTACAACAACCACGACGTCGACGACGGCCTGCGTTCCGGCCTGATCACGATCGAGCAGCTCGCGGAAGTCGAGCTGTGGCAGCGCCACTACGAGGCGGCGCTCGCCGAGTTCCCGCACCTCGAAGGCCGCCGTCTCGTGCACGAGACGGTGCGCCGCATCATCAACACGCTGATCGTCGACCTGATCGACGAAACCACGCGCAATCTCGCGCGCGTCGCGCCGGCATCGCTCGACGACGTGCGCGCGGCGCCGCCGCTCGTGTCGCACAGCGAATCCGTTGCCGCCCAGGCGGCCGCCCTCAAGCGTTTCCTCTTCAAGAACCTCTATCGCCACTACAAGGTGATGCGCATGGCGAGCAAGGCGCAGCGCGTCGTCACCGGGCTGTTCGATGCGTTCATCGACGATCCGCGGCTGCTGCCGCCGCCGTACCAGTCCGACGACGCCGCGCAGCAGCCGCGCCTCGTCGCGCACTACATCGCCGGCATGACCGACCGCTTCGCGCTGAAGGAGTATCAGCGCCTGTTCGTCATCAACGACAACTGACTGTCACAAACGATCACTAGACTTCGCCGGTTCAATGGCGATGGGAATGTTGCACACGCTGTTGGTAACGTTTTCATAGGAGAGAGGTCGATGAAGAAGAAGCCTGCGGGGACACTGGTTCGTTCGATCGCGCTCGGCGGCGCGCTGATGTTCGGGGTGCAGCACGCGGCGCTCGCCGCGACGGAAATCCAGTTCTGGCATGCGATGGAGGCCGCGCTCGGCGAGCGGGTCAACGCGATCGCCGACCAGTTCAACGCGTCGCAGAGCGACTACAAGATCGTGCCGGTCTTCAAGGGCACCTACGACCAGGCGCTCGCGGCCGGCATCGCGGCCTACCGCAGCGGCAATGCGCCGGCGATCCTCCAGGTCTATGAAGTCGGCACGGCTACGATGATGCAGGCGAAGAAGGCCGTCGTGCCCGTCTACGACGTGTTCAGGCAGGCCGGCGTGCCGCTCGACGAAAAGGCGTTCGTGCCGACCATCGCGAGCTACTACAGCGACGCGAAGACGGGCCATCTCGTGTCGATGCCGTTCAACAGCTCGACGCCGGTGCTGTACTACAACAAGGACGCGTTCAAGAGGGCCGGGCTCGATCCGAACCAGCCGCCGAAGACGTGGGCCGACGTGAAGGACGATGCCGAGAAACTGCGCAAGTCGGGGATGGCGTGCGGCTTCACGACCGGCTGGCAGGGCTGGATCCAGCTCGAAAACTACAGCGCGTGGCATGCACTGCCGTTCGCGAGCCGCAACAACGGCTTCGACGGTACGGACGCCGTGCTCGAATTCAACAAGCCGCAGCAGATCGCGCACGTGTCGTTCCTGCAGCAGATGGCGAAGGACGGCACGTTCACGTACGCGGGCCGCAAGGACGAAGCATCGGCGAAGTTCTACAGCGGCGACTGCGGGATCATGACGACGTCGTCGGGCGCGCTCGCGAACCTGCAGAAGTTCGCGAAGTTCAGCTTCGGCACGGGCATGATGCCGTACGACGCGAACGTGAAGGGCGCGCCGCAGAACGCGATCATCGGCGGCGCGAGCCTGTGGGTGCTGGCGGGCAAGGATCCGGCGACCTACAAGGGCGTCGCGAAATTCCTCGCGTTTCTCGCATCGCCGGCCGTCGCCGCGAAGTGGCACCAGGACACGGGTTACCTGCCGGTCACCAAGGCGGCGTACGACCTGACGCGCGAACAGGGCTTCTACGCGAAGAACCCGAGCGCCGAAACCGCGATCAAGCAGATGCTGAACAAGCCGCCGCTGCCGTACACGAAGGGGCTGCGCCTGGGCAACATGCCGCAGATCCGCACGGTCGTCGACGAGGAGTTCGAACAGGTCTGGGCGCAGAAGAAATCGCCGAAGGACGCGCTCGATTCGGCGGCCTCGCGCGGCAACGAGCTGCTGCGCCGCTTCGAGAAGTCGGGCAGCTGAGCGCGCATCGCGTTCGTGCCGCCGGCCGCGCCGCGCAAGCGTGCGGGCCGGCCGGCGGCGCGGTTTCCTTTCCGTTTCGCCTGACCGGATATCCGCGATGCAATCCCGTTCCCGTTTCGGCACGAGCCTGCTGCCGTACCTGCTGATCGCGCCGCAACTCGCGATCACCGCCGTGTTCTTCCTGTGGCCGGCCGGCGTCGCGCTGTGGCAGTCGACGCAGATGCAGGACGCGTTCGGCACGTCGAGTGAATTCGTCGGCTTCGCGAACTTCACGCACCTGTTCGGCGATCCGCTGTATCTCGATTCGTTCCGCACGACGCTCGTGTTCAGCACGCTCGTCACGGTGAGCGGGCTCGTCGTGTCGCTGCTGCTCGCCGCGTGCGCGGACCGCGTGACCCGTGGCGCGCGCACATATCGCACGCTGTTGATCTGGCCGTACGCGGTCGCGCCGACGATCGCCGCCGTGCTGTGGGCGTTCCTGTTCAATCCGAGCATCGGCCTGATCACCTATGCGCTCGCGAAGGGCGGCATCGTGTGGAACCACGCGCTGAACGGCGGGCAGGCGATGTTCCTCGTCGTGCTCGCGTCGGTGTGGAAGCAGGTGAGCTACAACTTCCTGTTCTTCTACGCGGGCCTGCAGGCGATTCCGCGTTCGCTGATCGAGGCGGCGGCGATCGACGGCGCGGGGCCGGTGCGACGCTTCTTCAACCTCGTGCTGCCGCTGCTGTCGCCCACCAGTTTCTTCCTGCTGGTCGTCAACCTCGTCTATTCGTTCTTCGACACGTTCCCGGTGATCGACGCGGCCACCGGCGGCGGCCCCGCGCAGAGCACGAAGACGCTGATCTACAAGATCTACGCGGAAGGCTTCCAGGGGCTCGACATCGGCAGCTCCGGCGCGCAGTCGGTCGTACTGATGATCATCGTCGTCGGGCTCACGGTGATCCAGTTCCGTTTCGTCGAACGCAGGGTGCAATACGCATGATCGAAAATCGCAAGGGTTTCGACCTGTTCTGCCACGCGGTGCTGATCGCGGGCGTCGTGCTGATCGTGTTCCCCGTCTACGTCGCGTTCTGTGCGGCGACGATGAGCGCGCAGGAAGTGCTCACGGTGCCGCTGTCGCTCGTGCCGAGCACGCACCTGTTCGAGAACATCGCCTATATCTGGGGCCACGGCAGCGGCGCCGCGACGGCGCCGTTCGGCCGCCTGCTCGTCAACAGCTTCGCGATGGCGCTCGGCATCTCGGTCGGCAAGATCGCGGTGTCGATCCTGTCCGCGTACGCGATCGTCTATTTCCGCTTCCCGTTCCGCAACACGGCGTTCTGGCTGATCTTCGTCACGTTGATGCTGCCGGTGGAAGTGCGGATCTTCCCGACCGTGCAGGTCGTGTCGACGCTGCACCTGACGAACACCTACGCCGGGCTGACGCTGCCGCTGATCGCGTCGGCCACCGCGACGTTCCTGTTCCGGCAGTTCTTCATGACGCTGCCCGACGAACTGATGGACGCCGCGCGCATCGACGGCGCGGGGCCGATGCGCTTCTTCTGGGACGTCGTGCTGCCGCTGTCGAAGACGAGCATCGCGGCGCTGTTCGTGATCACGTTCATCTATGGCTGGAGCCAGTACCTGTGGCCGATCCTGATCACGACGGAAGCATCGCTGTCGACGGCGGTGGTGGGCATCAAGATGATGATCGCGAGCGGCGACGCCGCGACCGAATGGCAATACGTGATGGCGGCGACGCTGCTGGCGATGATTCCGCCGCTCGTCGTCGTGCTGGCGATGCAGCGCTGGTTCGTGCGCGGCCTCGTCGATTCCGAGAAATGAACCACGGACGGTAACCGGGAGAAGGACCAGGTATGGCTGCGCTGAGCTTGAAGGGCGTCAGGAAATCCTACGACGGCAAGCAGCACGTGCTGCATGGCATCGACGTGGAGATCGCCGACGGCGAATTCATCGTGCTGGTCGGCCCGTCGGGCTGCGGCAAGTCGACGTTGCTGCGGATGATCGCGGGGCTCGAGACGGTGACGGACGGCGAGATCGCGATCGGCGAGCGCGTCGTCAACACGCTGGAGCCGAAGGATCGCGACATCGCGATGGTGTTCCAGAACTATGCGCTGTATCCGCACATGACGGTCGCGCAGAACATGGGCTACGGGCTGAAGATCCGCGGGATCGAGCGTGCGACGATCGACTCGCGGGTGGCGGCGGCCGCGAAGATCCTCGAACTCGAGCCGCTGCTCGCGCGGCGCCCGCGCGAGCTGTCGGGCGGCCAGCGGCAGCGCGTCGCGATGGGGCGCGCGATCGTGCGCGAGCCGTCGGTGTTCCTCTTTGACGAACCGTTGTCGAACCTCGACGCGAAGCTGCGCGTGCAGATGCGGCTCGAGATCCAGCGGCTGCATGCGCGGCTCGCGACGACGAGCGTCTACGTGACGCACGACCAGATCGAGGCGATGACGCTTGCGCAGCGTGTGATCGTGATGAATCGCGGCTACGCGGAGCAGATCGGCGCGCCGGTCGACGTGTACGAGAAGCCGGCGACGGTGTTTGTCGCGGGCTTCATCGGCTCGCCCGCGATGAACCTCATGCACGGCCGGCTGTCGGACGACGGCGCGACCTTCACGGTCGCGGGCGGCGGCCCCGCGCTGCCGGTCGCCGGCGCACCCGGCATAGGCGCGGAGATCGCCACCGGGCGCGACTGGGTGCTCGGCGTGCGTCCGGAACACATGACACCGCAGCCGGGCGTCGCGCAGGCGACGCTGCCGGTCGACTCGTGCGAGCTGCTCGGCGCGGACAACCTCGCGCACGGCCGCTGGGGCAACCACGACGTCGCGGTGCGCCTGCCGCACGCGGACCGCCCCGCGCGCGGCACGGCGCTGGCCGCAGCACTGCCCGCGCACCGGCTGCATTTCTTCGATCCGGAGACCGGCAAGCGTGCCGGCTGAACCTGCTGCACCTGCCGGGAGACTGATGATGACAACCCGTACCGACTGGCCCTATCCGCGCGTCGTCGCCCATCGCGGCGGCGGCACGCTCGCGCCGGAGAACACGCTCGCCGCGCTCGACGAGGGCGCGCGACGCGGTTACCGGATGGTCGAGTTCGACGCGAAGCTGTCGGCCGACGACGTGACGTTCCTGCTGCACGACGACACGGTCGACCGGACGTCGAACGGCCAGGGGGCGGCGGCGGGCATGCGCTATGCGGCGCTGGCCGAGCTCGACGCGGGGGCTTGGCTCGACGCGCGCTTCGCGGGCGAGCGGATGCCGACGCTCGAGGCGGCGGCGGCACGCTGCATCGCGCACGGGCTGGCCGCCAACGTCGAGATCAAGCCGTGCCCGGGGCGCGAGCGCGAGACCGGGCAGCGCGTGGCGGCCGACGCGGCCGCGTACTGGCGCGATGCGGCGGTCCCGCCGCTGCTGTCGTCGTTCTCGTTCGATGCGCTGCAACAGGCGCGCGAGACCGTGCCGGCGCTGCCGCGCGGGATGCTCTACGAGTCCGTGCCGGACGACTGGCATGCGCAGGTCGTCGGCGCGCTCGGCTGCGTATCGTTGCATGCAGACCACAAACGGCTCGACGAACTGCTCGTGCGCGCGATCAAGGCGGCCGGGCTGCGCATCCTGGTGTACACGGTGAACGACCTCGAACGGGCGCGCGAACTCGCGCGTTGGGGTGTCGACGCGATCTGCACGGACCGCATCGACCTGATTGGTCCCGATGCGCTGGACGACATCGCGTAGCGCCCGGTCCCGCGCGATGGCGGGCAAGGGAAGACCCTGAGACAAAAAAACGACGCCCCGGCGGGATTTCGCCGGGGCGTTTTACATCGTGGAGACGTTACGTCACGAAAATTCCGCTACAAATTGCAGCAGGATTAACCATTCCCCAAATATTCGACTACGCTTAGAAGCGGTAACCGACGTTCAGGTACGTGACGATCGGGTTGAGCGAGATCTTCGCTTTCGACGTTTCGGTCAGGGTGCCGACCGGCGTCCGGCGGGCCGTCGTGAAGGTTGCGGTCACGCTGACCGGGATGTACGAGAGCGACAGGCCCGCGAACCAGTGTTTCGTGAAGTTGTACGTGAAGCCGGCGTTGAACACGGGCGCCCACTGGTTGCTGGTCGTCGCGCTGGTCGGACCGCCGAGCACGCCGTTCTCGAAGCTGCTGTTCGTGATCTTTGCGCCGGTGAACCAGACGTACGTCGCGCCGACGCCGACATACGGACGGAACTTCGCGTTGGCGTCGTTGAAGTGGTAGCGAAGCAATACGGCGGGGCTCCACTGGTACGCACGGCCGAGTACGCCGAACTTTTCGAACTGACCCTTGCCGGTAATGTCGAACTTCGGCGGTATCCCCATCACGAGCTCGGTGGAGATGTGGTCGGTGACGAAGTAGCCAGCGGCGAGCCCGAGCGTATCGGCGTCGTTGATGCCGGCGCCCGTGTTGGGAATCGATTGGTTGATGGGCGTGCCGCCGACGCGATACAGGAACAGCGGGTCGCTGCTGTCCTGCGGCGACAGGTGCAGCCAGCCGGTGCTGACGTAGAAATCACCTGCGGATTGTGCATGTGCCGTACCGCCCGCGAACGTGAATGCGAGCGCTGCGGCCCCCGTAATGGCCAGTTTTCGTTTCATTGTGTCTCCTCCGATCTAAGGCGTGCTCATTATGACGACTGCGTTTAAAACCAAACAAGCTCGTAAGTTAGAGTTTTCACCCTAGGATTAGTACGACCGTACGTATCCGCGCACCGACAGGACGGGCATTCTACGCAGGTGCGCACTTTCGGACCTCCGGGTATTTCCTAACGCGTTCAAACGGACATTCAGCATGGCACGGTTAGCCCGACTCTACGTTCCCGACCAGCCGCAGCACGTGATACTGCGCGGCCTGGATCAGCAACCCGCGTTCGTCGACGACCAGGACTACGAACTCTTCATCGACTGCCTGAAGGCCGCCGCGCGCGATCACCACCTGTCGGTGCATGCCTATGTGCTGCTGCCGCGCCAGGTGCAACTCCTCGTGACCCCGAGCGACGAGGCGAGCCTGCCGAAGGCGATGCAGGCCGTCGGCCGTCGCTACGTCGCGCATTTCAACCGGCGCTATTCGCGGCGCGGCACCCTGTGGGAAGGCCGCTACCGCGCGACCGTGATCGAAGGCGAGCGCTATTTCCTGCTCGCGAGCCGCGTGGTCGAGATGAGCCCGGTACGCTCGCAACTCGTTGCGACGCCCGAAGCCTATCGCTGGTCGAGCTACCGGCATCACGTCGGGCTCACCGTCGACAGCCTGATCACCGACCATCCGCTCTACTGGGCGCTCGGCAATACGCCGTTCGACCGCCAGCGCGCGTACAAGGAGCTGTGCGAGCAGCCGCTCGACGAGCGGCAGGCCGACCAGCTGCAGCAGGCGACGCTGAAAGGCTGGGTGCTCGGCGGCGAGAACTATCGCGAGTGGGCGGCGCGCACGGCAAACCGGCGCGTGTCGCCGCTGCCGCGCGGACGCCCCAGAAAGGTGCGCGAGAACACGCCGCCGATCCAGCAGTAACGCCGGAAAGGCGGGCCAGAAGCGGCGCTGCGGGCGCCGCTTCTTTTTGCACCAAAATGATACGGCCCCAATAAAACGGCACCAGATCGAAGCATCCGTTTAATTGGGGTTCGATCGAGCGGTTTTTGTTGCTATTCCCTTGATTCGTCGCGTATATTCCGAATTCCGGTGGCCCGGGCGAAGCATGCCCACCCACTGTCGGCCGCGCCGTCTCCCGTCGGGAGCGGGATCGACGGCAACAAGAAAATGGTTCAACGGCCTCCAGGCCCCCTTTACGACGGTGTCCCCATGAACGACCACCAGCAGCCGCTCGCCGCGGTGCCCGCCGCACAAGGTCTGTATGACCCGCAAAACGAACACGACGCCTGCGGCGTCGGCTTCGTCGCTCACATCAAGGGCAAGAAGAGCCACGAGATCATTCAGCAGGGTCTGAAGATCCTCGAGAACCTCGACCACCGTGGCGCGGTCGGTGCCGATCCGCTGATGGGCGACGGCGCGGGCATCCTGATCCAGATTCCGGACGCGTTCTATCGCGAGGAAATGGCGAAGCAGGGCGTGAACCTGCCGCCGGCCGGCGAATATGGGGTCGGCATGATCTTCCTGCCGAAGGAAAACGCATCGCGTCTCGCGTGCGAGCAGGAGCTCGAGCGCACGGTGAAGGCCGAAGGCCAGGTCGTGCTCGGCTGGCGCGACGTGCCGGTCGACCACGCGATGCCGATTTCGCCGACCGTGAAGGCGAGCGAGCCGCTGATCCGTCAGATCTTCATCGGCCGCGGCAAGGACATCATGGTGACGGACGCGCTCGAGCGGAAGCTGTACGTGATCCGCAAGACGGCCAGCCACCGTATCCAGGCGCTGAAGCTCAAGCACGGCAAGGAATACTTCGTGCCGTCGATGTCGGCGCGCACGATCGTCTACAAGGGGCTGCTGCTCGCGGGCCAGGTCGGCGTGTACTACCGCGACCTGCAGGACGCGCGCGTCGTGTCGGCGCTCGCGCTCGTGCACCAGCGCTTCTCGACCAACACGTTCCCGGCATGGGAGCTGGCTCACCCGTACCGGATGATCGCGCACAACGGCGAGATCAACACCGTGAAGGGCAACGTGAACTGGCTGAACGCGCGTACCGGCGCGATCGCGTCGCACGTGCTCGCCGACGATCTTCCGAAGCTGTGGCCGCTGATCTACCCGGGCCAGTCCGATACGGCGTCGTTCGACAACTGTCTCGAACTGCTGGTGATGGCCGGCTACCCGCTCGTGCACGCGGTGATGATGATGATCCCGGAAGCGTGGGAACAGCACACGCTGATGGACGAGAACCGCCGCGCGTTCTACGAATACCACGCCGCGATGATGGAGCCGTGGGACGGCCCGGCCGCGATCGCGTTCACCGACGGCCGCCAGATCGGCGCGACGCTCGACCGTAACGGCCTGCGTCCGGCGCGCTACATCGTCACCGACGACGACCTCGTCATCATGGCGTCGGAAGCCGGCACGCTGCCGATCCCCGAATCGAAGATCGTCAAGAAGTGGCGCCTGCAGCCGGGCAAGATGTTCCTGATCGACATGGAACACGGCCGCATCATCGACGACAAGGAGCTCAAGGACAACCTCGCGAACGCGAAGCCGTACAAGAGCTGGATCGACGCGGTGCGCATCAAGCTCGACGAGATCGAGCCGAAGGCCGAGGAAGTCGCGGCCGGCCGTACGCAGGGCGCCGCGCTGCTCGACCGCCAGCAGGCGTTCGGCTATACGCAGGAAGACCTGAAGTTCCTGATGGCGCCGATGGCGCAGCAGGGCGAAGAGGCCGTCGGTTCGATGGGCAACGACTCGCCGCTCGCGGTGATGTCGAACAAGAACAAGACGCTCTATCACTACTTCAAGCAGCTGTTCGCGCAGGTCACGAACCCGCCGATCGACCCGATCCGCGAGAACATGGTCATGTCGCTCGTGTCGTTCATCGGCCCGAAGCCGAACCTGCTCGACACGAACAACATCAACCCGCCGATGCGTCTCGAAGTGTCGCAGCCGGTGCTCGACTTCAAGGACATCGCGAAGATCCGCGCGATCGACCAGTACACGGGCGGCAAGTTCAGCGCGTACGAACTGAACATCTGCTATCCCGTCGCCTGGGGCAAGGAAGGCATCGAGGCGCGTCTCGCGTCGCTGTGCGCGGAAGCCGTCGACGCGGTGAAGTCGGGCTACAACATGCTGATCGTGTCCGACCGCAAGACGGACGCCGAGCATGTCGCGATCCCGGCGCTGCTCGCCACGTCGGCGATCCACACGCACCTCGTCCAGCAAGGGCTGCGCACGAGCACGGGCCTCGTCGTCGAGACGGGCTCCGCACGTGAGACGCACCACTTCGCGCTGCTCGCGGGCTACGGCGCGGAAGCCGTGCACCCGTACCTCGCGATGGAAACGCTCGCGAAGATGGCCGAAGGCCTGCCGGGCGACCTGTCGCCGGAGAAGGCCGTCTACAACTTCACGAAGGCGGTCGGCAAGGGCCTGCAGAAGGTGATGTCGAAGATGGGCATCTCGACGTACATGTCGTACACGGGTGCGCAGATCTTCGAAGCGCTCGGCCTGTCGAGCGACCTCGTCGAGAAGTACTTCAAGGGCACGGCGTCGAAGGTCGGCGGCATCGGCCTGTTCGAAGTCGCGGAAGAAGCGATCCGCCTGCACCGCGACGCATTCGGCGACAACCCGGTCCTGCGCGACATGCTCGACGCGGGCGGCGAGTACGCGTACCGCGTGCGCGGCGAAGACCACATGTGGACGCCGGATTCGATCGCGAAGCTCCAGCACGCGACGCGCAGCAACTCGTACCAGACGTACAAGGAATACGCGCACCTGATCAACGACCAGACCAAGCGTCACATGACGTTCCGCGGCCTGTTCGAGTTCAAGGTCGAGCCGACCAAGGCGATTCCGATCGACGACGTCGAGCCGGCGAAGGACATCGTCAAGCGTTTTGCGACGGGTGCGATGTCGCTCGGTTCGATCAGCACCGAAGCGCACGCGACGCTCGCGATCGCGATGAACCGGATCGGCGGCAAGTCGAACACAGGCGAAGGCGGCGAGGACGAGAAGCGTTACCGCAACGAGCTGCGCGGCATTCCGATCAAGTCGGGCGAGACGCTGAAGTCGGTGATCGGCGACGAGATCGTCAGCGACATTCCGCTGAAGGACGGCGATTCGCTGCGCTCGAAGATCAAGCAGGTCGCGTCGGGCCGCTTCGGCGTCACCGCCGAGTACCTGGCATCGGCCGACCAGATCCAGATCAAGATGGCGCAGGGCGCGAAGCCGGGTGAAGGCGGCCAGCTGCCGGGCCACAAGGTGTCCGAGTACATCGGCAAGCTGCGTTACTCGGTGCCGGGTGTCGGCCTGATCTCGCCGCCGCCGCACCACGACATCTACTCGATCGAGGATCTGGCGCAGCTGATCCACGACCTGAAGAACGTGAACCCGAGTTCGAGCATCTCGGTGAAGCTCGTGTCGGAAGTGGGCGTGGGCACGGTCGCGGCCGGTGTCGCGAAGGCGAAGGCCGATCACGTCGTGATCGCCGGCCATGACGGCGGCACGGGCGCATCGCCGCTGTCGTCGGTGAAGCACGCTGGCACGCCGTGGGAACTCGGCCTCGCCGAAACGCAGCAGACGCTGGTGCTGAACCGCCTGCGCGGCCGGATCCGCGTGCAGGCCGACGGCCAGATGAAGACGGGCCGCGACGTCGTGATCGGCGCGCTGCTCGGCGCGGACGAATTCGGCTTCGCGACGGCACCGCTCGTCGTCGAAGGCTGCATCATGATGCGCAAGTGCCACCTGAACACGTGCCCGGTCGGCGTTGCGACGCAGGATCCGGTGCTGCGTGCGAAGTTCAAGGGCCAGCCCGAGCACGTCGTGAACTACTTCTTCTTCGTCGCCGAGGAAGTGCGCGAGATCATGGCGCAGCTCGGCGTCGCGAAGTTCGACGACCTGATCGGCCGCGCCGACCTGCTCGACACCCGCAAGGGCATCGAGCACTGGAAGGCGAAGGGCCTCGACTTCTCGCGCGTGTTCTACCAGCCGGAAGAGTGCGAGGACGTCGCACCGCGTCACGTCGACGTGCAGGATCACGGCCTCGAGCGCGCACTCGACCACGTGCTGATCGAGAAGGCGAAGGCGGCGATCGAGAACGGCGAGCACGTGTCGTTCATCCAGCCGGTGCGCAACGTGAACCGCACGGTCGGCGCGATGCTGTCGGGCGTGATCGCGAAGAAGCACGGCCACGAAGGCCTGGCCGACGACGCGGTGCACATCCAGCTGAAGGGCACGGCCGGCCAGAGCTTCGGCGCGTTCCTCGCGAAGGGCGTGACGCTCGACCTCGTCGGCGACGGCAACGACTACGTCGGCAAGGGCCTGTCGGGCGGCCGGATCATCATCCGTCCGACCAACGACTTCCGCGGCAAGTCCGAGGAAAACATCATCTGCGGCAACACGGTGATGTACGGCGCGATCGAAGGCGAATCGTTCTTCCGCGGCGTCGCGGGCGAGCGCTTCTGCGTGCGCAACTCGGGCGCGACGGCGGTCGTCGAAGGCACGGGCGACCACGGCTGCGAATACATGACGGGCGGTACGGTCGTCGTGCTCGGCGAGACCGGGCGCAACTTCGCGGCCGGCATGTCGGGCGGTCTCGCGTACATCTACGATCCGGAAGGCACGTTCGCGGCGAAGTGCAACAAGTCGATGGTCGCGCTCGAGCCGGTGCTGCAGCAGGCCGAGCAGGAGCGCACGGTCGACCGCGCACTCTGGCACGCAGGCACGACGGACGAAGCGCTGCTCAAGGGGCTCGTCGAGCGTCATTTCCAGTTCACGGGTTCGCCGCGCGCGAAGTCGCTGCTGGAAAACTGGGACGCGGCGCGCCGCCAGTTCGTGAAGGTGTTCCCGCACGAATACAAGCGCGCGCTGGGCGAGATCGGTGCGAAGAAGGCGGCGAAGGAAGAACTGGCCGCCTGAGCGACGAACGACATAGCGAATGCCGCGCGCGCCTGACGGCCGCGCGCGGCTCCCCCACCCGATACACCGAACAGAAGAGCACCTTATGGGCAAGGCAACCGGTTTTCTGGAGTTCGAACGCCGCCACGAGGCGTACGAAGCACCGCTCACGCGCGTGAAGCACTACAAGGAATTCGTCGCGGCACTGACCGACGCGGACGCGAAGGTCCAGGGCGCGCGCTGCATGGATTGCGGCATCCCGTTCTGCAACAACGGCTGCCCGGTCAACAACATCATTCCGGATTTCAACGATCTCGTTTACCGCCAGGACTGGCAGCAGGCGATCGAAGTCCTGCACTCGACCAACAACTTCCCGGAGTTCACGGGCCGCATCTGCCCGGCGCCGTGCGAGGCGGCATGCACGCTCGGGATCAACAACGATCCGGTCGGCATCAAGTCGATCGAGCACGCGATCATCGACAAGGCCTGGGCGGAAGGCTGGGTGAAGCCGCTGCCGGCCGAGCACAAGACGGGCAAGAAGGTTGCGGTCGTCGGTTCGGGCCCCGCGGGCCTCGCCGCCGCCCAGCAGCTCGCGCGCGCGGGCCACGACGTGACGGTGTTCGAGAAGAACGATCGTGTCGGCGGCCTGCTGCGTTACGGGATCCCCGACTTCAAGCTCGAGAAGTGGCTGATCGATCGCCGCATGCGCCAGATGGAAGCGGAAGGCGTGACGTTCCGCACCAGCGTGTTCATCGGCAAGGATCCGCTGCCCGAGTCGATCGGCAGTCTCGCGAAGGAAACCATTTCTCCGGACACGCTGAAGGAAGAATTCGACGCGGTCGTGATCGCGGGCGGTTCGGAAACACCGCGCGACCTGCCGGTGCCGGGCCGCGAGCTCGCCGGCGTGCATTACGCGATGGACTTCCTGCCGCAGCAGAACCGCGTGAACGCGGGCGACAAGCTCGCCGACCAGCTGCTCGCGAAGGGCAAGCACGTGATCGTGATCGGCGGCGGCGATACGGGTTCCGACTGCGTCGGCACGTCGAACCGTCACGGCGCGAAGCAGGTCACGCAGTTCGAGCTGCTGCCGCAGCCGCCGGAAGAGGAGAACAAGCCGCTCGTGTGGCCGTACTGGCCGATCAAGCTGCGCACGTCGTCGTCGCACGAGGAAGGCTGCGAGCGCGACTGGGCGGTCGCGACGAAGCGTCTCGAAGGCAAGAACGGCAAGGTCGAGAAGCTGATCGCCGCGCGCGTCGAGTGGAAGGACGGCAAGATGCAGGAAGTGCCGGGCTCGGAGTTCGAACTGAAGGCCGATCTCGTCCTGCTCGCGATGGGCTTCACGCAGCCGGCGGCGCCGGTGCTCGAAGCGTTCGGCGTCGCGAAGGACGCGCGCGGCAACGCGCGTGCGGCGACCGAAGGCGATCGCTCGTACTACACGTCGGTCGACAAGGTGTTCGCCGCAGGCGACATGCGTCGCGGCCAGTCGCTCGTGGTGTGGGCGATCCGCGAAGGCCGCCAGTGCGCGCGCTCGGTCGATGCGTACCTGATGGGGCATTCGAACCTGCCGCGATAAGCTGAATATCGCGAGCGGGTTTCGATGAGAGCCGGGCGTCCGAAAGGGCGCCCGGTTTTTTTATTTCTGATGCTGTGGGCGATCGCGGGCTTGTCCGGTTGGGGCGCCCAACGGATCGATGGTTCGCCCGTAGCTTGCAAGTTGCTCGTTGCAGTCGATCATCGCGGTGTATCGGGTTTCGTCAACGCGCAGCGGGAGTTCCCACACACCCAGCTTCCATGCGTGATACTGCGGCGCGCCGTCGAACCGGATGCTGTCCGGCGGTATCCCATGCGCTTCGAGAAGACGAGCCTGGACTTTTTTCCGTAGCGCATCGAGGGGCATGTCGGGGCAACTGCCTTCCGTTCTCTCATACCGGGAAGCCGCGACGACGATGAACAGCAGCGTATAGGCGCAGATTACTGCGCCAGCTAGCCAAAGAACTAGCCTGAGAACTCCGCGCATGGTTCTGGAAATCATGACGTGCCCGATGGGACGTAAAGAACATGTGTGATGGATTCGGGCAGCCACATTTCCGGAGCCGCCCGGCGGCATGCTAGCGAAGTGGGCGCATCAGTCCACCGAGCGACGGTCTATGGACTGCCTGAGGGGGGCGTGTGCCTGCATTCTTGACCGGCCGTTGGCCCGAGAACGAAAGACTTTTTTCGCCGAAAAAATTGATTTGATAGTCCTTGCGGCCCAGGATGGCGCCGAGCTTGGCCAGAAATGTCGTTGCAGCTTCCTGCAGGAATGGGCGGTTTGAGGGATCTGCATCGAATCTATCGGGATTGAGTGAGTAGTAGCCGTCAAACCGATATGTATCGTCCTCAAGCATCACAAGTGTGCCACGTATCCTGCCGGATACTCGCCCAAAAGTTGAGGCACTCCAGAGGTCCTTTGTTCCGTGATTGAAAATGTTGGTGCTGAAAGCCGTGTCGAACGAGTAGGTGCCGGGACCATATCCGGGATTCTCGATAGCCTTCGTTATTTCTTTGAAATCGGCGACACTCATTTTTAAGTTTAGAGATTCAATGTTGACGGTTCGTTGGGTCCCGTCTCCGTTTATCCAGTGATTAATTGCTTCAACGAACATCAATGGATTTCCATACGATGCAAATCCGCGCGTCGGAGGGATGCCGTGTGACTGACCAACGTAAATGCCGAATAATGCAGTGATGTTGGCATATTGCCCAGGTTCGAAGCTAAATCCATATTGGTTGGCGCCGGGTAAATGCTTGTAGCCACCAAGGGCAAGCCACGGGGTGAAGCCGCCCACCAGTGTTAGTTGATTTCGCCAGAACGCCGTATCGTTTTTGCCAAATACCTCAAGGTGTTTGAGAAACATCTCGGTGGCGCGGATCATGTTGCCCGTGTTTGCGAAAAGCAACATGAAATTCGATGTGCAATATTGATTGAAGCAAATAGAAGGTGCCGGCATTCCTGCGCCAGCATTGGCGCCGGGAATTTCGTTTGCCTTGATAGTGAAATCACCAAAATTAAAGTCGGGTGGCCTTGACTCAGTGATCAAGATGGGCGGGAGGACGTTACTCTGAGCCATGGCCGTCGCGTGCTTCAGTAGCATGCCAAATGGGAGCATAGTTGACGCAGCCAAAAGGCGTCGTCGCATCAAAGGCTGTTGCTTTTCTTCGGAGGCGTGGTTTGTATTTTTAAGAGGATTCCGTTTCATCATTTCATATCTCGCGTAGTGGTGATTTCAATGATTGATTCGCATACGTGAGAGTGGAACGGTCATATCTTTTTCTGCCGCCTGCAAGGATTTTGTCAGTCGCGCAATCATGGGGAAATCATCTGGGACGTCACTACGAAGCGAAATCGAAAGAGATTTGCGAGAGCACGCGGTCGCGCTCCCTTATCTCGAAATTGGTCGGGCGCCGGTTCTGGACACGGGGATGATGGGAGCGCGTGGCTGGTAGACCGACCAGCAACCGTTACGTATCGTCCGGGTAAGCGCAGAGAAAAGTCTAAATGCGGAAACGCTATCTCCTGTTGGCGGAGTAATGTGTCCAACAGTCACGGGAGATTGACTGAAGTGGCGGGGGCGTGTCGACGAATCTGGTCAGGATCACCCCATGATTCGTCACGACACCAAATTCTTTCATTTTGTAATGTTTCTTGCGAACTGTCATATCATGTCGCCCCTCGGGCCGCGTTCGCGGTCGATGCTCATGACTGACCCTATTTACAAGGAAACCGGATGGAAGCACTCCTGCATGGGCTGATCGACGCCGTCAATGGCGTGTTGTGGAACTACGTGCTGATCGCGCTGCTGCTCGGCGCCGGTGCGTGGTTCACGTTGCGGTTCCGGATGATCCAGCTGAAGGCGCTGTTCCTCAGCATGAAACTGGTCGGCAGCAAGGGCGAGCCGGGCAGCATCTCGTCGTTCCAGGCGTTCGCGACCGGGCTCGCGAGCCGTGTCGGCACCGGCAACATCGCGGGCGTCGCGGTCGCGCTGACGGTCGGCGGGCCGGGCGCGATCTTCTGGATGTGGATGACGGCGCTGGTCGGGATGTCGTCCGCGTTCGTCGAGGCGACGCTCGCGCAGATCTTCAAGGTGTCGCACCCGGACGGTAGTTATCGCGGCGGCCCCGCGTACTACATCCAGACGGGCCTGCGCTCGCGCGGCTTCGGCGTGCTGTTCTCGCTGTCGCTGATCCTCGCGTTCGGTTTCGTGTTCAACGCGGTGCAGGCGAACGCGATCGCCGACGCATTCCATACGTCGTTCGGCTGGAGCCGCGAGACGGTCGGCCTCGGCCTCGTGCTGCTGTCCGCGCCGATCATCTTCGGCGGCATCCGCCGCATCGCGACGGTCGCGCAGGTGATCGTGCCGCTGATGGCGATCGGCTATCTCGCGCTCGCGGTCTATGCGGTCGCGACGCACATCGCGCTCGTGCCGGACGTGATCGCGCTGATCGTGAGGAGCGCATTCGGTCTCGAGCAGGCGGCAGGCGGCCTGACCGGCTACGCGGTCAGCCAGGCAATCGCGATCGGCGTGAAGCGCGGGCTGTTCTCGAACGAAGCGGGGATGGGCAGCGCGCCGAACGCGGCCGCGACCGCGAGCACGCGGCACCCCGTCACGCAGGGGCTGATCCAGATGCTCGGCGTGTTCGTCGACACGATCGTGATCTGCAGCGCGACCGCGTTCGTGATCCTGCTGTCGGGCCAGTACGAGCTCGGCACGGGGATGGAAGGCGCGGCGCTCACGCAGCGCGCGATCTCGAGCCACGTCGGCGACTGGGGCGGCATCTACATGGCCGTCGCGATCTTCTTCCTCGCGTTTTCGTCGGTGATCGGCAACTACGCGTATGCGGAGGGCAACGTCGAATTCATCACGAAGCGGCGCGGCGTGCTGCCGCTGTTCCGTGTCGCGGTGCTCGGCATGGTGATGTTCGGCAGCGTCGGGCAACTGCCGCTCGTCTGGGCGATGGCCGATACGAGCATGGGGTTGATGGCGATCATCAACCTGATCGCGATCCTCGCGCTCGGCAAGCATGCGCACGCCGCATGGGCCGACTATCGTCGCCAGCGCGCGGCGGGCATCGCCGATCCGGTATTCACGCGCAACACGATCCCCGAACTCGCGCGTGTGCTGCCGGCCGACGTGTGGGGCGAGCACGGCCCGCTGCCGCGGCGTCCCGCTTCGGCTCAAACGGCACGCGCCCCGCGTGCCGCGGTGAGCGAGTCATGAACGGCGACCGGCTTCGTGCGTTCGTCGCGCTGATGCCCGATGCGGCTTCGCGCGACGCGCTGCACGCGTTGCCGGTCACCCGCGGAGCGCGGCGCACGCAGTCCGCGCAACTGCACATGACGCTCGCGTTCATCGGCGCGATCGAACGGGACCGATGCGAGGCGCTGGCCGCGCATCTGCCCGCGCTTGCGGCCGCCCATGCGCTGCCGTTGCTGCCGGTCGAGCGGATCGCGTGGTGGCCGAGCCTGCCGCGCGCGAGGCTGATCGTCGCGGAGCTCGCGGCCGATCCGGCCTGCCTGGCGCTGAATGCCGGGCTGGTCGCGCTGCTGGGCGAACTCGGCGTGCCGGCCGACCGGCGGCCGTTCCGGCCGCACGTGACGCTCGCGCGGCTGCCGCGCGATGCGGTCGGCCAGCCCGCGCACGGCGGTGCGCCCGGGCGGGCGGTCGCGGTGCGTGTCGACGCGCTGACGTTGTTCGAAAGCCGGCTGTCGCACGAGGGCGTGACGCATCGGCCGGTCGCATCCGCGCCGATCGCATGGGCGGACGGCGAGGCGGACGGTCTGGCGCCGCAGTGAGCGGCTTGCGCGCCGCGGTGTGATTGCCGGACGCGGTGTGTATCGCGTCGGCGATATCGTCCGGCCAGCCGTGCCAGCCGTGCCAGCCGCTCCACCGCGCCACCAGCCCTACCGGCCGTAGCGCGCGAGCGTCAGGCCCGACAAGTCGATCTCCGGTTCCCGCCCCGTGACGAGATCCGCCACCACCTTCCCCGACCCCATCGACATCGCCCAGCCCGTCGAGCCGTGGCCGACGTTGAGCCAGAGCCCGTCGATCCCGCTCGCGCCGAGCAGCGGCGGCCCGTCGGGCGTCATCGGCCGGCGGCCGACCCAGAAGCGCGCCGATGCGCGATCGGCCGCGTGCGGGAACCAGTCGTCGAGCACCTTCATCAGCGTATCGAGCGCCTGCCGGCGCAGCGCTGCGTGCCGGTTGCCGAGTTCCGCGGTACCCGCGACGCGCAACGTCGGGCCGAAGCGCGTGATCGCCGTCTTCAGCGATTCGTCCATCAGCGCGGCATGCGGCGCTTTTTCGTCGTCGACGACGGAGAGCGTCGCCGAGTAACCCTTCACCGGATAGAGCGGCACGTCGATGCCGTGCGGCCGCAGCAGTGCGGCGCTGTCGACGCCGAGCGCGACGACGATCGCGTCGGCGGCGAGCCGCGCGTCGCGTTGCTTGCCGCCGGCGTTCGATGCGTGCGGATGCGCTCGCGCGCGATCCGGCGTATCGCCATCCTCGTTGCCGTTACCGACGATCCGCACGCCGCGCACCCGGCCCGCTTCAACGTCGAGCGCCTGCACGTCCGTGTGAAAGCGGAACGTCACGCCGTTTGCTTCGCACAGCGCCCGCAGTTCACGCGTAAAGCGCGCGCAGTCGCCCGCTTCGTCGTCGGGCAGGTAGATGCCGCCGACGGGCGCCTGCCGCGCCCAGCGCAGTCCCGGCTCGATCGCCGTGCAGCCGGCCGCATCGAGCTCGCGAAACGCGATGCCGGCGTCGCGCAGCACCTTCAGCGCGGGCTGCACCATCTGCACGTCGAACGCGCCCCGCAGCAGCTGGAGGTAGCCCCGGCTCGCGCCGTAGTCGAACGGATGCCGGTCGCGAAACGCGTGCAGGCATGCGCGGCTGTAATAGGCGATGCGCTGCATCCGCTGCTTGTTCACACGAAACCGCTCGAATTCGCATTCGCGCAGCCAGCGCGCGATCCAGCGCCACTGCGCGGCTTCGAGCGTCGGCCGGAAGATCAGCGGCGACGCGGGCTCGAACAGGTACTTGAGGATCTTGCCGGGCATCCCAGGGGCGGCCCACGGCGTCACGTAGCCGGGCGCGATCACGCCCGCGTTGCCGAGGCTCGTCGCCTGCGCGACATCGGCCTCGCGTTCGATCACGGTGACCTCGCAACCGGCTTCGCGCAGGTGCCAGGCAGTGGTGACGCCGATCACGCCGGCGCCGAGAACGATCACGTGCATGCGGTTTCCGGAACGTGGCGGTTGCTCAGGACGCGACGGCCGGATCGTCGACGAGCGACTTGCCGCGCGTTTCCGGCAGGACGAGCGCCGCGACGATCACGAGCAGGTAGCCGCCGCCCGCGACGAGGCCGATCGCCTTCACGAGCGACATCGACTGCGACAGCGAGCCGACGAGGATCGGGAAGAACGAGCCGAGCCCGCGCCCGAGGTTGTAGCAGAAACCCTGGCCCGAGCCGCGGATCGCACCGGGATACAGCTCCGACAGGTACGCGCCGACGCCCGCGAAGATCCCTTGCACGACGATCCCGAGCGGGAAGCCGAGCAGCAGCATCGCGGTGTCGGTGATCGGCAGCATCGTGTACGCCATGCCGAGCGAGAACGAGCCGATCGCGAACAGGATGAACGACGCGCGGCGGCCGAGCCGGTCGGACAGGATCGCGCCGACCACGTAGCCCACGAACGAGCCGACGATCAGCACGACGAGATAGCCGCTCGTATTGAACACCGACAGGTGGCGGACGGTTTTCAGGTAGGTGGGCAGCCACGTCGTGATCGCGTAGTAGCCGCCCAGCATCCCGGTGCACAGCGCGCTGCCGAACAGCGTCGCGCGCAGGTGCGGCGGCGAGAAGATCTCGAGGAAGTGGCCCGACACGCGGCCTTCGTCGCGCGCGCGGCGGGTGGCCGTGTAGATGTCCGGATCGCTGACGTTGCGGCGGATGTACAGGATCCACAGCGCGGGCGCGATGCCGATCCAGAAGCATGCGCGCCATGCGACCTGCTCGGGCAGCAGCGCGAAGAACGCCCAGTAGAGGATCGCGGCCGCGCCCCAGCCGAACGACCAGCTGCTCTGCACGGTGCCGACGGCTTTCGCGCGGTGTTCGGGCGAGCGGATCGTCTCGGCCATCATGATCGTCACGACCGACCATTCGCCGCCGAAGCCGAAGCCCTGCAGCGTGCGTGTCGCGAGCAGTTGCCAGAACGAGTGGGTGAAGCCGGACAGGCACGTGAACAGCGCGAACGTCGCGATCGTCCACTGCAGCACGCGCACGCGGCCGTAGCGGTCGGCGAGGATGCCGGCGACCCAGCCGCCGAGCGCCGACGAGATCAGCGAGCTCGTCGCGATCATCCCGGCCTCGCTCTTCGTCATGCCCCAGGCTGCGATGAGCGTCGGAATCAGGAACGAATAAATCATGAAGTCGAACGCATCGACCGCGTAGCCGCCGAATCCGGCATACAGCGTCCTGCGTTCGCGTGTCGACAGCTCGTCGAACCACTGGAATGCCTGCATGCTTGCCGTCCCCCTGTTGTCTCGTCCTGTCTCGCGCTGCCGCGTGGCGGTTATTTTACGGGTGGGGAGCGGGGCGCCAAAAAGACGGGAGCGCGCGATGGCGCGGCGGGCGGCGAGGGTGGGAGGGCTGCGTGGAACGGGGCGGGTGTTCCGGGAACGTGCGAGCGCCGATCGCGCTCGCGTGCCACGCCAACGTCGGTGGCAGCGACGTCCCGCGCGTCCGCACGACGTACGGCCGCTCGATTCAGAGCGTCAGGCCGCCGTCGATGTGGACGATCTGCCCGGTGATCTGTCGCGCCGCATCCGACAGCAGGAACGCGATCAGCGCGGCGACGTCGTCGGGTTCGGCGATCCGGCCGAGCGGTGTCGCCTGTTCGGCCTGCGCCCACGCGTCGGCGTTGCCGGCGCTCGGCCCGTGGTCCTTGCGCGTGAAGCCCGGCGCGACTGCGTTGACGGTGATGCCGCGCGCGGCGAATTCGGCGGCGGCGGTGCGCACCAGCGATTCGAGCGCGGCCTTCGCGGCAGCGGTGGCCGCGAACGGCGCGTCGGCGCGGTAGCGGTGCGCGACGAACGAACTGACCGCGACGATCCGCGGCGCGGCCGACGCCTCGAGCAGCGGCCGCGCGCGGCCGGCGAGCGCGGAGAACGCGCCGGGCATCGCCGCGAAGGCGGACGCGAGCGCGTCCGTGGAAAGACCGGAAAAGGATTGCCGCGCGGCGAAGCCGGCGTTGGCGACGAGATGATCGAGCCCGCCGAAGCGCGTGGCGGCGGCATCGACGAGCGACGCGGCCACGCCTGGCTCGCCGAGATCGCCGGTGAGCGTGACGCACTCCGCACCGGCCGCCGTGCACGCGCGGGCGACTTCGGCGAGCCGCGCGCGTGCCGCTTCGTCCGCGCCGCGTGCGTGCAGCGCCAGCGCGATGCCGGGCGCCGCGAGCCGCCGCGCGAGCGCCGCGCCGATCCCCGAACCGGCGCCGGTGATCAGCGCGATCCGGGCGACGTGCGCGGCGCGTGGCTTCACGCCGCGACCTTGTCGCTGTCGTTCACGCGCTCGACGTTGATCGTGCCGGCGTGGAACGCGGCCAGCGACTCGCGGTGCGCGATGCTGACGATCGCGGCCTTCGGCAGCCGTTCGGCGAACAGGTGGTACAGGCGCGCCTCGTTGTCGGCGTCGAGCGCGCTCGTCGCTTCGTCGAGGAACAGGAAGTCGGGCTTGTGCAGCAGCACGCGCGCGCCGGCAAGGCGCTGCTGTTCGCCCGGCGACAGCACGCGGGTCCAGTGCGCGGTCTCGTCGAGGCGCTCGGCATAATCCTCGAGGCGGCATGCGCGCAGCGCGTCGCGGCAGGCTTCGTCGCTGAACGCGTCGGCCGTCGCCGGATAGGTGAGCGCGGCCTTCAGCGTGCCGATCGGCAGATAGCTCGTTTGCGGCACGAACATCATCCGCGCGCCGACCGGCGCATCGATCGCGCCGTCGCCGAACGGCCAGAGCCCCGCGAGCGCGCGCATGAACGTGCTCTTGCCGGAACCCGACTTGCCGATCACGAGCCAGCGCGAGCCGGGCTCGATCGTGACGCTGCCGATGTTCGCGAGCGCGTTGCCGTTCGGCAGCGCGAGCTTGAGCGACGACGTCGACAGTTTCGCGCCGTCGACGTAATGCAGGTTGATGCCGCCGTGCTCGGTCGCGGGCGACAGGCTTTCCTTCAGGTGCGACGTGCCCATCACGCGCTTGAATTCGCGCAGACGGTTGACGGTGGCGCGCCATTCGACGAGGGTCGAGTAACTGTTGATGAACCACGAGAACGAATCGCTGACGGTGCCGAACGCGGACGAGATCTGCATCAGCACGCCGAACGAGAACGCGCCCGCGAAATAGCGCGGCGCGGCGACGACGAGCGGGAAGATGATCGCGATCTGCCCGTAGAAGCTCAGCACGAACGTGAGCCGCTTCGTGTACTTCATCACGCGCCACCAGTTGTCGCGGATGCGCATGAAGAGGTTTTGCGCGTTGCCGGTCTCGGTCTTCTCGCCGTCGTAGAACGCGATCTGCTCGGCGTTCTCGCGCACGCGGATCAGCCCGAAGCGGAAGTCGGCCTCGACGCGCTGCTGCTGGTAGTTGATCGACACGAGCGGGTGGCCGACCTTCTGGATGATCAGCGAGCCGACCACCGCGTACAGCGCTGCCGCCCACACCATGTAGCCTGGGATCGTGATCGGCGTCGCGCCGAGCGAGAACGTCAGCGCGCCGGCGAGCGACCACAGGATCGTGATGAACGACACGAGCGTGACGACCGTCGACAGCAGGTCGAGCGACAGCGCGAGCGTGGTCGTCGAGAACGACTGAAGGTCGTCGGTGATCCGCTGGTCGGGGTTGTCGGCGAGACGGTCACGTTCGATCCGGTAGAACGCGCGATCGCCGAGCCACTGGCCGAGAAAACGGTCGGTGAGCCACTGGCGCCAGCGGAAGCCGAGCATCTGCCGCAGGTAGCGGCCGTACACGGCGAGGATGATGAAGGCAAACGCGAGCGCGGAGAACTGCATCAGCAGGTTCGGGAAGTCGTGGACGTCCTTCGACTGCAGCGCGTTGTAGAACTCCGCGTTCCACTTGTTGAGCCGGACGTTGATCCAGACCACGCAGAGGTTGATCGCGATGATCGCGACCAGCAGGCCCCATGCGATTTTCCATTCGGACGATACCCAGTAGGGCTTGATGAGGCTCCATGCGGATACCGGGCGCTCGTCCTGCGGCGCGTCGGAGGCGGAGCGGACGGGATCGATCGATTGGGTCATGTGCTTCCTGATGAGTAGCCGGCGCGCGGGCCGGGCGAAGCCGGGCGCGCGCCGCGATACGGCATGCCGGGACGCGGCGCCGACTGACGGCGGGCGTCCGGATGGTCGCCCGCGTGTCTTAAACGGCACTTAAGGCCGGCGGTGACGCGGCAACCGGCCGCTCGCGCGGCCGGCCTGCGGGCATTGTGCCAGAGCGGCGCGGCACGACGGCGAATTTGCCGCAAGGGGGACAGTTTGCGGCGCTTTCCGCTTTTATGGTCTAATGGCCGACGACGAAACAGGGGTGCTTTGTAGCGCGGCCGGCGGATGTTCCGGGCAGCGCAATGAGGCTGAGAAAGACCCTTCGCACCCGATCCGGGTAATACCGGCGAGGGAAGTTTCTGATCCCGCCGGGTCGCGCTGGCTGCCATCCCACATGGTCAGCGCCCGAGTCCCGCCCGGCCGGCCTTTGCTGCCGGTTTCGTCCTTTTGGGTACGCGCATTGCGCGTTACGGAAGGAATGATGACCGCACAATCTTCAGTCTTTTGCATGGTTCCCGGCCCGATGTCGCGTGCGTTCGCATGCGGCGGCGCGTGCGCGTCGACGTTCGTCGAGCGCGCCCGTGCGGAGGGGGCGCGATGAACGTCCGGGACACCCGCCCCGATTTCGCGGTGCTCGGCGGCGGCCTCGTCGGCCGTCTGATCGCATGGCGGCTCGCAGGCGACGGCCATCGCGTCGCGCTTTACGAGCGCGGCGGCCCGGACGGCGAGCAGTCGGCCGCGTGGATCGCGGCCGCCATGCTCGCACCGCTCGCGGAAGCGGCGAGCGCGGAGCTGCTGATCACCGAGCTCGGCGCCGCGTCGCTCGCGCGCTGGCCGCAGTGGCTCGCGGAACTGCCCGAACCCGTCTTCTTCCAGCATCACGGCACGCTCGTCGTCTGGCATCACGCGGACCGCGCGGAGGCGCCGCTGTTCGAGCGGCGCGTGCGCGCGAACGCGCCGGCCGGCCTGTTCGACAGCGGTTTCGTGACCCTCGCCGGCGCGCAGGTCGACGCGGCCGAGCCGGTGCTCGCGGGCCGTTTCGCGCGCGGCCTGCTGCTGCCGAACGAAGGCCAGCTCGACAATCGCCAGGCGCTGCGCGCGCTCGCGGCCGGCCTCGCCGAGCGCGGCGTCGACCTGCACTGGCACGTCACGATCGACGATGCGAACCTGCCCGCCGCGCATTTCACGATCGATTGCCGCGGGCTCGGCGCGAAACCCGCGCTGCCCGCGTTGCGCGGCATCCGCGGCGAAGTCGCGCGCGTGCGCGCCCCCGGCATCGGGCTCACCCGGCCCGTGCGGCTGCTGCATCCGCGCTACCCGCTCTATATCGCACCGAAGCAGGACGATCTCTACGTGATCGGCGCGACCGAGGTGGAGGGCGAGGACATGTCGCCCGTCAGCGTGCGCTCCGCGCTCGAACTGCTGAGCGCGGCGTTCTCCGTGCATCCGGCGTTCGGCGAGGCGCGCATCCTCGAACTCAATGCGCAGTGCCGGCCGACGCTGCCCGATCATCGCCCGGCGGTGATCTGGGATGGTGCGTCGACGCTCGCCGTCAACGGCCTGTACCGGCACGGCTTCATGATCGCGCCGGAAGTGGCGCACGCGGCCGTCGCGCTTGCCGAAGCCGCGCTCGGCGGCGCGTTCGGCGATCCCGACGCGTTCGCCGCGTGGCGTGGCGCCGAGCGCTGGCCGACGCTCCTTCATCACCGCAACGACGCGCGCCAGCCGGCCTGACGCGCACCGCCGACCGAATTCGACGAAGCCTCATGGACATCCAGATCAACCAACAGAACCTGACGTTGCCCGACGGCGCAACGGTGGCCGACGCGCTCGCCGCGTACGGTGCGCGTCCGCCGTACGCGGTCGCGCTGAACGGCAACTTCGTCGCGCGCACGCAGCATGCGGCGCGCGCACTCGCGGCGGGCGACAAGCTCGACGTCGTGCACCCGGTCGCGGGCGGCTGAGCGCCGCCGGTTCGTCCCCGCTCTTTCAGGAAAACGACATGACGTCCCTCACCTCCGCCGACGCGCTGACGCTGTACGGCGAAACCTTCGCAAGCCGCGTGCTGATCGGCACGTCGCGCTATCCGTCGCTGCAGTCGCTGTCCGATTCGATCGCCGCGTCGCGCCCCGGGATGGTGACGGTCGCGCTGCGCCGCCAGATGACGGGCGGCACGGCCGAAGCCGGCTTCTTCGATCTGCTCAAGCGTCACGCGGTGCCGCTCTTGCCGAACACGGCCGGCTGCCAGACCGTCGCCGAAGCCGTGACGACCGCGCACATGGCGCGCGAGGTCTTCGGCACCGACTGGATCAAGCTCGAACTGATCGGCGACGACTACACGCTGCAGCCCGATCCGGTCGGCCTGATCGAGGCGGCCGCGCAACTGGTCAAGGACGGTTTCAAGGTGCTGCCGTACTGCACCGAGGATCTCGTGATCGGCCGGCGCCTGCTCGACGCCGGCTGCGAGGCGCTGATGCCGTGGGGCGCGCCGATCGGCACCGGCAAGGGCGTCGTGAACCCGTACGGGCTGCGCGTGCTGCGCGAGCGCCTGCCGGACGTGCCGCTGATCGTCGACGCCGGGCTCGGCGTGCCGTCGCACGCGTGCCAGGTGATGGAATGGGGCTTCGACGGCGTGTTGCTGAACACGGCCGTCTCGCAGGCCACGCACCCGGAGATCATGGCGCGTGCGTTCGCGCAGGGCGTCGAGGCCGGCCGTGCTGCGTATCTCGCCGGGCCGATGGATGCGCGCGAGACCGCGCACGCCAGCACGCCGGTCGTCGGGATGCCGTTCTGGCACCAGGACGGGGGCGGCGCATGAGCGTGCGTTTCGCCGATGCATTCTGGCCGCCGGCCGACGAACTGGCCGAAGCGGCCGAACGGATTCGCGCCCGGCTGGGCGACTGGCCGGGCGCCGCCGCGCCGTGGCGGCTTTGCGTCGCGGTGCCCGACGCGCCGGCCGACGGCGACGTGCTGATCGTTTCGGCCGGCGACCGCGCCGCGCAGGCACGCGCGTCGGCCGCGTCGCGGCCCGCGGCGCCGGGCGCGGTCGCGATCGAATTCGACGAGCAGGGCGCGGTACTGCACACGGCGGGCGCGCGCTACGCGCTCGACGCCGCGCATCCGCTCGCGGACGACTGGATTGCCGCGCTCGCCGCGTTCCTCGACTGCGGCTTTGCGCCGGTCGACGCGCTGGTGCTGGCGCTGGCCTGGCGCGACGGCGACGAAACGCGCACCGCCGATGCGTGGCCGGTCGACGCCGCGCGGTTCCCGCGTGTCGCCGGGCTGCCGGCCGCGCCGGAACCCGCGTTCGCGCCGTGCCCCGCGCAGCTCGGCCTCTATCCGGTCGTGCCGGACGCCGAATGGGTCGAGCGCGTGCTCGACTGCGGTGTGCGGACCGTGCAACTGCGCGTGAAAGGCGCGACGCCGGACACGTTGCGGCGGGAAATCGCACGCGCGGTCGCGGCCGGGCGCCGCCATCCCAATGCGCGCGTGTTCATCAACGATCACTGGCAGATCGCCGTGGAAGAGGGGGCGTACGGCGTTCATCTGGGCCAGGAAGACCTCGAAACGGCCGATCTGGCCGCGATCGCGCGCGCAGGCCTGCGGCTCGGACTTTCGAGCCACGGTTATTACGAAATGTTGCGGGCATTGCACGAGCGCCCGAGCTACCTCGCGCTCGGCCCCGTGTATGCGACCGCGACCAAGGCCGTCGCCGCGCCGCCGCAGGGCCTGGCGCGGATTGCCCGCTATGCGCGCTTCGCGGGGGCGCGGGTGCCGCTCGTCGCGATCGGCGGGGTGGGGCTCGACGCGCTGCCGGCCGTGCTGGCGACGGGTGTCGGCAGTGTCGCGGTGGTCAGTGCGGTGACGGGCGCGGCCGACTATCGGGCTGCCGTTGTTGCATTGCAGCAATGTTTTCCCGGACAATTTGACAATCATTGACCGCAGGGCCCGGAACGGCGTCACGACATCATTCCAATGCAGGCCCTATAATTCGGCGTTCTGCGTAAAAGGACTGTCAGCTCCGTGAGCCCCACTCCTACCGAGACCCTGCTGGAACTTCGCGACGTCGACTTTGGCTACGGCGACCGCCTCGTCCTGTCCAACCTGAACCTGCGCTTCGGGCGTGGGCAGGTCGTCGCGGTCATGGGCGGGTCGGGTTGCGGCAAGACGACCGTGCTGCGCCTGATCGGCGGCCTCGTGCGCGCGCGCCGAGGCCAGGTGCTGTTCGACGGCGCCGATGTCGGCGCGCAAACGCGCGACGGCCTGTATGCGCTGCGCCGCAAGATGGGCATGCTGTTCCAGTTCGGCGCGTTGTTCACCGACATGTCGGTGTTCGAGAACGTCGCGTTCGCGCTGCGCGAGCATACCGACCTGCCCGAGGACCTGATCCGCGACCTCGTGCTGATGAAGCTCAACGCGGTCGGGCTGCGCGGCGCGCGCGACCTGATGCCGTCCGAGGTGTCGGGCGGGATGGCGCGCCGCATCGCGCTGGCACGCGCGATCGCGCTCGATCCGCAGCTCATCATGTACGACGAGCCGTTCGCCGGCCTCGATCCGATCTCGCTCGGCATCACCGCGAACCTGATCCGCACGCTGAACGAGGCGCTGGGCGCCACGTCGATCCTCGTCACGCACGACGTGCCCGAATCGTTCGCGATCGCCGACTACGTGTATTTCCTGGCCAACGGCGGCGTGCTCGCGCAGGGGACGCCCGACGAGCTGCGCGCGTCGACCGATCCGAGCGTGCGGCAGTTCATCGACGGCGCGCCGGACGGCCCGTTCAAATTTCATTACACGAGCCCGCCGCTGGCGGCGGATTTCGGGCTCGGCGGAGGGCGCGCATGATCAGCGCGATCGGACGTTACGTCATCGGCGGCCTCGAGCGCGCGGGCTACGGCACGCGGCTGTTCGTGCGCCTCGTGCTGGAATTCTTCCCGCTGCTGCGCCGGCCGCGGCTGGTCACGAAGCAGATCCATTTCCTCGGCAACTATTCGTTCGTGATCATCGCCGTGTCGGGGCTGTTCGTCGGCTTCGTGCTCGGCCTGCAGGGGTACTACACGCTGAACCGCTACGGTTCCGAGCAGGCGCTCGGCCTGCTGGTCGCGCTGTCGCTCGTGCGCGAGCTCGGGCCGGTCGTCACCGCGCTGCTGTTCGCGGGCCGCGCGGGCACGTCGCTCACGGCCGAGATCGGTCTGATGAAAGCCGGCGAGCAGCTCACCGCGCTCGAGATGATGGCGGTGGACCCGATCAAGAACGTGATCGCGCCGCGCCTGTGGGCGGGCATCATCGCGATGCCGCTCCTGGCCGCGATCTTCAACGCGGTCGGCGTGCTCGGCGGTTACTTCGTCGGTGTCGTGCTGATCGGCGTCGATCCGGGTGCGTTCTGGTCGCAGATGCAGGGCGGGGTCCAGGTCTGGGCCGACGTCGGCAACGGCGTGATCAAGAGCATCGTGTTCGGGTTCGCCGTGACCTTCATTGCACTGTTTCAAGGGTATGAAGCGAAGCCCACGCCCGAGGGCGTGTCGCGCGCGACGACCAAGACGGTCGTGTTCGCGTCGCTCGCCGTACTCGGCCTCGATTTCCTGCTGACCGCGCTGATGTTCAGCTAAGCCTCAGCCAAGCCAAATTTTGGGATGACGATGAAAAAGACTGCTCTCGACTTCTGGGTCGGCCTGTTCGTGGTGGTGGGCTTCCTTGCGGTGCTGTTCCTGGCGCTGAAGGTCGGCAACATGAGCTCGTTTTCGTTTCAGCCGACCTACTCGGTGAAGATGAAATTCGACAATATCGGCGGGCTGAAGCCGCGCGCGGCCGTGAAGAGCGCGGGCGTCGTGGTCGGCCGCGTGAAGGCGATCGGTTTCGACACGAACACGTACCAGGCGCTTGTCACGATCGATGTCGACGGCCAGTATCAGTTCCCGAAGGATTCGTCGGCGAAGATCCTGACGTCGGGCCTGCTCGGCGAGCAATATATCGGCCTCGATCCGGGCGGCGACACCGAAATGCTGAAGTCGGGCGATACGATCACGATGACGCAATCGGCGATCGTGCTCGAGAACCTGATCGGCCAGTTCCTGTACAGCAAGGCCGCCGATGCGGGCGGTGCGAAGCCGGCAGCCGGCGCGCCGGCCGCGCCTGCACCGGTGGCGGTGCCGGCGTCGGCGGTGTCCGGTTCCGCGGCCCAATAACCACACGAGAGAATAGAAGAGGGTAATGACCATGCAGACGATCCGCATCAGGCACGCCGCGCTGGCGGTAGCGGCAGTCGCCGCGTTGAGCGGCTGCGCGACCGTGCAGACGCCGACCAAGGGCGATCCGCTCGAAGGCTTCAACCGGACGATGTACAAGTTCAACGACACGGTCGATACGTATGCGCTGAAGCCGGTCGCGAAGGGCTACCAGTACGTGGTGCCGCAGCCGGTGCGCGACAGCGTGACGAACTTCTTCTCGAACATCGGCGACGTCTACATCGCGGCGAACAACATCGTGCAGCTGCGGATCGCGGACGGCGTCGGCGACATCATGCGCGTCGTGATCAACACGGTGTTCGGCGTCGGCGGCCTGTTCGACGTCGCGACGATCGCGAAGCTGCCGAAGCACACGGCCGACTTCGGGATCACGATGGGCCGCTACGGCATGCCGTCGGGCCCGTATCTGGTGCTGCCGCTGCTCGGCCCGAGCACGCTGCGCGACACGGCCGGCCTGGGCGTCGACTACGTCGGCAACCCGCTCACCTACGTGAAGCCGGATGGCCTGAGCTGGGGCCTGTTCGGCGTGAACCTCGTCAACACGCGCGCGAACCTGCTCGGCGCGGGCGACGTGCTGGATGCCGCGGCGCTCGACAAGTATTCGTTCGTGCGTAACGCGTACCTGCAGCGTCGCCAGATGCTGATCAGCAACGCGCGCGGCGAGGCGGCCGCGACGTCGAGCAACGACGCGCTGCCGAAGTACGACTTGCCGGAAGACGGCGCGGCACCGGCGGCAGCCGGCGCGGCCGGTACGGCGGGCGCGGCAGCGGTGGGCGGCGCGACGGCGCCGGCAGGCGCATCGGGCGCGGCGGTGGCGGCACCGGCCTCGGGCACGGCCGAATCGCCGAACCCGGCCAGCGAAACGAACGTGCCGCCGATGCAGGTGGCGCCGCCGTCGCCGGGCGGGTTCCGCTTCCCGAGCATTCGTCTGCACTGACGGATTTACATTCGTTACAGCCAGAAACGATTCAGTCGGTAGCGTGCGCGAACTTGCGCGTAAGCTACCTGCTCCAACCTTCGCATCGACATATTCATGCAGGTCACTATGATGAAAAAACTGTTCCTGATCCCCGTTTTCGCGGCGCTGTTCTCGTTCGGCAGCGCAGCCCACGCGCAAGTCGACCAGTCGAACCCGCAGGCGCTGATCAAGACGGCGACGCAGCAGGTGCTCGACGAAGTCAAGCAGCAGACGATCAAGCAGGGCGACACCAACCGCATCATCACGATCGTCAACAAGGACATCCTGCCGTACACCGATTTCCGCCGCACCACGCAGCTCGCGATGGGCCGCAACTGGCGCGCGGCGACGGCCGAACAGCAGCAGCAGGTTCAGGAGCAGTTCAAGCTGCTGCTGATCCGCACGTATTCGGGCGCGCTGGCGCAACTGAAGCCGGACCAGCAGATCCAGTACCCGCCGTTCCGCGCCGATCCGGCCGATACCGACGTCGTGGTCAAGACGGTCGCGATGAACAACGGCCAGCCGGTCCAGATCGACTACCGCCTGTACAAGACGTCGAACGGCTGGAAGGTGTATGACCTGAACGTGCTCGGCGCATGGCTGATCCAGACGTACCAGCAGCAGTTCAACGAGAAGATCCAGCAAAGCGGCGTGGAAGGGCTGATCCAGTTCCTCACGCAGCGCAACCAGCAACTTGCCGCCGGCAAGCAAGCGTCGTGAGCGGCTTCGAAGCCGGTTCCTCGCTGACCGTCGCGAGCGCGAAGTCCGCGCTCGCGGACGGTCTTGCGCGCATCGGCGCGGGCGCGACCGCCGTCGATTGCGCGGCGCTGACGCAGTTCGACTCGTCCGCGCTCGCCGTGCTGCTCGCATGGCAACGTGCCGCCAAGGCGCGCGGCGCGACCCTCGACATCCTCAATCTCCCCCCGAAGCTCGCCAGCCTCGCGCGCGCCTACGGCGTCGACGCGCTCATCGAAGGCACCGGGCGACATTGACCCTGTCCGACCGGAGCCTGCCGCGCCAGCCGGCGCGCGCACGCTTCAGGCCGCGTGCCTCCGGCACCGGCTCCACCAGCCGGTTTGCCCTATAATCAAGCGTTTTGCGGGGCAGCCAATCGGCGTCCGGCCCCCATTTTCATTCGCAGCAAGCACAGAATAGGCGTCGCGGCCCTTGCGCCGCGCACAGTCATGTCAGCCATAGAAATCCGTCACGTCAAGAAGCGCTACAAATCGCTTCAGGCGCTCAAGGGCGTCAGCCTGTCGGTCGAGGAAGGCGAGTTTTTCGGTCTGCTCGGCCCCAACGGCGCAGGCAAGACCACGCTCATCAGTATCCTCGCCGGGCTCGCCCGGGCCGACGAAGGCAGTATCTCGGTGCGCGGTCACGACGTCGTCAAGGACTTCCGTGGCGCGCGCCGCGCGCTCGGTGTCGTGCCGCAGGAGCTCGTGTTCGACCCGTTCTTCACCGTCCGCGAGACGCTGCGGATCCAGTCCGGCTATTTCGGGCTGCGCCGCAACGACGACTGGATCGACGAAGTGATGGCCAATCTCGACCTCACCGAGAAAGCCGACGCGAACATGCGCGCGCTGTCCGGCGGGATGAAGCGCCGCGTGCTGGTCGCGCAGGCGCTCGTGCACCGGCCGCCCGTGATCGTGCTCGACGAGCCGACCGCCGGCGTCGACGTCGAATTGCGCCAGACGCTGTGGAAATTCATCTCGCGCCTGAACCGCGAAGGTCACACGATCGTGCTGACCACCCACTACCTCGAGGAAGCCGAGTCGCTGTGCGACCGCATCGCGATGCTGCGCCGTGGCGAAGTCGTCGCGCTCGACCGCACCGACGCGCTGCTGCGCCGCTTCGCGGGGCTGCAGCTGTACCTGCGGCTGGCAACGGGCGCGCTGCCCGCCGAGCTGCGCGGGCTGGAGACCGATCCGGCCGCGCGCGCGCCGGGCGAACACCTGCTGCGCCTGTCGAGCTACGACGATGTCGAGCGGATCCTTGCGCAATGCCGCGCGGCGGGCTGCACATTCGACGAGATCGAGGTCCGCAAGGCCGACCTCGAGGACGTGTTCGTCCAGGTGATGAACGGGGCCGAGGTGATCGAGGGACTGGCATGAATCAACAACCCCCACGCGAACTGCGTTCCCTCCAAACTCCTGAGCCGGGCGCTATCGGGCGAGTGTCGGGTAGCGGGTTTCAAACGCTGTTCTACAAGGAGCTGCTGCGTTTCTGGAAGGTGTCGTTCCAGACGGTGCTCGCGCCGATCGTGACGGCGCTGCTGTACCTGACGATCTTCGGCCACGCGCTGTCGGGCCGCGTCGAGGTCTATCCGGGCGTCGAGTACGTGAGTTTTCTCGTACCGGGCCTCGTGATGATGAGCGTGTTGCAGAACGCGTTCGCGAACAGCTCGTCGTCGCTGATCCAGTCGAAGATCACCGGCAATCTCGTGTTCGTGCTGCTGCCGCCGCTGTCGTACCGCGACATCTTCGGCGCGTACGTGCTCGCGTCCGTGGTGCGCGGCCTCGCGGTCGGCACGGGCGTGTTCGTCGTGACGATCTGGTTTATCCCGATGCATTTCGCGGCGCCGCTGTTCATCATTGCGTTCGCGCTGCTCGGCTCGGCGATCCTCGGCACGCTCGGCCTGATCGCCGGGATCTGGGCCGAGAAGTTCGACCAGCTCGCCGCGTTCCAGAACTTCCTGATCATGCCGCTGACGTTCCTGTCCGGCGTGTTCTATTCGACGCACTCGCTGCCGCCCGTGTGGCGCGAGATCTCGCGTCTCAATCCGTTTTTCTACATGATCGACGGCTTCCGTTTCGGGTTCTTCGGCGCGTCCGACATCAACCCGTTCGCGAGCCTCGCGATCGTCACCGGTTTCTTCGTGCTGCTCGCGCTGATCGCGATGCGGCTGCTCGCGACCGGCTACAAACTGCGTCATTGATATCGACAGGCAGCGGCCGCCATGCAGGCGGCGCGCGCCGACAGGAGCCTTACACCATGTTGCCGACTCCCGAACAGGTCAAGCAATACATCGCCGGCGGTCTCGCCTGCACGCATCTGGAAGTCGAAGGCGACGGCCAGCATTTCTTCGCGACGATCGTGTCGGCGGCCTTCGAAGGCAAGCGGCCGATCCAGCGGCACCAGCTCGTCTATGCGGCGCTCGGCGATCGCATGAAGCAGGAAATTCACGCGCTCAGCATGAAGACGCTGACGCCCGCCGAATGGCAGAACGCATAACCGGAACTCACTGAGTGCAAGTCACCGTCAACGAGCGCGACGCCGTCCAGAGCGTCGCCACGGCACACCCGGCCGCCAACGGGGAATCGCATGGCCATGGGATGGACAAGCTCGTGATCGAAGGCGGCCACCGCCTGTCGGGCGAGATCGTCGTGTCGGGTGCGAAGAATGCCGCGCTGCCGATCCTGTGCGCGGGGCTGCTCACCGCCGATCCGGTCGATCTCGACAACGTGCCGAACCTGAAAGACGTGCGCACCACGCTGAAGGTGCTGAACCAGATGGGCGTGAAGAGCGAGACCGACGGCTGCCGCGTGCAGCTCGACGCGTCGCGTGTCGACAACCTCGTGGCGCCGTACGAGCTCGTCAAGACGATGCGCGCGTCGATCCTCGTGCTCGGGCCGCTGCTCGCGCGTTTCGGCGAGGCGAAGGTGTCGCTGCCGGGCGGCTGCGCGATCGGCGCGCGTCCGGTCGACCAGCACATCAAGGGCCTGCAGGCGATGGGCGCCGAGATCAGCATCGAGCACGGTTTCATCGAAGCCCGCGCGAAGCGCCTGAAGGGCGCGCGCATCGTGACCGACATGATCACGGTGACGGGCACCGAGAACCTGCTGATGGCCGCGACGCTGGCAGACGGCGAGACGGTGATCGAAAACGCGGCGCGCGAGCCGGAAGTGAGCGATCTCGCACACTTGCTGGTCGCGATGGGCGCGAAAATCGACGGCATCGGCACCGATCGCCTCGTGATCCAGGGCGTCGAGCGGCTGCACGGCGCGCGCCATTCGGTGATCCCCGATCGCATCGAGGCCGGCACGTTCCTGTGCGCGGTCGCGGCGGCGGGCGGCGACGTGATGCTGACGGGCGTGCGCCCGCACATCCTCGACGCGGTGATCGACAAGCTGCGCGAAGCCGGCGTGTCGATCGAGGAAGGCGACAGCTGGCTGCGCGTGAAGATGGACCGCCGGCCGTCGGCGGTCACGATCCGCACGTCGGAATACCCGGCGTTCCCGACCGACATGCAGGCGCAGTTCATGGCCCTCAATACGGTCGCGACGGGCACCGCGCAGGTCGTCGAAACCATTTTCGAGAACCGTTTCATGCACGTGCAGGAGCTGAACCGGCTCGGCGCGAACATCACGATCGACGGCAACACCGCGCTCGTGACGGGCGTCGAGAAGCTGTCGGGCGCGAACGTGATGGCGACCGACCTGCGTGCGTCGGCGAGCCTCGTGATCGCCGGGCTGCGTGCCGACGGCGAAACGCTCGTCGACCGCATCTATCACCTGGACCGCGGCTACGACCGCATGGAAGCCAAACTGACCGCCGTCGGCGCGAACGTGCGCCGCCTTTCCGGGAGCCAAGCATGACCGCGCCGCTGACCCCGCCGTTGACCCTTGCGTTGTCGAAGGGCCGGATTTTCGAGGAAACCCTGCCGTTGCTCGCTGCTGCCGGCGTGCAGGTGACGGAGGATCCGGAAACGTCGCGCAAGCTGATCCTGCCGACGACGAACCCGGACCTGCGCGTGATCATCGTGCGCGCGAGCGACGTGCCGACCTATGTCGAATACGGCGCGGCCGATTTCGGCGTGGCCGGCAAGGACGTGCTGGTCGAGCACGGCGGCTCGGGCCTGTACCAGCCGATCGACCTGAACATCGCGCGCTGCCGGATGTCGGTGGCCGTATCGGCCGGCTTCGATTACGCGAGCGCCGTGCGCCAGGGCGCGCGGCTGCGCGTCGCGACGAAGTACGTCGAAACGGCGCGCGAACACTTTGCCGCGAAGGGCGTGCACGTCGACCTGATCAAGCTGTACGGCTCGATGGAGCTCGCGCCGCTGGTGGGGCTGGCCGACGCGATCGTCGACCTCGTCAGCTCGGGCGGCACGCTGAAGGCGAACAATCTGGTCGAGGTCGAGGAGATCATGGCGATCTCGTCGCGCCTCGTCGTGAACCAGGCTGCGCTGAAGTTGAAGCGCACGGCACTCAAGCCGATCCTCGACGCGTTCGAACGCGCGTCGCAGAATGGCGGTTGAGCGCATCACCGTAACGGAACTCCCATGTCCATCACCATCCGCAAGCTCGATTCGACGAGCGAAGGCTTCGGCGCCGAGCTGCGCGCGCTGCTCGCATTCGAGGCAAGCGAAGACGCGGCGATCGAGCAATCGGTCGCGCAGATCCTCGCCGACGTGAAGTCGCGCGGCGACGCCGCGGTGCTCGAGTACACGAACCGCTTCGACCGGCTGAGCGCGAACAGCATCGCCGCGCTGGAGCTGCCGCAGGACGCGCTGCAGACGGCGCTCGACGGCCTAGCGCCGAAGGCGCGCGCGGCGCTGGAAGCGGCGGCTGCGCGGGTGCGCGCGTACCACGAGAAGCAGAAGATCGAGTGCGGCACGCATAGCTGGCAGTACACGGAAAGCGACGGTACGGTGCTCGGCCAGAAGGTCACGCCGCTCGACCGCGTCGGCCTGTACGTGCCGGGCGGCAAGGCCGCGTATCCGTCGTCGGTGCTGATGAACGCGATTCCCGCGCGCGTCGCGGGCGTCGGCGAGATCGTGATGGTCGTGCCGACGCCGGACGGCGTGAAGAACGACCTCGTGCTCGCCGCGGCGCTGCTCGGCGGCGTCGATCGCGTGTTCACGATCGGCGGCGCGCAGGCGGTCGGCGCGCTCGCGTACGGCACGGCGACGGTGCCGGCCGTCGACAAGATCTGCGGCCCCGGCAATGCGTACGTCGCGTCGGCGAAGCGCCGCGTGTTCGGCACGGTCGGCATCGACATGATCGCCGGGCCGTCGGAAATCCTCGTGCTGTGCGACGGCACGACCGACCCGAACTGGGTCGCGATGGATCTCTTCTCACAGGCCGAACACGACGAGCTCGCGCAGTCGATCCTGCTGTGTCCGGACGGTGCGTTCCTCGAGCGCGTCGAGAAGGCGATCAACGAGCTGCTGCCGTCGATGCCGCGCCAGGACGTGATCCGCGCGTCGCTCGAAGGCCGCGGCGCGCTGATCAAGGTGCGCGACATGGCCGAAGCCTGCCGGATCGCGAACGACATCGCGCCCGAGCACCTGGAAATTTCCGCGCTGGAGCCGCAGCAATGGGGCCAGCAGATCCGCCATGCGGGCGCGATCTTCCTCGGCCGCTACACGAGCGAGAGCCTCGGCGACTACTGCGCGGGCCCGAACCACGTGCTGCCGACGTCGCGCACCGCGCGTTTCTCGTCGCCGCTCGGCGTGTACGACTTCATCAAGCGCTCGAGCCTGATCGAGGTCAGCGCCGAAGGCGCGCAGACGCTCGGCGAGATCGCGTCCGAACTCGCGTACGGCGAGGGGCTGCAGGCGCATGCGAAGAGCGCCGAATTCCGGATGAAGAACTGAGCGCACGCAGCGCGGGGCCGGGGCAGGCGCGGATGTGCCGCCCGGCCCGCACCCCGAAGGCCGGGGCTGGAGACACCTGTGCAGGGCGGCGGCCGCCGCCCTGCCGATCATTTGACGCCGGCGCGACGCACGCCGGCTTGAGATCATGACGACGCCACAAGACATCATTCGCCGCGACGTGCTCGCGATGACGAGCTATCCGGTGCCGGACGCGAGCGGATTCGTGAAGCTCGACGCGATGGAGAACCCGTACCCGCTGCCCGAACCGCTCGCCGCGGCGCTCGGCGAGCGTCTCGCGCAGGTCGCGCTGAACCGCTACCCGGCGCCGCGCCCGGCCGCGCTGATCGACAAGCTGCGCCACGCGATGGGCGTGCCGGCTGCCTGCGACGTGCTGCTCGGCAACGGCTCGGACGAAATCATCAGCATGATGTCGGTGGCCTGCGCGAAGCCGGGCGCGAAGGTGCTCGCGCCGGTGCCGGGCTTCGTGATGTACGAACTGTCCGCCAAGCTCGCGCAGCTCGAATTCGTCGGCGTGCCGCTGAAGGCCGACCTGACGCTCGACGTCGACGCGATGCTCGCGGCGATCGCCGAGCATCGTCCGGCGCTCGTCTATCTCGCCTATCCGAACAACCCGACCGGCACGCTGTACGACGATGCCGACATCGAACGGATCGTCGCCGCCGCGCGGCACAGCCTGATCGTGATCGACGAGGCATACCAGCCGTTCGCCGGGCGCTCGTGGCTGCCGCGCGCCGCCGAATTCGACAACGTCGTCGTGATGCGCACGGTGTCGAAGCTCGGCCTCGCGGGCATCCGCCTCGGTTATCTGGTCGGTTCGCCCGTATGGCTGACCGAATTCGACAAGGTGCGCCCGCCGTACAACATCAACGTGCTGACCCAGGCGACCGCCGATTTCCTGCTCGACCACCTCGGCGTGCTCGACGCGCAGGCGGCCGATCTGCGGGCGGAACGCGCACGTCTCGCGCAGGCCGTGGCCGCGCTGCCGGGCGCGACGGTGTTCCCGAGCGCCGGCAATTTCCTGCTGGTGCGGGTGCCGGACGCGGCCGCCGTGTTCGACGCGCTGCTCACCGAGCGGGTTTTGGTCAAAAACGTGAGTAAAATGCATCCGTTGCTGGCTGAATGCGTGCGGCTCACCGTCGGTTCTCCCGACGAAAACGCGCGCCTGCTGGCCGCTTTGAAACTCGCGCTGCACGGTTGAGCCTGCGGGCGCCGCGGCGCGAAACGATCAATCCCCATTTACATCGACTCAGTCAAGGAATTGCCATGCGTGTGGCGGAAGTCGTTCGCAATACCAGCGAAACGCAGATCCGTGTGAAGCTCAATCTCGACGGCACGGGCCAGCAGAAGCTGGCTACCGGCGTGCCGTTCCTCGACCATATGCTCGACCAGATCGCTCGACACGGTCTGGTCGATCTCGAGGTTGAAGCGCATGGCGATACGCATATCGACGACCACCACACGGTCGAGGATGTCGGCATCACGCTCGGGCAAGCCGTCGCGAAGGCGATCGGCGACCGCAAGGGCATCCGTCGCTACGGCCATTCGTACGTGCCGCTCGACGAGGCGCTGTCGCGCGTCGTGATCGACTTCTCCGGCCGGCCGGGCCTCGAATTCCACGTGCCGTTCACGCGTGCGCGGATCGGCACGTTCGACGTCGACCTGTCGATCGAGTTCTTCCGCGGTTTCGTGAACCACGCGGGCGTCACGCTGCACATCGACAACCTGCGCGGGATCAACGCGCACCATCAGCTCGAGACCGTGTTCAAGGCCTTCGGCCGTGCGCTGCGCGCGGCGGTGGAGCTGGACGAGCGTGCGGCGGGGCAGATCCCGTCGACGAAGGGCAGCCTCTGAACCTGAACTGACCGGACGGAGCGTCAAGGACAACCTCACGGCTTCGGCGCGCGGCGCCGGCTTGCGATGGATCTGCTCAAATCGTTCATTTCGCTGCTGGCGCTGATCAACCCGATCGGTGCGGTGCCGTTCTTCCTGAGCCTGACGGCGCAGCAGACGGACATCGAGCGGCGGCGTACGATCCGGATCGCGTCGGTGTCGGTGTTCTGCGTGATGACGGTGACGGCGCTGCTCGGGCAGCAGATCATCGACTTCTTCGGCATTTCGGTCGGGTCGCTCGAGGTGGGCGGCGGGATCATCATGCTGCTGATGGCGATCAACATGCTGAACGCGCAGATCGGCAACACGCGATCGACGCCGGAGGAGCGCCACGAGGCCGAGCTGAAGGACAACATCGCGGTCGTGCCGCTGGCGATTCCGCTGCTCACGGGCCCCGGCTCGATCAGCACGGTAATCATTTACGCGGCGAACTCGCGTCACTGGTATGAGCGGGCCGGGCTGGTCGCGATCGGCGCGGCCCTGGCTTTTCTGTGTTTCGTCGCGATGCGGCTCGCCGAGCCGATCGCGAACTGGATCGGCCGCACGGGCATCAACATCGCCACGCGGCTGATGGGTCTGATGCTGTCGGCGCTGGCGGTGGAATTCATCGTCAATGGACTGAGGGCGCTACTGCCTGCACTGAGATGAAAACTTCGATTGCGATTGTGGATTATGGGATGGGCAACCTGCGCTCGGTCGCGCAGGCGCTCAAGAAGGCCGAACCGGCCGCCGACGTGGCGATCGTCGACACGCCGGCCGCGATCCGCGCGGCCGACCGTGTCGTGCTGCCCGGCCAGGGCGCGATGCCCGACTGCATGCGCTGCCTCGGCGAGTCGGGCTTGCAGGAGGCCGTGATCGACGCCTCGCGCACGAAGCCGCTGCTCGGCGTGTGCGTCGGCGAGCAGATGCTGTTCGACTGGAGCGCGGAGGGCGACACGAAGGGCCTCGGCCTGTTGCCCGGCAAGGTCGTGCGCTTCGAACTCGACGGCCGCGTGCAGGACGACGGCTCGCGCTTCAAGGTGCCGCAGATGGGCTGGAACCGCGTGCACCAGTCGCAGCCGCATCCGCTATGGGACGGCGTGCCCGACGACGCGTATTTCTACTTCGTGCACAGCTACTACGTGACGCCGGACAACCCGGCGCATACGGTCGGCGAAACGGCCTACGGCGCGCCGTTTACGTCCGCGGTCGCGCGGGACAACCTCTTCGCGACCCAATTCCACCCCGAGAAAAGCGCGGAGGTCGGGTTGCGTCTGTATCGCAACTTCGTACACTGGAAACCGTGAACGTCGCGTGCGTGCCACAGTCGGCGGGCCGCAGAGGCCCGTCTTACGGGGCTCGCGCGCCTAAGCGCCGAAAGAGTTGTACTAAACTAGCGAGACGGCGCGGTACCGGATTGGCCGGTACGCGCCGGATTCTTTTCTTTTTCCACGACGACACCCGATTGCTATGTTGCTGATTCCGGCCATCGATCTCAAAGACGGTCAGTGTGTGCGCCTCAAACAGGGCGATATGGACCAGGCCACGATTTTCTCCGAGGACCCGGCGGCGATGGCCCGCAAGTGGGTCGATCTCGGCGCCCGGCGGCTCCATCTGGTCGACCTGAACGGCGCATTCGCCGGCAAGCCGAAGAATCTCGAGGCGATCGAAGCGATCCTCGACGAAGTCGGCGATGAAATCCCCGTACAGCTCGGCGGCGGCATCCGCAGCCTCGAGACGATCGAGAAGTATCTCGACGCGGGCCTGTCCTACGTGATCATCGGCACCGCGGCCGTGAAGGATCCGGGCTTCCTGCAGGACGCGTGCACCGCGTTCGCGGGCAACATCATCGTCGGGCTGGACGCGAAGGACGGCAAGGTCGCGACCGACGGCTGGAGCAAGCTCACGGGCCACGAGGTGGTCGATCTCGCGAAGAAGTTCGAGGACTACGGCGTCGAATCGATCGTCTACACGGACATCGGCCGCGACGGGATGCTGCAGGGCATCAACATCGAGGCGACCGTGAAGCTCGCGCAGGCGGTCGGCATCCCGGTGATTGCCAGCGGCGGCCTGTCGAACCTCACGGACATCGAGAACCTGTGCGAAGTGGAAGAGCACGGCGTCGAAGGCGTGATCTGCGGCCGTGCGATCTACTCCGGCGATCTCGATTTCGCGGCCGCGCAAAAGCGCGCGGACGAACTGAACGGCGAACTCGACAACGCATAAGCGCGCGGTTGTCCCGCTCGCCGGGGCTGCCAGCAGGCGGCCCCAACGGAAGCCTCGCGCGAGGCTTTCCGCAACCGGCCGTCCCATCGCGGCATTTGGCGCAACATCATGGCTCTAGCTAAACGCATCATCCCCTGCCTGGACGTGACTGCCGGGCGTGTCGTCAAGGGCGTCAACTTCGTCGAACTGCGCGATGCCGGCGACCCCGTCGAGATCGCCCGCCGGTACGACGACCAGGGCGCCGACGAACTGACGTTCCTCGACATCACCGCGACGTCCGACCAGCGCGACCTGATCCTGCCGATCATCGAAGCCGTCGCGTCGCAGGTCTTCATTCCGCTGACCGTCGGCGGCGGCGTGCGCGCCGTCGAGGACGTGCGGCGCCTGCTGAACGCGGGCGCGGACAAGGTCAGCATGAATTCGTCGGCGGTCGCGAACCCGCAGCTCGTGCGCGACGCGGCCGACAAGTACGGCTCGCAGTGCATCGTCGTCGCGATCGACGCGAAGCGCGTGTCGGCCGACGGCGAGACGCCGCGCTGGGAAGTCTTCACGCACGGCGGCCGCAAGAACACGGGCCTCGACGCGATCGAATGGGCGCGCAAGATGGCCGAGCTCGGCGCGGGCGAGATCCTGCTCACGAGCATGGATCGCGACGGCACCAAGTCGGGCTTCGACCTCGCGCTCACGCGCGGCGTGTCGGACGCGGTGCCGGTGCCGGTGATCGCGTCGGGCGGTGTCGGCTCGCTGCAGCACCTGGCCGACGGCATCAAGGACGGCCGCGCCGATGCGGTGCTGGCCGCGAGCATCTTCCACTACGGCGAGCACACGGTCGGCGAGGCGAAGCGCTTCATGGCCGACCAGGGCATCCCGGTGAGGCTGTGATGAATACGGAAACGAACGCATTGCCCGCGTGGCTCGACAAGGTCCGCTGGGACGACAACGGCCTCGTGCCGGTGATCGCGCAGGAGGCGTCGACGAACGACGTGCTGATGTTCGCGTGGATGAACCGCGAGGCGCTGGCGAAGACGATCGAGACGCAGCGCGCGGTCTATTATTCGCGTTCGCGCAAGCGCCTGTGGTTCAAGGGCGAGGAGTCGGGCCACGTGCAGCACGTGCACGAAGTGCGGCTCGACTGCGACGAGGACGTCGTGCTGCTGAAGGTCGAGCAGGTGTCGGGCATCGCGTGCCACACCGGCCGGCATTCGTGCTTCTTCCAGAAATTCGAAGGCACCGTCGACAGCGGCGACTGGGTCGCGGTCGAACCGGTGCTGAAAGATCCCGAACACATCTACAAATGACGCAATCGACCGAAGACACGCTGCTGCGCCTCGCGGCCGTGATCGATAGCCGCAAGGGCGGCGACCCCGATCAATCGTACGTATCGCGCCTGTTCCACAAGGGCGACGACGCGGTGCTGAAGAAGATCGGCGAAGAGGCGACGGAAGTCGTGCTGGCCGCGAAGGACGTGCGCCAGGGCGGCGCGCCGACCGCGCTGGTCGGCGAGGTGGCCGACCTGTGGTTCCACTGCCTCGTGATGCTGTCGCATTTCGACCTGAGCCCGGCCGACGTGATCGCCGAGCTCGAGCGCCGCGAAGGGCTGTCGGGGATCGAGGAGAAGGCCCTGCGCAAGCGTCGCGAGCGTGAGGAAAACGGCGGGTGACAGACCCTTGTCGCGGGATGGCCACAGTGCGGTAAGCTGTAAGAATTGTCATCTAACGGGGGTAGCATCATGACCGATACGCCAAGTCAGTTTCCGCCGCCGTCGGTGCCGGGGGCCGCGGACGCCGAACGCCTGAACGGGCTGCGCACGTTGACTCACGTGCTCTACGGCCTCTATGCGTTTCATTGGCTCACGGGCGGCGTCACGGGCATCATCGCGATCATCATCAACTACGTGAAGCGCGACGATGTGGCCGGTACGCCGTATGCCGCCCACTTCGAGTGGCAGATCCGCACGTTCTGGCGCGCGTTGATCGCGTACGTGATCGGGTTCGCGCTGATGTTCGTGGTGATCGGATTCGCAGTGATGTTTGTCACATGGATCTGGACGCTGTACCGTATCATCAAGGGTTGGCTGTACCTGAACGACAACAAGCCGCTCGATCCGCAGGCCTGGTTCTGACCGGCCGCGTTCGGGCGTCTGCAGGAGCAACATGAGTCACGATCCGAATTGCCTGTTCTGCAAGATCGCGGCAGGCGAGATCCCGAGCACGAAGGTGCACGAGGATGACGAATTCGTCGCGTTCCGCGACATCCGCCCGGCGGCCGAAACGCACGTGCTCGTGATTCCGCGCCAGCACCTGCCGACGCTGTCGGCGGCGAGCGAGGCCGATGCGCCGATGCTCGGCCGGCTGATGCTGCTCGTCTCGCGTCTCGCCGGCCAGCTCGGCGTCGCCTATACGGGCGGCGAAACGGGTTTCCGTACGGTGATCAATACAGGCCCGGGCGGCGGGCAGGAGGTCTACCACCTGCACGCGCATATCCTGGCCGGCCCGCGCCCCTGGCAGCGGATGGGTTGACGGCGCGGGGCGTTTCCCCGCATCGATGGTCGAAGCCGGCACGTTGCCGGCGATTTGCGCCGCGTAGCGGCGTGGTTGAGGAGAGGTTTCATCATGGGTGGATTGAGCATTTGGCACTGGCTGATCGTGCTGCTGATCGTCGCGCTGGTTTTCGGTACGAAGAAGCTGCGCAATATCGGCAACGATCTCGGCAGCGCCGTGAAGGGTTTCAAGGACGGCATGAAGGACGGTGAAGCACCGGCTGACGCGCAGCAACTGCCGCGCTCGGGCTCGGTCGACGTCAACGCGAAGGAAACGACGCGTTCCGATTCGAACAAGGCGTAACGCCGGCACGCTGACAGGCATTCGCGATGCTGGATCTCGGTCTTTCGAAGATGGCGCTGATCGGCGTCGTCGCGCTCGTGGTGCTCGGCCCCGAGCGCCTGCCGCGCGTCGCGCGTACGGCAGGCGCATTGTTCGGCCGCGCGCAGCGGTACATCAACGACGTGAAGGCCGAGGTCTCGCGCGAAATCGAACTCGACGCGCTGCGGACGATGAAGACCGATTTCGAATCGGCTGCGCGCAATGTCGAGACGACGATTCACGACAACCTGCGCGAGCACGAAAAGGAATTGAACGACACGTGGCATTCCGCGGTTGGCGGCCTTGACGAAGCGTCGGGCAGCACCGGGTCCCATGAGTCCGACACGCCCACGGCGCCGTCGTGGCGCGGCAGTACGGCCGCGCTCGCGCCCAAGCGCCGCAACTGGCGCGTCAAGCAGGCGGCTGCGCCTGTCTGGTACAAGCGCGCGACCACCCGCCGCACGCACGTGCAGTCGGGCGCCGCGCGCGTTGCGCGCCACCAGCCGGCCAGCCTGCGCCGGCCGACGCGCTTCTTCTGAGCCGAGCGCATGCTCGCTCGTCAATCCTACCGAGGGCCGGTGTGAGCGACCCCCAGCAGAACCCGGGCGACGCCCCGGAAGAAACTTTCATTTCCCATCTCGTCGAGCTTCGCGATCGCATCATTCGCGCGGGGGCGGCCGTGATCGTCGTGTTCCTCGGGCTCGTCTACTGGGCGCCCGACATCTTCCGGCTGCTTGCGCGGCCGTTGATGGAGAACCTGCCGAAGGACGGCAAGATGATCGTCACCGACGTCACCGGCTCGTTCTTCGTGCCGATGAAGGTCACGATGCTCGTCGCACTGGTGATCGCGCTGCCGATCGTGCTGTACCAGATCTGGGCGTTCGTCGCGCCGGGGTTGTACCAGCACGAGAAAAAGCTCGTCGCGCCGCTCGTCGGCAGCAGCTACTTCCTGTTCCTGTGCGGGATGGCATTCGCGTACTTCCTCGTGTTCCCGACGATCTTCCGTGTGATGGCGCACTACAACGCGCCGCTCGGGGCGGAAATGACCACCGACATCGACAACTACCTGAGCTTCGTGCTCGGGATGTTCATCGCGTTCGGGGTCACGTTCGAGGTGCCGATCGTCGTCGTGCTGCTCGTCCGGATGGGCGTGCTGTCGCTGAAGAAGCTCAAGGAGATGCGGCCGTACGTGATCGTCGGCGCGTTCATCGTCGCGGCGGTCGTCACGCCGCCGGACGTATTCTCGCAACTGATGCTCGCGTTGCCGCTCATCGTGCTGTTCGAGATCGGGCTGCTGGCCGCGCGGTTCTTCGTGCCGAAGAAGCCGGCCGAGGAAGGCGAGGCGGGGAACGGCGAAGCCGCCAGCTGATGGCGGCGCGCCGGGCGATGCACGGCAGGCGGGTTTCCGGCCAGGCCTGAGCGGCCGGGTGGCGTGGCCGGCCGGAACGCGTGCGGCGAGGCCAGCGTCCCGGCAAAGAAGGTCTTTCGATGCAAAGCAAAAGGGCAGCCATGCGGCTGCCCTTTTTCGTTTCCGGTGGAGTTCGGCACGCGGCTGCGCGCCGCCCGCCTGACGTCATTCGGTATCGCTGTCCTGCTCGTCGAGCGTCTGCTTCGGCGGCGGCGGGCGCTTGCCGATCACGACGTTCATGTCGAACTCCTTGCCCTTGCGTACGACGTGCACCTTGGTCGGCGTGCCCGGCTTGATCTGCGCGACCGTGTTCAACAGCTTCGTCGTGTCGGTGATGTCCTCGCCGTTGACCGAGACCAGGATATCGCCCGGCTTGATGCCGGCCTTGTCGGCCGGGCCGCCCTGCAGCACGCCGGCGACGATCGCGCCCGATTTCTGCTGAAGCCCGAACGATTCGGCGATCTCCGGCGTGACGTCCTGCGGCTCGACGCCGATCCAGCCGCGCGTGACCGAGCCCGTCGTGATGATGCTTTCGAGCACCGTGCGCGCGGTCGACACGGGAATCGCGAAACCGATGCCGAGCGAGCCGCCCGAGCGCGAGTAGATCGCGGTGTTGATGCCGAGCAGGTTGCCGTTCACGTCGACCAGTGCGCCGCCCGAGTTGCCGGGGTTGATCGGCGCGTCGGTCTGGATGAAGTTCTCGAACGTGTTGATGCCGAGGTGGTTGCGGCCCAGTGCGCTGATGATCCCCATCGTGACCGTCTGGCCGACGCCGAACGGGTTGCCGATCGCGAGCACGACGTCGCCGACCCGCGACTGGTCGGAGCGGCCGAGCGTGATCGTCGGCAGGTTCGTCATGTTGATCTTCAGCACGGCGAGGTCCGTTTCGGGATCGCTGCCGATCACCTTCGCGGTGGCCGTGCGCCCGTCGGCGAGCGCGACCTCGATCTGGTCGGCGCCGTCCACGACGTGCTGGTTCGTTAGAATGTAACCTTCCGGGCTCACGATAACGCCCGAGCCGAGGTTGGCGGCCGGTTCGTCCTGCTGCTTGCGGGCGTTGCGGTCGCCGAAGAAGTAGCGGAACAGCGGATCTTTCGCGCGCGGATCGGGCGGTAGCGAGCCGTCCTTGCTGGAGAAGACGTTGACGACGGCCGGCATCGCCTTCTGCGCGGCTTCCGCGTACGACGTGGTCGCCGGCGCGCCGCTGATGCCCGGCGCGACTTCCCGCAGCGCAACGATCGGCGTGGCGAGCTGCTTGCCGAGCTGTCCTTGCCGTTGCAGCCATTGCGGCTTGAGCGTCACGACGATGAACATCAGCGCGAGCAGCACGGTAACCGCCTGCGCGAAGAACAGCCAGAAGCGTCTAAGCATCTGAATGGATTAGAGGTTTATATGGATCGGATCGAACTTGAATTGTACTTGAACAATACCCTTGAAACCGCGCGCTTCAAGGACTATTGCCCGAACGGCCTGCAGGTCGAGGGGCGTCGCAAGATCGAGAAGATCGCCACCGGCGTGACGGCGTCGGTCGCGTTTCTTGAAGCCGCGCTCGAATGGGGTGCGGATGCCGTGCTCGTCCATCACGGCTATTTCTGGCGCAACGAGCCGCCGCAGATCACGGGCCGCAAGTATCAGCGCCTGAAGCTGCTGCTCGCGAACGACCTGAACCTGTTCGCGTTCCACCTGCCGCTCGACGCGCATCCCGAATTCGGCAACAACGTGCAGCTCGGCGAGCGGCTCGGGCTGATCGGCGAGCAGCGTTTCGGCGAAGGCGACCTCGGCTGGATGGCCACGCTGCCGATGCCCGTTTCGCTCGAGCACTTCGTCGCGAAGGTCGAGCGTACGCTCGGCCGCACGCCGCTCGTGCTCGGCGATCCGGACATGCAGCTGCGGCGCATCGCGTGGTGCACGGGCGCCGCGCAGAGCTATTTCGACGCGGCGATCGATGCCGGCGCGGACGTGTTCCTGACCGGCGAGGTGTCCGAATACGTGACGCACACGGCCGCGGAGAGCGGCGTCGCGTTCGTTGCGGCAGGGCACCATGCGACCGAACGCTATGGAATTCAGGCACTCGGCGCTCACTTGTCCGAAGAATTCGGTATCGAACACCTTTTTATCGATATCCATAACCCGGTCTGAGTGCCGGAATTGCGGCAGCGCATCGAAATTTCTCAATGTAGCGGATGCTTAATAGCGAAATGATTTAATCGCTCCGATAGTGGGGGGAAACCCTTAACTATCAATCACTTCGAAGGGATTTTCATCTCCGGGCCTTGTAAATGGCGACTCCATTCGAGCAAACTAGCGGCGGAATGGAAAGTCGTGACGGAAAATCCAACTCAGAAGTGGGGCGTGTGATGCGAGACAAGGAAGAGAAACGCGTCGACAGCGGCCGCCGTACCTGGCTGATTGCGACATCCGTAGCAGGTGGCGTAGGAGGCGTCGCCACCGTCATACCTTTCGCGGCGTCGCTTGCGCCGTCCGCGAAAGCGAAAGCGGCCGGAGCACCGGTCGAGGTCGACATCAGCGGGCTGAAGCCCGGTGAAATGGTGACCGTGCCGTGGCGCGGCAAGCCGGTGTGGATCCTGAACCGCACCGACGCGATGCTTGCCGACGTGGTCAAGGCCGACAAGGAAGTGGCCGATCCGACCACCGAAAAGCCCTATACGATGCCGTTGCCCGCGTATTGCGCGAACGAATATCGCTCGCGGGCCGATCGCAAGAACATTCTCGTCGTGATGGCCGTGTGTACGCACCTCGGCTGCACGCCAAGCCAGCGCTTCACGCCGGGTCCGCAGCCGAACCTGCCGGACGACTGGCCGGGCGGTTTCCTCTGCCCGTGCCACGGTTCGACCTACGACCTCGCCGGCCGTGTGTTCAAGAACAAGCCGGCGCCTCAGAATCTCGACATCCCGCCCTACATGTTCACGTCGGCGACGACCCTCGTGATCGGCAAGGACGAGAAAGGAGAAGCGTGATGGCCGACAACAAGGAAGTCTCCACGACAGGTCTCACCGGCTGGATCGATCAGCGCTTCCCGCTCACGTCCACCTGGAAAAAGCACGTTTCCGAGTACTACGCGCCGAAGAACTTCAACTTCTGGTACTTCTTCGGCTCCCTCGCGCTGCTGGTGCTCGTCAACCAGATCGTCACCGGCATCTTCCTGACGATGAACTACAAGCCCGACTCGACGCTCGCGTTTGCGTCGGTCGAGTACATCATGCGCGAGGTGCCGTGGGGCTGGCTGATCCGCTACATGCACTCCACGGGCGCGTCGATGTTCTTCGTGGTCGTCTACCTGCACATGTTTCGCGGGCTGCTTTACGGGTCGTACCGCAAGCCGCGCGAGCTCGTGTGGATCTTCGGCTGCGCGATCTTCCTGTGCCTGATGGCCGAGGCGTTCTTCGGTTACCTGCTGCCGTGGGGCCAGATGTCGTTCTGGGGCGCGCAGGTGATCGTGAACCTGTTCTCGGCGATCCCGTTCGTCGGCCCCGACCTGTCGCTGTGGATTCGCGGCGACTACGTCGTGTCGGACGTCACGCTGAACCGCTTCTTCGCGTTCCACGTGATCGCGATTCCGCTCGTGCTGGTTGGCCTCGTGATCGCGCACCTCGTGGCGCTGCACGAAGTGGGGTCGAACAACCCGGACGGCATCGAGATCAAGGCGAAGAAGGACGAGAACGGCGTTCCGCTCGACGGCATCCCGTTCCACCCGTACTACTCGGTGCATGATTTCCTCGGCGTGTGCGTGTTCCTGATGGTCTTCGCACTGATCGTGTTTTTCTCGCCGGAGATGGGCGGCTACTTCCTCGAGGCGAACAACTTCGTCCCGGCGAACCCGTTGCAGACGCCGCCCGAGATCGCGCCGGTCTGGTACTTCACCGCGTTCTACGCGATGCTGCGCGCGACCACCGACCCGTTCAAGATCGTCCTGATGATCGTCATCGCGCTGCTCGGCGTGCTCGCGCTGATCCGCGCGCGCGGCAAGTGGAAGGCCGGGTTGCCGGTGCTGGCCGCGGCGATCGTCGTCTTCATGTACCTGACGGAGTCGAAGTTCTGGGGCGTCGTCGTGATGGGTTCGGCGGTGATCACGCTGTTCTTCCTGCCGTGGCTCGACCGCAGCCCGGTGAAGTCGATCCGCTACCGGCCGCTGTTCCACAAGGTGTTCCTCGGGATCTTCGTCGCGGCGTTCCTGACCCTCGCGTTCCTCGGCACGCGGCCACCGTCGCCGGCGGCCACGCTGATCGCGCAGTGTTGCGCGCTGATCTACTTCGCGTTCTTCCTCGGCATGCCCGTCTGGACGCCGCTTGGCACGTTCAAGCAGCCGCCGGAGCGGGTGCGCTTCAAGCCCCATTAACGTGAGCGAGGAGAGAACGACATGAAGAAACTGCTTTCGACACTCGCGCTGATCGGGGCGACCGCGTGTGCGCTGCTGGTGGCGCCGGCGGTGCGGGCGGAAGGTAATTTTCCGCTCGACCGGGCGCCCGATAACACGGAAAATCTCGTTTCGCTTCAGCACGGCGCGCAATTGTTTGTAAACTATTGCCTGAACTGCCACAGCGCGAACCTGATGCGCTACAACCGTCTGACGGATCTGGGCATATCCCAGAAGGAGATCGAAAAGAATCTCCTGTTCACGACCGACAAGGTCGGCAACACGATGTCCGTCGCGATGCGGCCTGAAGACGCGAAGAACTGGCTCGGCACCTCGCCGCCCGACCTGTCGGTCGAGGAGCGCGCGCGCGGCCGCGACTGGCTGTATACGTATCTGCGCAGCTTCTACCGCGACGATACGCGGCCGACCGGCTGGAACAACGCGGTGTTCGAGAACGTCGGCATGCCCCATGTACTGTGGCAGCTGCAAGGGCAGCGCACTGCCAAATTCGAAGACAAGACGGACGAGGAGACGGGCGAGAAGGTCCATACGCTCGTCGGCTTCCAGCAGGTCACGCCGGGGACACTGTCCGCGGTGGATTATGATGCTGCGGTTGCCGACCTGGTGGCGTACATGACCTGGATGTCCGAGCCGGCTCAGCAGACCCGCAAACGCCTCGGCGTATGGGTGCTGATCTTTCTCGGTGTCCTGACTTTCCTGGCCTGGCGGCTCAATGCCGCGTACTGGAAAGATATCAAGTAATCACGCCTGACCGGCGTGGGGCCGGCGCAAGGTGGAACCCCGGAAGGAGGTTCGCCGCGTGCCGGCCCTCGGCTTTTTTGAGGAAACGCAAACATGATGGTTCTGTATTCCGGCACAACTTGCCCGTTCTCCCAGCGTTGCCGGCTGGTGCTGTTCGAGAAGGGCATGGACTTCGAAATCCGTGACGTCGACCTGTTCAACAAGCCGGAAGACATTTCGGTGATGAACCCGTACGGTCAGGTGCCGATCCTGGTCGAACGCGACCTGATCCTGTACGAATCGAACATCATCAACGAGTACATCGACGAGCGCTTCCCGCACCCGCAACTGATGCCGGCCGACCCCGTGCAGCGCGCACGTGCACGCCTGTTCCTGCTCAACTTCGAGAAGGAACTGTTCGTCCACGTCAGCACGCTCGAGAACGAGAAGGGCAAGGCAGCGGAGAAGAATCACGAGAAGGCACGCCTCGCGATTCGCGATCGCCTGACGCAGCTCGCGCCGATCTTCGTGAAGAACAAGTACATGCTCGGCGAGGAATTCTCGATGCTCGACGTCGCGATCGCGCCGCTGCTGTGGCGTCTGGATCACTACGGCATCGAGCTGTCGAAGAACGCCGCGCCGCTGATGAAGTACGCCGAGCGGATCTTCAGCCGGCCGGCCTATATCGAAGCACTGACGCCGTCCGAAAAGGTCATGCGTCGTTGATGATGCAATGAAGGCAAGACGGGGAGGGCGGCGCGGCGTGCCGCGCGCCCGCTCCGGGTTCGAGGATTGTGATGCAAGAGATTTCAACGAAGCCTTATCTGCTGCGCGCGCTGTACGAGTGGTGCACCGATAACGGTTACACACCGCATATCGCGGTGAGGGTCGACAACTCGACGCGCGTGCCGCGTCAGTTCGTGCGTGACGGCGAGATCGTGCTCAACATCAGCTTCGAGGCGACGAGCCAGTTGCAGATGGGCAACGAGTGGATCGAGTTCACGGCCCGGTTCTCCGGGAAGGCGCACAAGATCGAGATTCCGGTTGCCAACGTGCTCGCGATCTATGCGCGCGAGAACGGGCAGGGGATGGCGTTCCAGGTCGATGCGGTTGCGGGCGAAGGCGAGGATTCGGGCGCGTTCGACGAAGAAGCCGCGCAGGCGGATGATGCGCAGCGTGACGAGTCGCCTGCTGCGTTGACGCCGGTTGCCGACCGCGGCGCGAACGAGGAACCCTCCGAAGGCGCCGACGAACCACCGAAAACCGACGGCGATGGCGACGGTTCGAAAGGTGGCAACAGACCTCGCCTCAAGATCGTGAAATGAGGTAGAATCTCGCGCTACGCCGGCTTAGCTCATCTGGTAGAGCAGTTGATTTGTAATCATCAGGTGGCGGGTTCGAGTCCTGCAGCCGGCACCAAACACTAGTTTCAAGTAGTACCCGGAAGTCCCGAAACCCGCGTCCAGCCTAGCGCTGACGCGGGTTTTTTGTTTCAGGACGTCCCGTGAGGGGCCGGGGCATCCCCAAAATTGGGGGGTAAGATTCGGGGCATGACTTCCGGGATTTGGAGGTATGCCGTATCCCCGACGAACATAAAAAAGCAAACCTCTTACCGATGCCAAGTGTAGTGGTCAACCAACCCCGGACATTACGTTAAGTTTTTCTTTCACGACGGACGGCGCCAGTCCGTCATTGAACTGATGCGGCCGTATCCAGTTGTACCGGTGCATCAGGTAGTGGCTGATATCCCGGTGTGCTTCCTGCGCGGAGATGTAACCCGCCGACGGCAGCCATTCGGTCTTGAAGCTGCGGAACAGCTTCTCCATCGGAGAATTGTCCCAACAATTTCCGCGACGGTTCATGCTCTGCTGTATCCGATAGCGCCACAGGCGCTGACGGAATTTCCGACTCGTATACCGACCACCTTGATCCGAGTGGAATAGCAACCCTTGTGGCAGACCATGCTGCTCATAGGCCATATCCAGAGCTTGCACGACCAGATCGGCGTCCGGGCGTGTCGAAAATACCCAGCCGACGACTCGGCGCGTGAACAAATCAAGTACGATGGCCAGGTAATGCCAACGGCCTTGTACCCAGACATACGTGATGTCGCCACACCAGACTTGATTTGGCGCATCAACCCCGAACTGACGGTTGAGATGGTTCGGAATATCGATCCTCTGGACCGTAGCTTGCTTGTACGCATGGCTGCCGGGCTGCTTGCAGATCAACCCCAGCTCTTCCATCAAGCGACTTACCTTGAAGCGGCCAATCGCCGTGCCTTCCTCGCGCATCATGCCCATCATGCTGCGGCCGCCAGCAGAGCCTCGACTCTCGACGAACGGTTCGTGCACCCGGCTGCGCAACGTCATACGTTCGGCATCTACGCGCTGGGCACGCCCCTGGTACGCATATAGACAGGGCCGCGATACATCGAATACCGCGCACATCAGTCCGACTGATTCGCCCGCGCAGATCTGATCGATCACTTCGTACGTTCGATGCCTTCCGACATCAAGAGCGCGGTAGCCGTTTTGTTAAAATGGCCTTCTCACGCGCGAGGCGTTCGATCTGCTTTTGCGCGACGACCTGCCCGAAGGCATTTTTACGGTGATCCCGTAATCCTTACGCATCACGTCGAGCACGGCCTCGAACAGCGCAGCCTTCTCCTGCGCCTCCCGCAATTGCGTTTCCAGTTCCTTGATGCGCTGCTCGAGGGTGAGCGGCTTCGATCCTTGCTTCGGCATGGTGGAGTCCGATGGGGCGCGACCGGATGGATCGGCCCAATCCTGCAAGCCGTGCTTGCGTAACCATACCAGCACTGTCGAGCGACCCTGGATGCCGTAGCGTCGCTGCGCCTCTTTGTACGTCAGCTCGCCTTTTTCGACCTGCGCCACGACCGACAGCTTAAAAGCCAGACTGTAGTCTCGCTGCGTCCGCTTGATCCCTTGCTCCACTTGCCACCTCTTCGATTCGTCGAAAAAGTGTCAACCTATTGCAGGACGGGGCAGCGGTGACAAAAAAGGCGGACCCGTGTTGCCGTATCGTTTGCACGGTTCGACTCCCTAGCGTCAGCAATATTTTGGAAGGCGACTACGCGCCCTCGAACAATATCTCGCAGGTTGCACTCAAGAATCACCAAAAAATGTCGTTAGATAAAGCGATGGACCCGTGAGCCATTTCCCCTGATTCCATTCCCGATATGCTGGATCGAGAAATCATGCAGGTTCTGCCCGATGCAGGCAGAGACGAAGAACCACTTTCCACGCCGGATGTGCATCGCAAGCTCAGCGCCACGCTGATTGATCCTCCGGTTGTGAAGACGGTGCAGCGCTGGCTGGAGGATCTGCTCGAAAGCGGGCTCGTCGTCATGGAGCAGCGCGGGCGAGCCAAGTATTGGCGCAAGGTTGCAGGAGCGAGTGGCCTCGCCGCGAAGGCAGCCGGCATCATGACGCACGACGAGGCGCTGGCGCTCCAGACCTTACGTCGCTTTTCGACCTGGCGTATTCCAACGTTGGTGGCTGACACGTTAGCCCCGCTGTTCGATGTGGCGGGCAAGCGGCTGGCTGCTGTCAACAGTGAGCATGAGCGGCGCTACCGCAAATGGATCGACAAGATCGAGGTCGAGGTCGGCAGCTTCACGTTGCAATATCCTGAGGTCGATTCCGACGTATTCGCTCAAGTTTCACAAGCGCTCTTTTACGAGCAGCAACTTGAAATCGTCTACCAGCCACGCACGAAGGTCGATAACACCGATGCAAAGGTCGTCCACCCGCTAGGGTTAGTTGAAGTGGGCGGGCTAGTTTATCTCGTGGCGGCGATGCCTCGCCATCCGAATCCGGCAATGTACCGGCTCGATCGTTTCCTGCGCGCTACTATCTTGCCCGAGTCGTTTGCCTATCCGCGCGCGTTCAGGCTCTCGAAGTATGTACGGGAGCAGCGTCAGTTCGACTTTATGGTCGAAGGTGAGGTCCGTCTAAGGCTGCGGTTCACGAACGGCGCTGGCCATCATCTGCAGGAAGCGCCGCTGTCCGCGGATCAGCAGGTCAGCCAGAGTGGCGACACGCTTGAGGTGAACGGGACGGTGCTGTTGAGCCAGCGTTTACGGTGGTGGTTGCGGGCGTTTGGGCCGAACGTCGAAGTGTTGGCGCCGGAGTGCCTGCGCTCCGAGTTGGCAGCAGAAGCGAGGGCACTGGCTGGGATTTACGAAGGCGGGTGAGATTGTGAAAGGCGCTCTGCCGATGCACGAGCTGATTGCGGAGTATGTGCAGCTACGCCGTTGCGCTACTGGATTGGTATCTATCGAGGGCGGTCGGACATGATTTGTCTGAATGTGAGGCTAAGTTGATAAGGTGGCGTATCGAAGCCGTTCTTTTTCGCCTCTCAAAGGAGAAAACATGTTTACGAATTGCAATTCCTCCCCCCTGCAACATCTGGCCGCATTTGCGATCGTTTTTGTTGCCGCGGTAGTGGGAACGGTGGCCGTAGGAGCATATGTCGATTCGGCAACGAGCGATGCGCAACGCGGATGAATGACCAGTGTCAGATAGGTTGTGAGTTTGAGGTAGCCTGCCACGTATAACAAACAAACTACCAGAAGTGATATGCCAGTACGCCCAGCGCCCTTTACGTTGAAATGTGGTCAGTGCGGTTGGAAACATATGTTTTCCCCGCGTAGCGATGTCCTGACGCCGAACGTCGATATTCGTTCGCATTGTCCTCGGTGTGGTGCGGCTACATTGCTCCAGTCACAGTCGAATTTGATCGACCGGGTTTCGGCCCAATTCAAGCAGATTTTTCAGCGCAAGTGATTGCAGTACAACGCACACGGGAACGGTTTGCCAGAACGTGAGCGAGTCAAGGCATGACCCGTGCAGTGAGCATCCGTCGTGTCTGTTCGATCAATTTTTAAGAACCTCATGGCAGGTTTTCTACGTCTATCGAGTTGGGGCGATATGCAACAAACTGACGGTACATCATCGAATGGCCTACACCAGGTCGTATTGAACGAAATCGACGATTTGCTCAGGCAGCTCAAACTCGATTCGACGGACCCGCGCGTCGCAAGCGCGATGAAGCAGGTCGTGGATCTCGTCGCTCCGATCCATGACGATCTTGCGAAGCGAATAGAGGACTTGCAACGGCACGCGCGCTGGGACACGTTTACCATCGCGTTCTATGGCGAAACGAACGCGGGCAAGTCGACGATCATCGAAACCTTGCGCATTCTGCTGCAAGAGCGAACGAAGGCCGAGGCGCGCGCCGCGTTTCGCGCGAAGGAGGCCGAGTTCGGCATCAGCGAAGCATCGTTGGCGGCGCGCGCGCAGTCGATCGAGGCAAGCCGCGCGACGCTCGACGCGCAGCGCGCGCAAGCCGCCGAACGTAACGCGCAACTCGACGCGGATCTCGAAGCGCTCCAGCAGGAACTGAATGGGCTGCGTTTTGCGATTGAGGCGAAGAAGCGGGCCGCGTCCTCCTGGCAAAAGCTCGTGTGGCTGTTCAGCAAGCCACCAGAGGAACTCGAGTTCGCGCGTACCGTGCAGCGGCAGCGGGAACTTGCGGCGGCGCACGCGGCTGAGCGTGCGCTGCTCGATGCGCAGCTCGACGGCGCGCAAACTGCCCTTCAGTCGCTCGAAGCCGAGCAAACGAAGGCGCATGCGATGCTCGACAGCCTCGCGCCGTTCGCGGACGGCCAGATTATCGGCACGGGCCGTTCCGACTACACCCTCGACGCACACGGCTACCAATTCGATGCGAACGGTCAGCGCTTCGAACTGCTCGACGTGCCCGGCATCGAGGGCAAGGAAACACGCGTCATCGACAGCATTCTCGGTGCGGTGAAGGCCGCGCATGCGGTGTTCTATGTGACCGGCAAGCCTTCGGCGCCGCAGACCGGTGACAAGGATGGGCAAGGCACGCTCGAAAAGATTCGCGAGCATCTCGGCGATCAAACCGAAGTCTGGTCGATCTTCAACAAGCGCATCACGAACCCGATCCAGCTCGAAAAAGGCGATTTGCTGAACGAGGGCGAACGCGTGAGCCTGGCCGTGCTCGACGAAACGATGCGCGAGCATCTGGGCAACAACTATCAGCGTTACATCGCGCTGAGCGCGCAGCCCGCGTTTCTCGCGGCGGCCGATTGCCTTGTGCCGGGCTCGGACGCCGCGCGTAGCCGAGAGAAGTTCCTCGCGAAGGCGAGTCCCGCGGACGTGCTCGCGAGGTCGGGTTTCCAGTCGTTTCTCGACTGGCTTAGCGGCAGCATGGTGACCGACAGCGACGCGCGTATCCGTGCCTCGAACGTCAACAAAGTGCGCAGCGCCGTGCAGACGGCGGCCGGTACGATCGCGCTGATCCAGCGTGACAGTTTCGCGCTGCTTGCGGCGGACGTGGAGCGCGACTGGACCCACGTCAGCGAGCAGCTGGAGCTTGCGGTGAGCGCGCTCGGCCCCGCGTTGCAAACGCATGCTGACGCCGCGATCCGCACGTTCGAAACGCGCGTGCGCGAGCAGATTTACGAGCGGATCAGGGATGGCATTGATAACGATGACGTTAAGGATGCACTGAGCGCGGCGATGAAGCGCGAGCAGGCGAAGCTTGAATCGGCCCTGCCGACGCTGATGGAGAGGGAGCTCGCGCGTTTCCAGCGGGACGTGAGCGATACGCTCGAACGCTTCCAGCGGCGCATCGAGGAACTGCAGGATGCGTATCGATCGATCGGCACGCCGACGCTCGGTAGCTTCGAATTGAACATGAAGTTCGATAGCGGCGTAAATTACATGTCGCTCATTGCGGCGCTCGCAGGGGGGCTGATGATGATCTGGAATCCTGTCGGCTGGGTGTCGCTTGCGATCGGCGGAGTGACGCTTGTCGTGAGCATCGCGAAAGCAGTCTGGGGCTTCTTCGATAGCGATTACAAGAAATCTCAGCAGCGCAAGACCGCGAACGAGAACATCGATCGCGTCGTCGGTCGCATGGACGTTTCGATGAAAAGCAGTTGCGACAAGGTGATGGAGAGCGTCCAGGCGCGTATCGGCGAGATCGCTGCCGAAGTCGAGCGATCGGTCGATCAGGTGGCGCATGTCAATTCAACGCTGATCCGCGTTAGCGCGAATCTCGCGCAATTTTCTACCACGATTTCCGAAACAGAGGCAGTGTAATGGAACAGACGCTCAAGTCTTTCAAGGAACGGCAAGCGGAAACGTTGAAGGTGCTCAGCGATCTGCGGGCGTTCCTCGCGCAAGGTGAAGCGTTCGGTATCGACACCGATCCGAACGTCAAGACGAAGCTCGACAATGCGATTCGCAGCATGGAAGAGGACAAGCTGCGCGTCGTGCTGATTGGCGGTTTTTCCGAAGGCAAGACGGCTATCGCAGCCGCGTGGCTCGAACGGCTCGACAAGTCGACTATGAAAATCAGCCATGAGGAATCGTCAAATGCAGTGACGGTCTACGAGGCGAGCCCCGATTGCTTGCTGATCGACACGCCGGGTTTGTTCGGCTTCAAGGAGCAGTTCGACGCGCAAACCAATACGCTTGAAAAGTACAAGGAACTCACGCGCAAGTACGTGAGTGAGGCGCATCTCGTGGTTTATGTGATGGACCCGACGAACCCGATCAAGGAGAGCCATCGAGATGATCTCACCTGGCTGTTCCGCTCGCTGAACCTGCTGCCGCGCACGGTGTTCGTGTTGAGCCGCTTCGACGCGGTCGCGGATGTCGAGGACGAGCACGAATATGCGAAGCTCTTCGCGATCAAAAAGGACAACGTGGCGGGCCGCCTGCGCGATCTGATCGCGCTGACCGACGCGGAGAGCGCGGAGCTCGCCGTGGTGGCCGTCGCGGCCGATCCGTTCGAGATGGGCACCGAATACTGGCTTGCGGACCTCGAGCGTTTTCGCGCGCTCTCGCGCATCGGGCTGCTTCAGCACGCAACGTCGGAAAAGGTTTCCGCGGCGGGAGGCATCGCGGCCGTCGTCGACGAAACGCGGCGCAGCATCGTGCGTGACGTGCTTGGCAAGCAATTGCCTATTGCCATCCATAACGACGATCGCATCGCGCAGGAAGTGACCCGCCTCGAAACGATGAACAACCAGTTGCGTAAACAACTGATTTCATCCGATACACGTATCAACGATGTACGCATTGGTCTGCGTAGCTTTGTGACAGACTTCTTCACGGATCTGATCCTGCAGGCGCGTGGTCAGTCGATGGAAACGTTCGCGGAATTCTTCGAGCGCAATATCGGTTCCGACGGAGTGGTGCTCAATGCGAATCTGCAAAACGCGTTCGATCAGCAGATGCGCTCGGTGAAATTCGAGGTCAGCAAGATGGCCGTCGGTTTCGACGCGGAGGTGAATCACTTCAACGCGAGCGTGCGTGTGTACGGCAAGCAGGGAATCGATTATGTAGTTAAGAGCGGCCTGATCAATAACACGTCGGTGCTGGCGGCGCGCGATGGCATTGTTGGTGTCGCGAAGGTCGTTGGACTCGATCTTGGCAAGATGCTGAAGTTCAAGCCGTGGGGCGCCGTCAATCTTGCGAAGGGGCTCAACGGCTTGCTGTCGGCATTTGGTCTTGCGCTCGAAATCTGGGACTCTGTGGAGCAAATGAAGCGCGAACAGGCGTTTCGCAAGGTGCTCGACAAGATGGTCGAGAACTTTGAGAGCCAGCGCGCGGAATTGCTCAGTTTGATCGGTGGGCCGCAATTCGAGGACCAGTTCTTCCCAGAACTCGTCGATTTGCGCGCCAATGTAACGGCGGTCGAGCAAAGCGTCGTGGTGGGACGCGAGAAGCGCGAGCAGTTCCATCGCTGGCGCGATCAAGGCGAAGCGATCGATGCGGAGTTTCGGATGATGGATGCGGCGTAATCGGGCCTTCCATTAATTCCATGGCCCGATGCTGGTCATGCCGCCCGCAGTACGGGCGGTGTGCTACATATAGCCATGCTAAGGAGACGCGCGAAAGTACGTTGAAACTGGGTGATTATGCAGCGGCCGTGCGCAGGGAATGGAGTTCATCTGAGTTGCGCCAGTTGCTATATCAACGTTTCAATGGAGAGCGGGCGTGTCAGGGAAATGCAAATTTTGTGGGTCATCGTCATATGGAACGTGTAGCAACAGTCCGTTCTGGAAGCACAAGCATGGGAGCGGTGCCAACAAGTGCATTTATTGTGGATCGGCCTCTACGGGGACGTGTTCCTCCAGCCCTCACGGACAGCATAAAAAATAAACTGCAGTGATCGGCGAGTGAGCGTTACCCCGAACCTGAAATCAATCTCGAAATCGAAGTTGATCGCGTATCGACAATGCCCGAAGCGTCTCTGGCTGGAAATTCATCGCAATGAGCTTCGCGCTGATTCGGAGTATTCCCGAGCTCGCATTGAGGTTGGCAACATTGCAAAGCGCCTGTACGACCCCGACGGCAAGGGTATCGATCTGAATGCGCAGCGCGATGGATACGGGGAGACGTTTTCGCGCTCGATGGACCTACTGCGGGACGGGTATCCGCTTTTCGAGGTTGGCTTTTCGTCGGGCGGTGTCTGTGCCTTTGCCGACGTCATGCTGCTGGTACGCAAGGGCGGACGGAAGGGTTGGCGTATGGTCAAGTCGCCCTCTTCGGTCAAAGACTATCACCGTGACGATCCACCGATCCAGTCGTTTGCCGCTCGCGGCGCTGGGGTGCTGCTTGTTGATCTCGCACTGGCACACATCGATACCGAGAATTTACGCACAGTGAGTTCAGCGTTTTGCTGATTTGATATGTCTACCTTGTCGTTGCTTGATCAACTACCCCGTCTATCTGCATACGACCCAGGCGCCACGGGGGAGGGTGGCCTCGATCCACTAGGTCTGAGTGCTGTCGCGGATCGCATTGCCGATGTGTCGGTTCCCGGGCTTCGGGCCCGGATGAGCCAACCGCGCTTCGTCACGCTTTCTGCTGTTGGCGCGATCGCGTATCAGGCACTGCATGATCTGAGGACCGACGATGGCAAGACTACTGTCGATATCGCATTCGAGTGGGTCGTCGTCGAAGCCATGGTTCGAAACCCCGGTGACAGCCGCACAGAAGGGCTACCCGGCAGCCAGAAGGCCGCACGAGCGAAGGCAGCGAACGAGCGACTGAGTCAGCGGAACTATTTGAGCGGACCTCGGGTATTTGGCTTCACGGGAGTCTATCGCCCCTTCTCCCGTGACGCCAGCGTGCTCACGTCGGATGACCTCCCCGCCGAGAACGCGGCTCGCTTGGTGCAAGCGTGGGAACGCGACTTCCAGTTGAACGGTTACGTAGATGGCCTCCCCGGCGAGCCAGGTGGGCAACTGCGTAGGGCCATCGCCGAAGCATGCCGACGTACGCTCGAAAGCGGAGAATGCGTGGTGCCTCCGACGGGGAAGCTTCTTAGCGATCTTTCCAACTACCTCGCGCCGCGCGAAGCAAGGTCGAATGAGCGACGCGTGCTGCGTGAACTCATTGCCACTGGTGCACACGAGATCCGCAACGAACTCGCTACGCAACTGGCTGTGAACCCGCCGCCGCCCGAAATATCACAGCGGGACCTCGCGCTACAACTGAAGCTGAAAGTGAGCAAGTCCGCGCGCGTGGCCCTACGGGCAGCTATCGATTATGAAGACGCGGCCACCGCGCTCGATAACACGTTCCGGCGCTTCCTTGCATGGACGGCAAAGCAGCATGGCTGCGTAATTACCCCATCCGATGCGCTGAAGACGCCGGGGCTAGCCGAGTTGGCGCCCAGAATTGGTGACCTCGTGCAGCGGGCTAGTGCCTCCGTGGCGGAACTGGACGACGAGGGGCTGTGCGACGATGCGCAGCGCGCCTTCTCTCGCTTTGCCGGCCCACTCACGCCTCGCGGATTCTTCGACGCACTCATCGAGCGCCACGAAGAAGTGCAGGCGGCCAAGAAGAAGCTCGCCTGGCTCGACCGGTTCGACGGAAACTGGACGGTGCGCCCGCCCTACCGCGACCAAGCAGGCGATTTGAACGACGGAACCTGGACGCATCCGATGCGCCTCGTGACATTAGCCCACTTCCTGACACAAACCCAAACCTCATGAAGCCGACCCCGCTGCTCGACTTCTGGCAGAAGCCTGTGGATGCCGGAGACCCGGTCGCGGTGCTAGCCACGACCTTTGCACTGGAAACAGACTTTTTCGAGCAGAACTGCCTCGCACGCTTTCTCGAAGTCTCCAGCGTGAACGAGGACACAAAATCCATTGACGACATCGTTGCTGACGTCGAACTCCACGAACTGCTGCAGAACACGCGCGTGACGGTCCTGGCGGATCGCAGCGCACCGGGACAGCGGACGTCGTTGCTCTGGGATCTGCTCAGTTGCCGAGTCGGTAGCGGCGGCTTGCTCCACGCAAAGGTCTCAGTGCTCATCTGGGAGAAAGCAACACGGGTCATCCTCGGCTCGGCTAACCTGACTGCGGCTGGCTACCGCCGTCAGATCGAACTCGGCCTCGCCGCGGACCTCGGGCCCGGATGCTTGTTCCCGCCGCAAGTGCTTGGCGAGATTGCCGATGAACTGGAGTCGTACCTGACGTTAGTCCCCGGCTACGACGGCGGTGCAGCCGCGTTCACTCGCGCAGCGAACACGCTGAAATTGTTTCGCCAGCGTATCGCGCAGCAATCGGAGCAGCGCCGGACCGTGCGCGTCGCCTTCGGACCGACGAACCCAATGGCCAGTCCGCTCGATGTATGGAAAGACGCCTGGAGCGGGGCGCAGCCGCTCAAGGCGACACATCTTTCCCCGTTCTGGGATTCTGACGACAGAGGGGTTCTGGAGAGCACTGCGGCATTGCTCACGGGACGTCCCGCAAGTGAGCGCGCTCAGCGTGTCGCGGTCGTCCTTGGCCCGTGTGGGCAGGTCGCCTTCCCGCACGCGCTCAAAGCGTGCGTCGATTCGGTTCATCAACTCAAGGAACCAGATCAGGAACTCCGTACGCTTCACGCCAAATGCCTGCTCCTCACGAGCAAAGAGTGGGTCGCAGCACTCGTTGGCAGCTCAAACCACACACGGCGCGGATTCGGCCTCGTGAAAAACGGCCGCCATCGCGAGATGAACGTCTGGCTCGGCGCGCCGCTCGACAGCAAGGAGGGCAAGGCACTGCTCGACCTCATCTCACTTGGTAAGCCCATTCCCGAGAACGCAAAGGAAGCCGAACCGAAAGACGAAGACGAAGCCACATTGCTTGCGCTGCCATCGTGCTTTGGTCTGTGCCGGGTGGCGCGAAGTGTCGATGATGCGCTATGGTCGCTGCATCTCGGCGTCACCGCCGCAACGAACGATATGCCCGACAAGTGGGCAGTGAGCCTAGCCCCCGGTGGTTCTCCTCTCCTGACGCGCGCGCAGTGGGAGATGAATGGCAAACCCCCGACGACCGTGGTCCAGCTAACGCAGGCAACACTACCGATATGCGTGCACGTTCGCTGGGACGACAATGAGACAGCATGGGCGGTGCTCGCCGATGACCGGCACGGCTTGCCGCCAGGGCCGATGCTCTCTAGCCTGCGCGCGCAGCATCTGCTCGATGCGCTCGCGACTGGCCGCTCGTTGGCACAGGTGTTGCGCGAGGAATTAGAGCGTCGGGAAGTGGAGAAAAAGAAGAAAACCGGCCCCACCCTCGACCCGCTAAAGCGGTTCGAGATTGCGGGTTCCCTGCTGCGCAGAGGGCGCGCGCTGGCCGCCTCGCTCAGCGCGATGCAGCGCCGTCTCGAACGCCAGGTCCTCGCCGCCGACACGCTACGTGCACACCTCGCGGGCCCGCTCGGCCCCGAGTTCGTTGCGGAGAAGGTCGTCGAGGCCTTCGAAGTGGATCAGCAAACGCGCGCCGAAGCCGTCTTCACGCTCGCCGAAATCGCTCTGGCAGTCGGCCGGGTCGACTGGGCTTACGTTCTCGAACATATCGATCGCACCGAAGGTCTCACTCTCGTCAGCGATACGCTCGAACGACTCGATGCGTTGCGGGCCAGGGTTGGCGAAGAGCCAGCCGACCTCGCGTCCTATGCCCGCCGCGCAATTAAGGAGGCACGCCAATGTCTGACCGCTTGACCGACCGTCTGCGCCTTACCACCGAGTCCCGCTTCAAAGGGGACTGGGCGCGCCAGCGCCATACCGCGGCCGATATCCTGGCGAGACTGCGAACCCAGGAGGGTGTGATCCTGGCCGATCAGGTCGGTATGGGAAAGACTTATGTCGCCTTGGCAGTGGCAGTCAATCAGATTCTTTCGACCCCGGAGTTGGAGCAAGTTGTAATCTTTGCGCCGCCGGCGGTAGCCGACAAGTGGGTACGCGAGTGGGGAAAATTCAGTGAGTCGCTGCTTGAACCTGGCACCGGCATACGTTGTGTAGAAGCGCCCATCCGTAGCGCAGAGGCTTTCCTTAAGCAGCTCGACGATCGTCCCGAGGATCGCGCCCATCTCATCATCGTGACGCACACCGCGTTGACGGCAACGCTGAAGGACACCTTCGTCCAGCTCGCGCTGCTTTACTATGCCACCCGTCGTGTGCATGGCGGCGCTGAGCTGCGGCAGCGCGTTGCGAAATGGTCCGACGGGCTAAAGGGCTTGGTGCGCAACAGTCGGTTCACATCTGAAAATGTGGCCGCCCTGCTTGCCACTCCACCATCAAAGTGGCGAGAGACCTGGAAGCGCGAAACGGGTGAAGACTTGTCCGACAATCCAGTGCCCGCGGCGTTGGAAGATGCCGCGCGGAATCTTCGAGCGCACGATCTTGTCGCCGCGATCAAAGCATTGCCGATCAACGATTCGAGCCGCATTGACGATCGTCTCGAAAAAGCACGAATGGCGCTGAACGAAGTCATGCAGGACACTTGGCGATGGATGCTCTCATCGACCGACCTGGATCTTCCTCTGCTCATCGTGGACGAAGCGCATCGCCTCAAGAACCCGTCGACATTGATCAGCCAGCTGTTCCGCAAGCGCTCCAGCGACAGCGATGCGGGTGCCTTTGATGCCATTTTCCGCCGGATGCTCTTCCTGAGCGCGACGCCTTTCGAACTGGGGCACACGGAACTCGTCGAGGTGCTTAGCCGTATGGGCGCAGTCCGCCCGCTCGCTCCGCCGCCTGTGCAGCCGCTGAACGAGCGCCTGACCGAACTGAAGGATGTTCTCACAAAGGCGCAAGCCAGAGCGCTCACCTTCGATGCCGCATGGGGCCGGCTCTCGCACGAGGACGCGGCCGCGTTCGACGCATGGGCGCCGGACGTGCCGGCACCGGTCGGCGTCAGTGCCGTCGTACGCGAAGCCTGGGCGCACGCGAAGCTCGCCGTCGATGCTCGTCACGAAATGCACGCGTCGCTCAAGCCGTGGATTATTCGCCACGAGCGTTCGCACCGTCGCACTTATCATCCGGGTGCCGCCATCAATGTGAATGGCGGCAGCACTGCGGGTGGCCTGCCGATTCCTGAGAACGCGGCTCTGCCGTTCTTGCTCGCGGCGCGTGCACAGTCGGTTGCGCTCGATGAACGAGATGGGAAAGCGCGGCCGCTCTTTGCCTATGGCATCGCGTCCTCATATGAGGCGTTCGGACGCCACGACTCGGACGTGGAGCTCGACAGCGACAAGAAAGAAGAAGACGGTGTGAGCGCCGATACGACGGCTGCCGAATCGCATGCTGCGCTGGGTGCGGCCGGCTGGTATCGCCAGGAAATCAACCGGGCTCTAATGGATAAGAGCGTCTGTGACACGCACCCGAAGGTGCAGGCCACTATCGAGAAGGCTGCACAGCTTTGGCTTCGGGGCGAAAAGTGTCTGATCTTCTGCTGGTTCATAAGAACCGGCAAGGCTGTCGAGGATGCGTTGGCAAATCGCATCGACGATCTGATTCTGGAGCGGGCGCGGGACGCACTGGGTACGAAATCCACAGAGGAAACCCAAGATGCACTCGACCGGATCTCGGAGCGCCTTTTCCGCAGCGACAGCTCATCTTACGAACGCATACGGAAACGTCTTGTGGACGCGCTCACTGAGGCCGCAGAGGGGCGCAAAGATGTCCTCGACCTCGTGGCCGATGCTGCCATTCGACACTTGCGCACGCCCGGCTATCTTGTCCGCTATACCCGGCTTGCGCCTGGCATCAACGATAAGGACGTGTGGGCGGGCATTGAAGGCGATAACCCTCTCGGTATCGATCTGCTCGACCGGTGGTGCGAATTCGCTAGGCGTCTTGCGAAAGCACGTGGTCGCATCGAAGCCGTGAACCCGGGCGACTTGCAGAACAGTGAGTTCGCACGTATCAACGCGGCACTGCTCGGTGCCCCTACCGAGGACAGGCACGCTACGCGCCGCGGCGCGAGCCTACATCCAGTTCGGCGCGCGCATGGCAAGACGAAACGCGATATTCGCGAGCGCCTCATCGCGCTCTTCAATACCCCAGTTTTTCCGGACTTGCTCGTCGCGAGTTCAGTCATGGGGGAGGGCATTGACCTTCACCAGGAGTGCCGTTTCGTCATCCATCACGATCTGGACTGGAACCCCAGTGTGCTAGAGCAGCGTACTGGGCGACTCGATCGCATCGGTGCTCTTGCCGAACGCGAAGACAAGAAAATTGAGGTTTACGAACCGTATCTCGCCGGCACCCACGACGAGAAGATGTTCCGCGTTGTAAAGGATCGTGCACAGTGGTTCGACATCGTTATGGGGCGCGCGACTGGCGTAGACGAGCACGTCACTGATGCCGAAGAAGTACGAGTGCCGCTGCACGACAAGATCCGTCAGGCACTCACAATGGATCTTCGCAGCCCTGAACTGAAAAGCGCGTTTCTCCCATGCCGAACTGAAACTTCGTCTCCGTGACTCAAGCAGTCGCGCCGTAGCGCTTCGCCAACGCGGCCGCGTCGCGCGCAAACTCATCCCGAAGCGTGGTTGGCGCCAGGATTTCCACCGCGGGGCCGAGCGAGCGAAGCCACCGTCGCAGTTTCACGCTGGGGACCACCGTTCCGGTCACCTTCGTGCGACCATCGGGGAGCGGCTCGAGCGTTTGGTCTTTCGACATACGCCGCTCTCTCAGTCGCTTCGCCTCTGTTGGTTCCAGCGCAAGCTCCAGTACAACTGGGGCCTCCGGCAAAAACTCGAAAACCTGTTCGTTTGCAATCGTGTCATGCAGCCGGAAATCGCGCGGATACGCGAATTTAACTCCGGAATCGACCGCCGAAATGATTCGGTCCAGCCTGAACAAAGTTCGAAGCCAATTGGGCTTGCCTTCGTCGGGCCTTGGCGGGTGTTCCGCACTCTGGGCGATCATGTACATGAGTCCGGCTGACTCGACTAGCGCAAGCGGCCAAAGTCGCCGCAGCTTGACGTCGTTCGCCTTAGCCTCCCTGTAGGCCTGGCGATACCGTACATGCAGTTCGCGCTCAAAAAACGTTGCTGTCACGACCGTCTGAAAGACATCAGGATCGATGGGGGGCGGATCCAGCGCAAAAGTGGGTTCCACCACATCTATCTTGCTGCCCCATGCTCGATACAGCCGACTGTCCTCTCGGTCTTGAGAAAGTCGCGTATCGGCTGCCTTGAAGAGTGGCTCGATGTCCCGGATCACTGCTGCGGGTAGCTTGTCTCCCACAAAACGTCTGAGTGCATGAAACGCCACAGCCTCGGAAGCGCTCATCAAGCTCGCCACCTGGTTGGCGCCGTGCAGCCAGGATTTGCGCTGCCATAGCCTATGGCGGCCGGACACGGTCGATAGGACGAGTAGGTCTCGCTCCAGCATGGAAAGACGCCGTCGAAGTTGCTTGAGGTAATCAACGCGGTGCCCGCGGTCTTCAAGCAACTGAAGAATCTGAGACGTGGGCATCCATGGTTCGAGGTCTCTATCTGTCGGCAGGATGCGAAGAATCGCTTCATCAAGGCTTGAGGTTGTCATTATGGGCTTGGGTCGATGGTGGCCTGTCCGGCATCCCGATAGCGCCGATTCTACCGGGCAACGGAGACACGTTTTGTCCCAGTCGTCCTGCATGCTGATGCCAGCCACAGGAGGAACTATGACTTCGAGCACAAAAATCATCATCGCCGTTTCCGCACGGGCACTCTTCGACTTCGAGATCGAGAACGAGGTGTTCCGGGAAGGCGATCCATCGGCGTATTGCGCCCTTCAGGCGGCGCGATTGGACATTCCCGCAGGGCCGGGTGTTGCCTTCCCGCTGGTGCGGAAACTCCTCGCGTTCAATGGCGACGAATGCGCCGACGTCGAAGTCGCAATCCTGTCGCGCAACGACCCGGTCACCGGACTCAGGGTGTTCATGTCGGCTCGTCATCACGGATTGGCTATTAGTCGGGCCATTTTCACGGGCGGCGCGAAACCTCACCAGTACCTTGCGCCGCTCGAGGCCAGTTTGTTTCTTTCGGCCCATGCCCCGGACGTCAAGGAGGCGATGGCCGCCGGATTCCCGGCCGCCCGTGTCTACCCGATGTCGGGCACGGCAGCTCCCACGAATGACGGCGAGCTGCGCATCGCCTTCGATGGAGACTCGGTTCTCTTCAGCGATGAAGCCGAGCGCGTGTTCAAGCAGCGCCAGTTGCAGGAGTTCAATAACCATGAAATGCGCCATGCGCGCTCGCCACTTCCGCCCGGCCCTCTGAAGCCATTCCTTGCTGCCTTGTGTGCGCTTCAGGCCCGGCGCAAGTCCCGAGTTAGGGTGCGGACCGCGTTGGTGACCGCCCGCAGTGCCCCGGCACACGAGCGCGCGATTCGCACGTTGATGGCTTGGGGCGTGACTGTCGACGAGGCCATGTTCCTCGGCGGAAAGAACAAAGCGGGCTTCCTCGCCGAGTTCAGTCCCGACATCTTCTTCGACGACCACGTTCAAAACTGCGAATCAGCCTCGCAACGAGTTGCAACTGGGCACGTGCCCTACGGCATCAACAACGAATCCGGATTGATTCTTCATTGAACGCGAGAATTCATAGATGAATCAAGAACTCGAAAGCGCCCTGGTGGCAACTTATCCGACCATCTATCGGACGCTGACGCCCCGGTTCGCCGGAGGTAGTCGGTTTGAATGCGATGACGGCTGGTATCGAATCATCGACGAGCTGTCGCGCAAGCTAGAAGACGAGGCGCACACATCGGCGCTGCTCGCACTCGAAGTGCGGGAGAAGTTGGGCAGCCTGCGATTCCGTGTTCGTGGCGACGTGACGAACGAGGTCGATAGCTGGCTCGCCGCCGCCACGCGTCTGAGTCAGGTCACATGCGAGCGGTGTAGTCGGCCGGCTACGCTGCGGGGGCACAAGGATGGAAGGGTACGGACGCTCTGCTCAGCGTGTGCCACGGCGATGAACTACGTCCTGGAGTGATGCCGCCAAGATAGGGCGTTCTGCTTTGCCACCCAAGGGGAAATGTCATGCCAGAGACTCTGGAACACATTGATGCAATCGCGCGAAGACTGAAGCGGGACGTGCTTTATCTCGATTTCTTAAAGGCCCTGCGTCCTCACCGCGAAGACTGCCGGCGTATCGAGAATCGCTCGCGTATCGTGCAATGGCTGGATAGCGAAGGCATCAGCTGGCGCGAGTGCGGACCGTTCGCATCCGAGACAGTCATACGTTCGTACGCCGGCGAGATTTTTATCGACGTGCCGTTCGATGAGGCCGACGCGCAATATCGCAAAGTTCAGGAGTTCCTTGAATATCCGGACGGCGCGACACGCTTCGACGACGTCAGGTTCTACATCGTCACGCTACAGCTTGCGCTTCAGAATGCACACCACGATGAACCAGGGTTCTGGGACCGCTGGGCCGACAGCTTCTAATTAGTAAGACGACAGAATGGAGGCGTTGTGAACACGTATATTCGTGACGGTTCGTCGAAAATCGTTGGCCGCATTCAGACCGACACCCAGGGGAAGCAATACGCCTACGTGGGCGGGAGAATGGTTGGAATCTACAACCCTCAACTGAACAAAACATTCGATGCCCGGCTTCATGTTTACGGAAGCGGCAATCAGCTGATGGCGCTGGTTCGCTGTGCCGATGACGATTGACGTCTTCCCGCCTTCACCAGCCCGCACGCCAACGTTTCAATCTGAAAGCTGACCCACCATGCGACTACCTACCCGGGAAAGCTGGCGGCGAGACCGCCCCGATACGCTGTGGTTCTGTCTGGGATACCTGCCCAGCACGCCACCGAGGTTCTACAAATACACCTGGCAGATATGGACGCCAGAGTGCGACCTGGAGGGCCGTAAATTTCTTCCTCATGCCCCGCGCATGTCCACGGCTGCGTTTATGGCGCGCTACGAGGCCATGGTGAACGCCAACCTGTCAGGATGGATATATCGTCATGATCGCCCGCGAGAAGGGCCTGGTACGCCGTTCGACAGAAGCCACCCGAAATGGAATAACGTGGAATTCGCTCCTTCGTGGGACGACGATCTCGACCCAGTATGGAATGGTCACAAATGATGACAGTGTCGTCTGAACAGCAGGTCAAGAGCCCACGCCTGTACGTATTTTCGGGGGCGGGGCTATCTGCAGAAAGCGGGATTCCGACGTTCCGTACCGGTAACGGAATTTGGACCCAGGAAAACCTCGGCGAGGTCTGTAACTTCCTGAACTGGCGGAAGAACCGGGAGGCGGTCTTCCGTTTCTATAACGAGAGAATCACGGAGAAGAGGGATGCGCGCCCGAACGAAGCACATGTGATTCTCGCGGCATGGCAAAGCATCTGGGGGAAGGATCGGGTTCGGCTCGTCACGCAAAACGTCGACGATATGCTCGAACGGGCCGGCGCGCTGCACGTTACGCACCTTCACGGCGACATGCACTCGCTGCTTTGTACCTGCTGCGACCTTCGCTTTCCCAAGACCGGGTTGGAGTATCGTTTGGATAGCGCCTGCCCGCGTTGCGGGGAGGTGGAAGCAGTCGAACCGGGCGTCGTGTTCTTCCACGAGGAAGCGCCCGAATACGTGAAGTTGCATCACATGCAACTCGAAATGACCGACGACGACCTGTACGTCGCGATTGGCACTGCGTTTCAGGTCGTGTCGCCCGAAGCCATGCTGCCGCAGTCGAGATGGTGCCAGCATGAAAGGAACTTTTTGATTGATCCGGAGCCGCGTTGCACGGAGTTTTTCGGGCGCGTAGAACCGGAGTCCGCGACTGTGGGCCTACGGAATCTCGAAAACCGCATCAATGCTCTGATGAGGGCGCAATAGCGCCCACGAGGGAACTGGCCGATCAACCCGCGTCCTCGTGGCAGGCATTCGACGTCAATATCCGTCCATGAACAAAACCATTTCCACTTCGCGGAGCGTCCAAGGTTGCGATCCGGCGGAGCCCGCAGGGGTTCTGCGTTCACGGTTATTGAGTTCGTCGCGAATCGCACGAACGAGCGCGCTGCCTGCATAGACGCTGCTCCACTTCCCATAGCCGCTGCGCCATCCCTTCAATGCATAGGGGTTACGCTCCGTTCGGCTGCCACCCCGCCCCGGTACCCAGCCGATATGATCAAAATGCGTCGGCACCTCTCGATGGTTCTGGTTTAACAAGATCCGGTCAATGCGCTTGATCAGCGAGTGCGCAACCCGGCTGTCCCAGATGACGAGACCGCGCTCCGGTTCGAGATGGGCAGTTGCGAACGCGGCAACTTTCGTCCAGCCGCTGTTCATCCGCGCACCGTTTCGCGTCCGGCCCTCGATCGCGGAAGCAAACACCGCCTCAACATGCTGCCACTCGTAAGGTTTGCGCTGCGAGACCCCGCCCCAGAGGAACACGCTCTCGGCGAACTCGACCGCCAGCTTCTGCTGGTCTTCCGTCCAGTTTCCGATTGAATCAGCGAGTTGTCGCGCGGTATCGAGCATCGGCGCGAGCGCCGCGGAGGTCTTGGCATAGCCGGTGGCCGGATGCGGCCAAAAATAAGCATCGAGGCGCGCCCGCCAACCCTTCACCGGTGCACCTAGCGGCCGGTTTCGATACGTCGGGATGAACGCGTCCGTGTGGATATCTGTGACGAGCTGTTCGATTATTTCGTTGGGGAAATCGGGTTGCACGGTTTCGTCAACCGTGCGCAATACATCAATGACATCTTCAGTGTCCTCCTGAATGCCATCGCCTTCGTCCCATGCATCAGCGAAGGCTTCGAGTGCGGGAGCAACACGTATCTCCTCGAGGAGCTTGCGTCCCTCGGCAGTAAGACGAACGCCTTTGACCATCCTACCGGTTATCGGATTGACGGCCACCGCGTGTTCCAGGAGATGACGATTGGCTTGCACCATTTCGCGCGAGGCCTGCTTTGTGTTGCGATACGGGGGAGTAGCCAGCACACGGCACATGATTTCGAGCGCAAAGCGAACGCCAGCGCTGACACGATTGGCCAAAGATTCAATCGAGGCCAGCCGCGGCATCGAATCGGTCAAAGGATCCAGTTTAGGTTGAAACCGCCTGAACCAGAAATCCCATGCCGCGAGAAACTGAAGATCCGAAATCTGCTGATGATTCGCGTGTGGCAGCGTAGTCACTTGATGGGTTCCCCGTCCTATTGTCTCTGTTTGCAAAGATGCCGTTGATTGCCCGCGCATTGGCACACGATCGAACAATCGCTTCACCGGATGATGGATATATCGGCAATCGGATGCCGAGTTTGAATTGCCACGCAATTGCGTCGGAGCGGATCAGAGCGCGGCGTCGATGGCAAGCAGTGTTTCGAGCGCCCCGCCTTGAATGCCGATACCCTTTGCGGGATCGATCTGTGGTTCGCGCGTGTTGATGCGTACGAGATGAGGCGCGTGCCGCTCGCTGAACCGACGAACCGTCGGCAGCGCCATGCCCGCGCCGATCTCGACGACCACGAGGTGCTCGGCCAAATTCTTCCAGCTGCGCATACGCTCCATCTGGCGTTCCGTGCGATCTTCCAGCCACTCATGGTCCCCAAACATCAGGATGTTGGGACGTGCGAGACCGCCGCAATGAGCGCAGCGTGGAACGCCTCCGATCATTTGGCAGGCACGCTCGTCGAAGACAGGATCGAATCCGGCCGCTGGCCAGATTTGCCGACAGCATGGTTTCGCGCACTGCAAATAATGAATCGATCCGTGGCATTCCAGGATGTCGTTTTCTGTAAAACCCGCCTTCTGGAACTGGCCGTCGACGTTGCTTGTATAAACGAATGCCCCGTGCCGCATGCGCGCTGCCCAACGCCGAAGCACAGCAAATCCGGCGTGCGGGTCGACTTCGCGATAGCACTTCAGGCGATGGCCATAGAAGCCCCAGGCGAGCTGGGGATCCGCGCGGAATGCATCCGGGTCTGCGATGGATTGAAAGCTGCACTTGAGTGTTCCCAATGCCGGATAGGCGCGCCACAAACCTTCATTGCCACGAAAATCCGGAAGACCGGAGTCAGCGCCCATACCTGCGCCGGCGGTGATGAGAAGCGCGTCGGCGTTGCAAACCCATTCGGCGGCGCGTGCAATTGCTTTCGCCGATGTTCCCGTGAAACTTTCCTGCTGCATGTGTGCTCACCTTTCGATTTCGCCGGCGGCGCGGTCACGCCAGCAACATGGGAAATGTGCGGCGCAGTTTGCTGAGAGATTGTCGCCCGCGCTGTGCCGGTGAATGTAAAGCAGGACGGGGACATTTCATGTCCCGATTGGGCGGCGCTTGCTTCACCGATCGCGCCGCTCGCATTCAGGACAGAAATTGTCCCAATCGCGTCACAGACTGCTGGTTCAAATGCAACGGAGGGCACCAACACCATGACGAAGCAGAACCATGAGTACAACAATCTTGACACCACTCGACACGAGATCCGCGAACGGATCAACCGTGCACCGCTTCGCATCGCCCTCAGGCTGTGGGGTTACAATGCGTCCCAGGCACAGACGTGGATCGAATCCTTGCCGACGCTGGACGGATCGCTCGCCTGGGCACTCGCCGTCGCGCCGGACAATCACGACGCCGATGTCGTCGTTCATATGGTCAAGCTTTCACGCCCGGTGGGCTCCACATTCTGCTGGAACTGCATCGGCGCAAATCGGGCGATCGCGCGCAGGCCTTCCGCGTCCGGTACTTCACTCGTGCTTTTTGCCGGTTATGCGCATCAGATGCCATCTGCGCGTACTGGGCAGTGGATCGTGGCCGGTGGGCTGCCGCCGTGCGCGGCACTCTCCCAACTCTCGCATCTGATTGCAGCTGCCGCAGTGTCTACGTCTTCGGGAGCCGTGACGGTGCGAAGTCATCTGCTCGAGATGATGGTGCGCGAACTAGACGGCGCGTGAACATTGGGTGGCTGCTGCTCGCACGGCAAGGCGATCAGGTGATTGGCAGTGCCAGTCTTAAGATGGATCGCGGAGCGCATCCTGCGCGAGGCTTGGGACCAGATTACGCGCGCATATGCCTTGATGTCCTGCGGGATTTTGTCGCCACGCTGCTGCTTTACGAGTCGCTTGGGTTCGCGTCAGCCGAACTGATGCACGCTCGACCAAAAAAGAGGAACCCGTGCTGCCGTGGATTCCTCTGTGCTGCCTGCCGGGCTAGCGTTACGGCTGGGGCCGTCGTCACGACACCAGCTATGGCATGCAGGGCTATTCCTACTGACCGGATAACCGATCATGCGAGGAATCATTCGAGTGGGCGACGTCCACAGTCACGGCGGTTATGTCGAGACGGGCGCGTCCAACAGCGATGTCATGGGGCGTGCGCCCGCACGTGTCGGTGACCGCTGCACGTGCCCGTTACATGGGCCGTGCGTCGTCGTCGAAGGCGACGGGCAGTTCGATATCGAGGGGGCGAATGCGGCGTTCGAAGGTCACAAGACCTCATGTGGTGCCGTTCTGATTTCATCGTTGCCGACTTCGGGGCGCTCGTGATTCGAACGACCGGGACGGCCGAGTCGAGGTGACAGCGGATTCGGCCCGGTTGCCCGCCACGCTGTCCAGCGAAGGGCCGCGCGATGCATGGCGCAGCCCTTCGTCATTCCCGCGCGGCCCTTCAGTTGGCCGGCTGAGCGGCCGTCCCCGCACTCATCTGCACCACATGCGCGGCGCGCAGCGTATCGCCAAACATCTTTCCCATCGCCGCACCACACTTCTTCGCGAGACTGTCCGAATCGAGACACGTCTCCCCATCGGCGCGCGCCTTGTAGATCGGCTTGATCGTGTAGCGGGTACCGCCCGGCTTGTCGCCGGTCGCCGGGACGAGGGTTGTCGTCACATTCGATACCTCCATTTGCCACGTCGCGCTGATGGGCGTGCCGTTACGCGTGGTCCCGGACTCCGTGAACAGGCGGATCGTATGACTCGGCCTCATGGCCCGCAGTGCCGCAGGTACCGGATTCACGAACTTCATCTCGTCCAGCTCGACGATTCTCGTCGGCACACCGGCCAGTGCAGCCTGGATGCCTTCACCCAGTCCGGCGAGATACGCGTGCCCTTCGCTGCCGTACTCGGGCCTGTCGAATGCCTTGCCGTCCACAACGACCAGGATCGCGGTCGCTTCTGTCGGCGCGATGCCCGCGGTGTTTTCGCCGATGAGATCAGGCGTGGCGACGCAGCCGCTTACGAGCGTTGCAACCACGCATGTCGTTAATCCACGCAGTGTTTTCATCGTTTCAGCGCCGGCTAGTGGGGAGGGTGTCTTGTCGACTTGGGGCAATACAGCCGAGTGCAACCTGATCGCGCGATTGTGTTGGATGGTGTGCGGTTTGACAACGTGTCGTTCACGCGTTGTCGGAACGTGACCTTGTTAAGCGTGCCGCAAGCAGACGCTCCTCACATCTGCCTGAACAACCCCGCATACGCACGACTGACGGGCAGCATTTCCCGCTGCCCATGCACGCGAATCCGCAACCGTCCCAGCAGATCGCGCTCGATGCGATCGATCGCTGCATACGCAACGATCACGCCGCGATGCACCTGCGCGAACCGCTCCGGATCGAGCCGCTGCATCAGCTCTTTCAGCGGCGTGCGAATCACGAGCCGTTCGCCAGCCGTGACGACTTCCGTGTATTTCTCCGACGCCTGGAAATACAGCACATCGTCGACCGATACGAGCCGCGTCGCATCCTTCACGCCTACCGTCAGCCAGCGGATCGGCACCGCTTCTCTTGCTTGTGCCGCCTGCGCGAGCGCATCGGCCTGCGCAAGCGCCGGCCCGCCGCGCTGAAGCTTCGCGATACACCGCAGCAGCCGCTCGTCCGTCACCGGCTTCAACAGGTAGTCGACGGCCGCGCGATCGAACGCGTCGACCGCATATTCGTCGTAGGCCGTGACGAACACGACATGCACATCGGGCGCCAGCGCAGCGAGCTTCAACCCGTCGATACCGGGCATCCGGATGTCGAGAAACGCGATGTCCGGGCGTGGCGACGCATTCAGCGCGGCCAGCGTTTCGATGCCGTTGCGCGGCATCGCAACGATTTCCAGTTCGGGCCAGAGCTGCCCCAGCCGCTGCGCGAGCGAGGCGGACAGGTTCGGTTCGTCGTCGGCGATGAGGGCGGTCGGCATGTCAGTCGATCGGAATCAGCAGGGTAGCGGTGACGCCATGCGCGGCGGCGGCGTTCGTTTCGACGCGGACGCGGCCACGCTCGCCGTGCAGTGTCCGGATGCGCGCCGCGACGTTGGCGAGCCCGATGCCGCCATGCAGGCGGGTGTCGCTTTTGCCGAGTCCGACGCCCGTATCGATCACGTTGAGTTCGAGCCTGTCTCCACGCATCCTGCCGCGAATCACGATCACGCCGCCGTCGATGGACGGCTCGATCCCGTGCAGCAGTGCATTCTCGACGAGCGGTTGCAGCAGCAGCGGCGAGAACGGCAGCGCGTGCAGGTCCGCCGGCACGTCGATCGTATAAGAAAGCCGCTCGCCGAGCCGGATCGATGCGATCTTCAGCAGTGCTTCAACGAGTTCGAGTTCCTCGCCGAGCGTGGACGTCGCATCGCGCGTGCGTCGCAGGCTCGCGCGCAGGTAGCGGTTCAGGCTGTCGAGCATCGTCGACGCGCGGGCCGGGTCGCGCTCGATCAGGCTCTGCACGTTCGCGAGCGTATTGAACAGGAAGTGCGGCTCGATCTGCGCCTGCAGCAGGGCCAGGCGCGCGGCGGTCTCGGACTGGCGCGCTTCGGCGGCTTCGCGGCGCTCGGTCTCGAGCGTCGCACGCATGCGCATCGATTGCAGGAACAACGATACGCACACGAACAGGATCGCCGAGATGAGCAACGACGGCCCGTAGTTGTCCCACGTTCCGAGGCGGGCGCGCCCGAACACGTGCGGCACGTTCCCGCGGACGATCGCTGCCGATATCTCGAAACCGATGAGCACGCTGGCCGGTGCAATCACGACGGTCTTCAGCGCGAGCCCCGGCTTGCGCGGCAGCAGCCGGTCGGCGGCGTGGCTGAACAGCAGCGCGCAGAAGCCGATCGTGTTGGCGACGACGAGGTAGGGCAGCAGCGGTTCGTTGAAATGGATCGCCCAGAAACCGAGACCGACGATCGAGTTGAAGCACGCGAAGGCGAGCAGTGCGGACGGATCGCGCAGCAGCCGCGGCGGGGCGCCGGCGGGCGGCTGTGGAATCGGCGACGGGTCGGACGTTGCTCGCATGGTGTCGGGTGAAGGTGGGCGCGCGATGCGCCGATGGCCTGACCTTACTGCCGGACGGGCCGATAACGCGCGCGTTGCGACGAACGGCGCGCGGCTTCGACGAAGCGCGTCGGCTGCCGACGGTTGGCCGGTTTCCGCCACGAGTGTAGTGGAAGGCGCTGCGGAAGGACACGGGGTGTAGCCGGTTGCGCGTCGAGCACGAAGCGCCGGCTGGCGGGGGAGGGCGGACCATTCAGCTCGGACGTCGCAGGCGGCCGGCTTCGGTGGCGCGTCATTCGTCCAGATTCGCCGGACGATCATCGCCGCGACGCGCAACTCGTCCGCAAATTCCGGCCGCCCGTCGCAAGCCGTGCCGTCTGCCTGAGCGGTGCAGTACGGTGTTGCCGTGTCCACTCCGACCAGGCGGCTCCGACCATGTCCGCGCTCCTTCACCTGAAGCCTTACGTGTACGTAATGTTCTGCGTGCTGCTCTACATCGGCATCAAGCGCTGTTTCCCGCGCGAGGTGCCGGCGGCCCGACCGTTGATCTCGCCGGTGGCGTTCGGGATGCTCGGCATCGTCGGCCTGAACGGACTCTTTCCGCATGCCGGCATCGACGCGAACGCGATTGCGCTGGGAGCCGTCGTGAGCGGTGCGGCGCTGGGCTGGCTGCACGCGAGCCGGTGGCGGCTCGAGTACCGTCCGGCGTCGTCGGGCCTGCGCGTGCGCCTGCCTGGCGACGCCAGCCTGCTCGTCACGCTGATGCTGACGTTCGTCGCCGAAACTGGCATCCATTACGCGGTCGCCGTGCACGCGGCGTGGGCGGCGACGAGCGGCTTCGTGATGCTGTCGTTCGCGGTATGGGGCGTGCTCGTCGGGATGACGCTCGGGCGCGCGGTGAACGTGGTCGCGCGCTGCATGCGCCATGCGAGCGGATCGGCAAGCGGCGGGTTCCCGTATTCGGCCGACCCGCGATGAAGGGCGCGAAACAACCGGCGAGCAGGCAACCGCCGGCCATGCATGCGATGCGATCCGTCTTCGTCAATGGAATCGGCATCGAATCGAAGCGGCATGTAACGCACGCTGTCTTGCGCCCCGCTTTCCTGTCATGGTCGCGTCATCGTGCGCCCATAACGTTGCACGTTCCCGTCGCGGCGGCATCGCCGGAGCCGGGGCGTGCGCAACCCGCTCGCGACGACGTGCCCGCGTCGCAGGCAGGCCTGCCGGGATCTCGCTCCCGGCGGCGCGGCAGTCGTGCCACGCGCCATTTCATTCGAAAAGACGATCGACGCCGGTTCGAACCGGATCGCGGACGATCAGGAGACAGGGACCATGCTGAGTCCGCATGAATTCTCGATGCTGTTGCGCATTGCACGTGCGCCGGACAGCGTCGATCCGTCGAATCCGGCCTTCGCCGTGCTGGTCGAGAAGCGGCTGGTCGACGATACGCAGATGCGCATGAACGCCGTGGCCGCGCGCCCGGCGCTGACACCGATCGGCCAGATGCTGCTGGCGCGCTTCGACGAAGCGGCTTGAGGGGGCGCGTCACGCATTCACCGAAACGAATGGCGTGACGCGTTGAAGTGTCGGGCCGCTTACTGCGCGACCGGCACCGTCACATCGCTGCCGAACCAGTGCATCGAGATCTTCTTCAGCGTGCCGTCCTTGTGCAGCGAGTCGAGCGCGTCGTTGATCGCCTTCTCGAACTTCGGGTTGCCCTTGCGGAACGGGATCGCCATTTCCTGCTTGCCGCCGTTCAGCACTGCGCCCGCGCGCAGCGGCAGGTTCGACGTCTTGATCATGTACGGCAGCATCAGGCGGTCGTCGAGCGTCGCCTCGATCCGGCCGGCGGCGAGGTCGCGCAGTTTCTCCGGCGCGCCCGGATACGTCTGCACCTCGATGCCCGGCACGGTGCGCGCCATCTGGTCGTAGTTGGTGCCGAGCGTCACGCCGAGCTTCTTGCCCTTGAAATCGTCGAGCGACTTGAAGTTGCGCGTGTCGTCCTTGCGCTGGATCAGTTGAGCGGCCGAGTACGTGTACGGCTCGCTGAAGTCGAGCGCTTCCTTGCGCTGCGGCGTGATCGTGACCTGGTTGACGATCACGTCGAACTTGCCGGCCTGAAGGCCGGCGATGATGCCGCTCCATTCGGTCGGGATGAACTGCGTCTTCACGCCGAGCTTGCCGGCGACCGCGTTCGCGACGTCGACGTCGAAACCCTCGAGCTGGCCGGACGTGCCGCGCGAGTTGAACGGCGGGTACGTACCCTCGAGGCCGACGCGCAGCACGCCGGCTTTCTTGACCGAGTCGAGCAGGTCGTCGGCGTGCGCGGCGACGGCCGTGAAGCCGAGGGCCGACGCGAGCAGCAGGCCCGACAGCAGGAACTTCGAACGTTTCATCGCAGATCTCCAGAGGTCAGTGTCGTGTGTGGTGAGCGCCGGGTATCGGTCGAACCCGGGGGCGGCCGGAATACGGGCATGTAGACACTACTCGCAACCGCGCCGCGCCGGAAGTCGAATTGGCCCTGATTGAGATCGATTTCAGCAGGGCGGGGGCGGCCGGCCGCGTGATTGGCGGGAGGCGTCGTACAAGGCGTGGGGAGTCGCGCAAGAAGTTGTTGCGCGGGTATCGCGAGTGACGGGCGAAATCACTCGAAATTCACTCCGATTTCAGGGGCAGCAAATTGATGATGAAAGTGGATTGCACGGAGTTGGACGCCTGGACGCGGATTGGCTGGCCTGCTGCAAGCCGTTCGTTGATCGTCGACCGGTTCAGTGTCCCGGGCACCAGTTGCTTGATCAGTGCCGGGTCAAGGTTCAAGCCGTCGTGCCCGGTTCAATCGTCACTTCCTCCTTGCGTTTGCGTGGCATAAAAGTGGTTCCTTGGCTCTCGGTTTATGCCTCACACAAAAGATCGGATAAGCTCCTGCCCGTCGGTCTGGATAGACGGCCTTGTTGCCGACTACGCCGTCGTCGCGGATCTCGATCCGCAGTGATTCGAAAAAATAGTCGCATGCATACATCGCGAAGAAATTGGAACGCTTTCATTCCAATGGGTGAATTTTCATTTTCAAGCCTATGTGTCGCCGCGGGTCTCGCCGTCGCGTGGTCGATAATTTTTATGGGAAAAATTACCAGGCAAAAGAAAATCACCTGGGGTGATGTCAAGACGTGGATCAGGAACGTCATCGATTCGCTCTAGTTGCGAATGGGAAACGACAATAGGATGAGACATGGGCCGGATACTGTGTAAATCGCATGGCGCAACCGGGGTGATACATGTTTCGAGCGATATCGGCGCCGACATGAAAACGGACGCGAGGCGCTTGAAGATTCTCCGTTACGACATCGACTGGCTGGGAGACGGACTCGCCGACATTTCGTACTTTGTTTCGACCGAGGTCGCGAAACAGTTCGGTTTGCCGGAGCCTGGTGATGCGCCGTTTGGATCGGATTTCGAGGATCAGCATGCGGCCGTCTTCGACGGGCTCGTTGCTGTTTGCGACAAGTGTTTTGGCGAGTATCAGAGCAGAGCTGCTTGACCGGTTGGGCTCATCATGTACTGGTCATGTGGCGAAGCGAGCCTACGGATGGGCAGGGAGTCGATATCGAAGCCGACAAGGCGACGTGGCGTCGGACACGTTAACTGGCCGACAGCGCCGAGCCTCGAAGTATTGCCATCGAAGTGCTGCGGATTCCGGGTACCCGCCTGAAGCCGGAACTTAGCGCCGTCGGTCTCCTCGATCCGCAGCGAGTCGAAGAGCAATACCTGATGCATCGCGTCAAGCGGACGGTTCTGCCAACTCAGCGCTTTGGCGATCGCCCTTCAGTAACCGTCTCGATGAAGTCGGGTGATACATCGATGCCATAGTGCTCGGCCAGAGACCTCTGGACCTCACGTACACTCATGTCGCATGCGTACATCGCGAAGAAATTTGAACGCGTTCATTCCAATGAGTGAATTTTCATTTTTAAGCCTATGTGTCGCCGCAGGTCTCGCCGTCGTGTGGTCGATAATTTTTATCGGAAAAATTACGACGCAAAAGAAAATCGCCTGGGGTGATGTCAAGACGTGGATCAGGAACGTTGTCGATTCGCTCTTTGGGATGGGGTAGCGCGGCAAGCGTGCCGACCACGTGCCGCAGGCCGTCGGCTTACACACGCCTCGCTGAACCTGATGGTCGCGATCCTGCGTTGCGAGCGAATCTCATTGAGACATATGACGACTCACTACCCATCCCTCGAAGCGGCTTTTCGGGATCGTCCGGTCCGGATCGCGGACTGGGGATACTTCGAATGCCGGGAGACAGACTTGACTGCATCGGGTGTCGAATTCTTCGACGATGTGGAAGACCCGGGGCCTTGTCGGCGCGCAGCGTTCACGCGAAGCAGTGGGGGCCTCGTCGTGCTGACCGTCTATGGCGATCCCAAAGTCAATGAAGTCGTGTTCGCGTCCGATGCGAAAATTGCAGGGAAAAGCGATTTGCTGAACGCGCTGCCGGAACCATTCCACCGATGGGTCGACATGTTCGAGGTCGTTTATTTCGGCCAACCGGTCTGAATGGCCAGCCGCAGCGGGCAGCCAACACGTTGTTCGATCGCTACACCCACAAAAATGGTGGCAGGTTTCGCCCCTCGCTTCATTGGCATAATCACGACCTTTTGCGGTACCGTGCGCGAGCGCTGATGTCCGATTCCGTGATGCTGACGAACTACGTACGTGCTTTGCGGCGCTCACACGAATCTACCGACGATATCGCACGTGCATGTCACGACGCCGTGCCATCCGCACCGCCAAACGTCACTCCCACCCCTACAACCCATGCTCGCAACAACCGACCTGACGACCGTAGTCAGCCTGAAGCAGATCCTCGAAACGCCCGGCGACTTCTCTGGCTGGCTCCATCTACCACCGAAGCCGTGGACGCTCGATACAGAGGGCGCGTTCTCGGCAGACGCGCAACATGCCGAAGACGATGCATCGTCCTCGATCGCGCTGCAACCCGGCTGGAGCGTCACGCTGAATAGTGCGACGATCGAAGATATCGTGATCAACGCCCACGACCAAATCGACGAACCGAGCGTTTCGCAGTTGCTCGACGCATTCGTCTTTTACGTAGAGAACGATGAATTCATCCTGTTCTGACGACCTGGTTTGCCACACGTCATCATGAAATCCTGGCGGGACACCCTGATTGCAGCCAATCCGCTCGTTCGATTTCTCGAGGAGGATGCATTTTTGGCACCGTCTATCTCGGCAATCCTGCGGCGCATTACGTTGTCCGGGATGCGAAGGTCGCAAGTCGTTTAGCGACCGATGACTCCATCGACGATTTCGGTGAATTCAAGTGTCGGCATGCGGCTGACGGAGAGACCCGAGACCGGTATCGTTCGCAAGCGATTCGACAAGGCGCGATGTCGCCGGGAGGCACGATGCACGATCGGGATCTGAAGCAGTTCATCGTCGATATTCGCGACACGGTGGGCGTGCACGCAAGCATCGGCGCACCTGCGCCCGACCATGCAACACCCACGAGCTCCCTCTCCGTGAGCGATGAAATTGCTGCATGGTTCAGCGCACTCGACGATGTCGATCTGTCGATTCCCTGGACCGCTGACGACCTCCTGTTGTACGGCAACCAGGCGAGTCTCGCGCTTGGCCAGACCGGCTATCGTGTCGACGCATCTGGCCGGCGTCTGTCCGGATGGCACGACGACTGGATCGTGCTGGGTCAGATGGGCGGCGATCCCGTGATCGTCGTCCCGGGAGGCGATGTGCTGTTCGACCGCCACGGCGCGGGTTCCTGGGCACCATTGCGCGTTGCGTCATCCCTCACGCACTTCGCCCACGCGCTGTGTATCTGGTGCGAGCTGTACGTCGGAAAGTACGCACGCGACATCGTCGACGACACGTATGAAATCCGCCCGGCATTCCTTGCTGAAGTCCGGGCGCGGATAGGCGAGGCGCTGCCCGATGCGGAAGCGCTGGTGTTCCTGGAGATGGTCGGCGGGTGAGTGCGGGCGAGCAGTCTCAAGCAATGCGCAGGCCAATCCGCAGGCAGCCCCGGGTGACACAAGTGATTGACTGAAACACGGTCTTACGTACGGCGAGAACGAAATGCTTGACCCCGACCAGGATGACGACCTGATCCACGTCTACGCAGGTAGCTCCGGAGATGCACCGGTTCATGAAGAACTTCCCGCGCGCCAGGTCGAGCCGGGCATCTACGAATTGCTGGCATCGCCTGGCCTGGCGCTGAATCTCGCGAAAGGCGATCTTGTCCGCATGGATGACCCCGATCGTCCTGCCACGGTACTGAAGCGCGGCGGAAACTACTGCATCCAGATCTATGGCGACGCGATTCCGGATCGCGACATCAACCGGCTTGCGGATGAGGTCGAATCCGAACTGGGCGGTACGCTCGACGGTCGTTACGGCGGCTCGCTCGCGTTATCGGTGCCGTCCGGTGCGGGAGGCGAGCGAATCCGCGCCGTCTTCGACGGCTTCACGGCAAGAACCGGCCTTGCCTGGTACTACGCGAACATCTACCGGAACTTCGAGGATCCGGACGACGAAACGCTGCTCGACTGGTGGCTCGAGTCGTGACGGTGCAAAATCGAACCCGTGTATGTCGGGGATACCGACAGGAAGATCAACCGATGCCCCCCACGCCGACCATCGGCACGACCGTGGCCGAGATCGAAGCGGCCGAAGCATTACTCGGCCGCGCGTTGCCGCGTTCGTTCGCCGCATGGCTGCTTCTCAACAACGGCCGGTCGCTCGGCGGACTGCCCGTGTTCCCCGTCTTCGATGCGCGCAATCCGCGCAGGACGTGGAATTCGATCGTGCGGCGCTACGACGAAGGCTGGCGCGCGTGGCGAGACAATTTCGACCATACGGATGCCGATTTCTCGCACTTGTTGCCGTTTGCCGAGTTCGGGACAGGTGACTACTACTGCTTCGACTACGACCGGACAGCGGCATCGTGCGAGCCGGCCGTCGTCCTTTGGTCGCACGAGACGGGCGAGACGACGCCGGTATCCGACAGTTTCACGGCCTTTCTGTCGATGCGGGGCGCCATGGAGGGGGCGGGAAATGAACCTGACGAATGATCCGGCCGAGTGGCGTGAGCGCCAGGAGGCCATGTGTGCGCGATACGCTCTGCGCGCTGCCGAACCCGAGCACAAGGTTGCGGTCGCGATATCGACGCTCGGGCGGATGCCTGTCTATGGCACGCGGATCGCGCTGTCGGAAGGCGATGACATCGGCTGGTTTTTCCACTGCGGCGAATATTCGGACGCGCCCGATTTCTACCAGCCGCTGCACGCCGCACATCTGCCCACCTACCTGCCGCTCGTCTTGCCCTATTTGATGCTGCCGCCCGGCGCGCGTTTCATCATCGACGACGCCGGCTACGAAGACGTCTGGATGGATCTGCCCGGCAACGAGGCGTCGCGATGAGTGCGCGGCAGACCTTTCGCAAGGCGCTGATGCTGCTCGATCATGGCATGACGGATCGAGGCGAAGCCGTGCTGCATCTTGCGCTGACCGAGGCCGAGCAGGAGGGCGATCGCGTTGCACTCGCCCAGTCGCTCGTCGCGCTGGGCGATCTGATGTGCGAGACGTCACGCAGTGGATCGGCGCGTCCGTTCCTGGAGCGGGCGCTTGCGGCGGCACGAGACCTCGATGCCGGCCTGCTGGCGTGCGAGCGTGACAGGGCCGAACGATTGCTGGCGCGTATCGAATGCGAGCGCATCGGATTGCAGATTCGCGGCCCGGAAGATTTCAAGAACAGGGCGTTCACGCTTGCCGACTTCATCGCGGTTGTGCGAGCGAAGGCCGAACGGCCGGAGGGCTACGATCCGGCGTGGCAATACGATGTGTACGGAAACGACGGCGATGCAGACTGGTGTCCGCGGCAGACGATCTATATCGGCGACAAGGTACAGGTCGACGACGAGGATCGCGAGCGCTACCCCGAACGTGTCACTGAGCTCGGTTACGTATTCCGCTACTCGTGCGAGCACTTCCAGGACGTCGTCGATCTGGCCTGTCGTCAGAAACCGGGCGTGTCGATCGACGACCTCGTCCGCTGTCTCAACCACTTCGATCGCCACGACGACTTCCTCGATCTGGATTCGAACGGCGAGTAGCCGCGAGCACGACGAATGGGACGTCGCAACAAAAAAGGACCGCCGGGGCGGTCCTTTCTCATCGTGAAGCGAGGCCGAGAAACCTCCGCCCCTCAAGGCAGCGAAATCGTCAAATTGGCCGACTCCGGCCCGACCTTGATGACCTGCGAATAAGGCGCCAACGCCTGCAGCGTCTTGTCCTTCAGATACGTATTGAGCCCGAGATACCCGAGCAGCGCCACCAGCGCAAAAACCGCCCCGATCGCCCAAACCGGCACTTCGCGTTTGAGTCGATGCGCGATCTGATCCGGCAACGGCCAATGCGGCGCGAACGGCGCCCGCTTGCCCTTCATATGCGCGATCTCGTCCCCCAGCCGCGCGGTGAGGTAAGCCAGCTTCTCCGGCCCTTCGAGCAGATACTTGCCCTGGAACCCGAGCAGCAGGCACATATGAAACACCTCGAGCGACTGCAGCCGCGCCGCACCCTGCGCGCGACCTTCCTCGAGATACTGGAAGAACTTCTCCCCCGCGAGCTGCTCGCCGAACAGCACGAGCTGCAGCGGCCGGCGTTCCCAGTCCGTGCGGATCTTGAACTGCGACGACAGCACCATCTCGTCGATGGCCGCGCAGAACGCGAACTTCGCGCCGTACACATCCTCGGCCGCGATATTCAGCTTTTTCGCGCCACGCTCGAAGTCCGACAGGAATTCCTGGATCCGCGTGCTGAACTCGCTCGCGCTATCCGGTTCCCGCCCGTTCTTGAGCAGGAACAGCATGAAGAACCCGTCGTACAGCAGGTCGAGCAGCGAACGGGCCTGGAACGAGGCGTCCGTCGACGCCGGGGTATGCAGGGGAGGCGGCGCGTTGTCGCCGAACAGGGAAGGCGCGTAGCTCATGATGTGACCGCGATCAGTTCGAACTTCAGGTCATTGATGCCAGTCGGCGCGTAGATCATCGCGGACTGGGCCTGCAGCATGCGCTCGTACAGCGCGCCGCGCGAATCGAGCGCGAAGTAGCAGGCGCCGGGGCGCACCGGAATCGCGGGCGGCACTTGCGGCGTGTACGACAGCCGCACGCCGGGCATGGCCGACAGCACGAGCTTGTCGACGTCGTCGGGCGCGCCGACCTTGAAGCGGGCCGGCACCGCATCGACGAGCTCGACGCTCGGCATGTCCGCGGACACCGCGAGGTAGAACTCGGTCTTGTCGTCGATCTTGCCGGAATCGAGGCGGCCGAGGTGGAACGACGGGCGCACCTCGTCGAGCGTGATCGCGAAGTAGCGCGTCGAGATCACGGTGTCGAGCAGCTCGCGCAGCATCAGGTCGAGACGCGCAAAGCTCGGGCCCGGATCGTCGTGGCGGTACACCGGCAGGTCCGCGAGCGTGTAGCCCTTCGAGAACGTCATCAGCTGGCCCGCGAGGCGCAGCAGTTCCTGGAACAGCCGCTCGGGGTGCAGCGCCGAGTGCTGGTGCAGGTGCGCGAGCGTCGCGAACGCGGCGTTCGCGGTGTGCAGCAGCCAGAACGACGCGATGTCGCCCGAGCGGAATTCGATGATGTTCTTCGACGGCTCGCGGTGAAAGCCGTACAGCGCGTTCACCTTCGCCTGCAGCGCATCGACGAGCTGGCGCAGCCGCTGGTGCAGGATCGGCGATGCGTCGATCGCGAGGCACGGCGGCACGAAGCTGTCGTCGATCTCGAAACCGGACGTCGCGGTGCGGCGCACGCGTACGAGCGGCACCGACAGCAGCTGGTCGCGCGGTTCGCTGTGCGCGATCAGCTTGACCTGCGTCTTCAGGAACGTGATGTCGGCTTCGGCTGCGTCGGTGAAGTTGTCGCCGACGCTGGTCTGCTCGCTGACGAAACGCGTCATGAAGCCGGCGGCCGGATCGTCGCTGTAGTTGGTGCCGTTCTCGCGCAGCGGGTGCAGCGCGAGATAGAACACGAATTCGTTGATGCCGTCAGGCAGCGTGTCCAGCGCGATCGGCGGCGGCAGGTCGTCGGCCTGCGGTGCGGCATACAGCGCGCCGTCCGGGAACACGAGCGCGAGCTCGGCCACCCGCAGCACGTTGCTGCCGAGCGCATCACGGTCGATGCGCACCGAGCGCACGCCCCAGTTGTACGGCTGGATCGCCTGGATCGATTCGAACAGGCGCGCTTCGTGGTACGCGTCCTGTCGCTGAAAGTGTTGAGGCCGGAGGAACAGCCCTTCCCCCCACAGCACCTTGGCCGAATAACTCATGTCAAATCCGGTTAATGTCGCGTTGCGATGTAATCGATTCGTTCGTACCCGAATTAAATCGCCAATTGTTAACTCTTGTTAATTGACATTCGTGCGTCATGTTTAACCGCAGGAGACCGAAGAAAGCAAATTCAGCGGTTGCGAAGGCGCACCCTGTTGCGGTGCGATGACGGTGCCATCGGTGACCGTCATCGCGCAATTATGCAGGCCGATGATTATGCCGGATTTCTCCGACTTCACCGGGTCGAACGTCAGTTTCCATCGTTGTAGTGCGGGATCGCGGAACAGCGCGACGATGCCGAACGCTTGCGCTTCGCGCGAAACCTTTTCGGTCGCCGTATAGCGCTGGCCCGGAATCAGCGTGATTTCACGCACGTTCAGCAAATCCGCGCCCAGCGCGGCTTTTTCCTTGGTCGGATCCGTAAATGCGTCGAACGGCGCCTGCTGGAACGACGTCGGGTCCTTCAGCGTATAGAGCCGCACGACGAGCGCGAGCGGCTTGTTGTCGGTCGCGGCGTTCAGGTTCGGCGCCGCGGCGAGCGTGATGCCGAGGCTGCGCGGCGGCTTCTGCGCGTCGGGCACCTCGGGCTTGCCGATGCCGGCGGCGGACATCACGGCGCTCGCGGCCGAGCCGAGCAGCGGGGCGGCCGCGCATCCGGCCAGAAGGGCGCAGGCAACCAGCGGCAGCGCGTAGCGAATCATCAACGATCTCATCGTATTTCCGGCGTGCTGCCTTTATCCCTGTCAAATCTGCCGGGTATTTCCGCGCTCGTTGCGTATCCCCGGCATTGCACTGTTCAACTATTAAGCACGCCCGCGTCGTGGCGAGCGTCCGGAAATTTTTTCCGCCACCCCGGCGGCGCGTCGTGCAACCAGTAAAACTTGCCCATTCCGGCCGAAAGAAAAATCGCTGCGAGCCCGCGGCGAGCGGCCATTGGAGGGGGTAGCGCCCGGTTTTAAAAGGAATTACTCTTCACACGACGATTGAATTATGAAAAATTGATCGGTACTATACCCGCGCGCTTCTTGCAAAGCAAAAGAACCAGATTCTCAACGATTTAAAACTCACGCGCCGGTGGATATAACGATGAAAGACCGTCTCTTCGCAAAACTGTCTGGGGTAGTAGTGGCTTGCGGCGTGATCGCCGGTTGTGCGAGCCAGCCTCCCGCGCCGCCGACTGCAGAGGTGTTCAACAAGTCGCTGGCCGATGCGGACGCAGTTGCGAAGGCGGGGGACCAGGACAAGGCCCTCGGCCTGTATCAGCAGCTCGCGAAGTCGGATCCGACGCGCGAGGAGCCGTGGTCGCGCATCGCGCAAATCCAGTTCGCACAGAACCACTACGGTCAGGCAATCGTTGCCGCGCAGGAAGCGCTGCAGCGCGACGCGACCGACCGTCAGGCGAAGAGCGTGCTGGCCGTGGCCGGCCTGCGGATCGCGACGCAGTCGCTCGGCGAGCTGCGTCAGGATTCGTCGCTCGCGGGCGACGCGAAGTCCGATGCGCAGGCGCTCGCGAAGCAACTGCGCGACACGCTGGGCGAATCGGCGCTGTTCCCGCCGGAGACGAATCCCCGCGCCAGCGGCCGAATCAAGAGGACCCGCACGGTCGTGCATAAGAAAGGCACGACGCCGGCCGCCGAAACCACCGCTACGGTGCCGCCGACGAACACGTCGTCGGGCGGCGCCGCGCCGAAGGGCGGCGACCCGTTCGGTGCACTGCGCAACTGACCGCAACTGACGCGATAACCACAACTAACCTGGGAGCCGTCGAGATGGCCAAGAAAGAAAGCATTCAGAAAAGCTTGCAGAAAATACGGCCGCCGCGCGTCCAATTGACCTACGAGGTCGAGAAGGGCGATGCGATCGAGGTGAAGGAACTGCCGTTCGTCGTCGGGGTCGTCGGCGATCTGGCGGGCCAGTCCGAAATTGAGCAGCCGAAGCTGCGCGACCGCAAGTTCGTCAACATCGATCGCGACAATTTCGACGACGTGATGAAGGCGATCGAGCCGCGTGCCGCGTTCCAGGTGGAAAACCGCCTGAGCGAGGGTGGCGGCAAGTTTGCGGTCGACCTGAAGTTCCGTTCGCTGTCGGATTTCAGCCCGGACGAAGTCGTCGAACAGGTCGAGCCGCTGCGCCGCCTGCTCGAGGCGCGCTCGAAGCTCGCCGACCTGCGCAACAAGCTCGCCGGCAACGACAAGCTCGAGGATCTGCTGTCCGAGGTGCTGAAGAACACGCAGCAGCTGCAGGAGCTCGCGAAGGGCACCGGCGGCGACAAAGACGGCGAATGACGACGGAGTGTTGAGATGAACCAGCAAACGGCTGCGGCCCAAGCGAGCGGCGCGGAATACGCCGCCGGGACTTCGCTGCTCGACGACATCGTCGAGAAGAGCAAGGTCGCGAAATCCGATTCCGAGCATGCGCGTGCGAAGGACCTGATCGGCGAACTCGTGCACCAGGTGCTCGACGGCACGGTGATCGTGTCGGACAACCTGTCGGCCACGATCGACGCGCGCGTCGCGGAACTCGACCGCCTGATTTCCACGCAGCTTTCCGCGGTGATGCACGCACCGGAATTCCAGCGCCTCGAAAGCACGTGGCGCGGGATGGACTATCTGGTCAAGGAAAGCAACACCGGCCAGACGATCAAGATCAAGGCGCTGCACGCTCCGAAGCGCGACCTCGTGCGCGACTTCAAGGGCGCGAGCGAATTCGACCAGAGCGCGCTGTTCAAGAAGGTCTACGAAGAGGAATTCGGCACGTTCGGCGGCTCGCCGTTCGGTGCGCTGATCGGCGATTACGAGATCTCGCGCCAGCCGGAAGACATGTACTTCATCGAGCAGATGTCGCACGTTGCGGCGGCCGCGCATGCGCCGTTCATCGCGTCGGCGTCGCCCGAGCTGCTCGGCCTCGAGTCGTTCTCCGACCTCGGCAAGCCGCGTGATCTCGGCAAGGTGTTCGATACGGTCGAATATGCGAAGTGGAAGTCGTTCCGCGACGCCGAAGATTCCCGCTACGTCGGCCTGACGCTGCCGCGCTTCCTCGGTCGCCTGCCGTTCAATCCGAAGGACGGCCAGACCGCGGAGAACTTCAACTTCGTCGAAGACGTCGACGGCACCGACCACGACAAGTACCTGTGGTGCAACGCCGCGTGGGCGTTCGCTGCGCGCCTGACGGCCGCATTCGACGACTTCGGCTGGTGCGCGGCGATCCGCGGCGTCGAAGGCGGTGGCCTCGTCGAGGACCTGCCGACCCACACGTTCAAGACCGACGACGGTGAAGTCGCGCTGAAGTGCCCGACCGAAATCGCGATCACCGATCGCCGCGAGAAGGAACTGAGCGACCTCGGCTTCATTCCGCTCGTTCATTGCAAGAACTCGGATTACGCTGCGTTTTTCGCCGCGCAATCGGTGCAGAAACCGAAAAAATACAGCACCGACAGCGCGAATGCGAACGCCGTCCTGTCCGCCCAGCTTCAGTACATCTTCTCGGTGTCGCGCGTTGCGCACTACCTGAAGGCGATGATGCGGGACAAGATCGGCAGCTTCGCATCGGCGCAGAACGTGGAGACTTTCCTCAACCGGTGGATTTCGCAGTACGTCCTGCTCGACGACAACGCGTCGCAGGAACAGAAGGCGCAATTCCCGCTGCGCGAGGCATCCATACAAGTGTCGGAGATTCCGGGCAAGCCGGGCTCGTATCGTTCGGTCGCGTTCCTGCGCCCGCACTTTCAGCTCGACGAACTCTCGATTTCTCTGCGACTTGTCGCTGATCTGCCCAAACCGGCAAATTCATAAGCGAGTAAATCGCCCGGGCGGGCCGCCTGGGTAGGACGTTAAAACCACCTCTTTGGGGAGTCGAAGGGCCATGTTACATATGCACTTGCAGTTTGGTAGTCCCGCGGTGAAGGGCGAGTCCGCGGACAAGGACCACCAGGGCTGGATCGAACTGAAATCGTGGGATCACTCGATCGTTCAGCCGCGTTCGGCAACCGCATCGACCGCTGGCGGTCACACGATGACGCGTTGCGAGCACGGCGACATGATTTTCACGAAGGAAATCGATTCGTCGAGCCCGCTGCTGTACCAACACGCTTCGGGCGGTACCACGTTCGACGAGGTGACGGTTCATTTCTCGCGCGCTGACGGTGAAGGCAAGCGCGTGCAGTATCTGGAAGTCAAGCTCAAGTACGTGATCATCTCGAGCATCGCCCCGAGCGTTCGCGAGGAAGGTCTGCCGCTCGAGACGTTCTCGCTGAAGTACGCAGCCGTGCAGTGGAAGCAAACCCAGCAGAAGATCGGCGGCAACCAGGGCGGCAACACGCAAGGCGCCTGGAGTCTGACGAAGAACGACAAGACCTACGCGGTCTAAGGTCGGTTGCGGCAACGGGGCGCTCGTCGTCCCGTTGCCGTTTTCGCTGTGAATCAGGGCCTGTTTCCGCTAATAACGGGCTTGCGCTGGCCCCCAGAAGGGCCGAGCGCAAGGATTGCGACGAAGCGAATACTCGACGTATTCGCGAGGAGCGTGACGCGGCGATCGGCCCTTCTGGGGGCCAGCCCCACGAATGATTTTTTCAAACAGGGGAACGTGCGTTGCCGGCCGTATTGCGGCGTCGTTCGTCGCTTGTTTGGCTCGGCCAAACGGCGCTCCTCACTCCTTGCACTACGACCGGCAACACACGTTCGCAAGCCCGTTATTAGCGGAAACAGGCCCTTATGAAACGATTCGAACCCAGTTTTCTCGACAAGCTGTTCGACGACGAACCGCACCTGCCGGCCTCGGCAGCGATGCGGCAATTGTCGCTGGACGAGCTCAAGAACACGGTCGCCCGCGACGTCGAGGCGATCCTCAACACCCGTATCGCCCACACCGAGAACGAACTGGCCACACTGCCGGAGTGCCAGAAGTCGGTGCTGACCTACGGGCTGAACGATTTCGCAGGGCTGAGCCTGGCGAGTCACTACGACCGCGCGTTCATCTGCAAGTCGATCCAGCAGGCCATCGCGCGCCACGAGCCGCGCCTGCAGCAGGTGCAGGTGACGTTCGAGCTGAACGAGCAGGCCACCAACGCGCTCTATTTCGCGATCCAGGCGCTGCTCGTCGTGCACCCGGCCGAGGAGCCGGTGAGTTTCGACGCGATGCTGCAGCCGTCGACGCTGCAGTATTCGGTCACGCGCGCACGCGCCGCAAGAATGCAATAAATCAAGCCGCCGAGCGGGCCGGACCGCCCGGTGATGGTTCAGGGTCCGGCAGGAAATATTGAGGTTCGGGGTCGTCGATGGAAGAATTGCTGCCGTATTACGAGCGCGAATTATCGTTTTTGCGGCGCTATTCGCGAGATTTCGCCGAACGCTATCCGAAGATCGCGGCGCGGCTCGCGCTGTCCGGCGAGCATTGCGAGGATCCGCACGTCGAGCGGATGATCGAGTCGTTCGCGCTGCTCGGCGCGCGCATCAACAAGAAGCTCGACGACGACTACCCCGAATTCACCGAAGCGCTGCTGGAAGTGCTCTATCCGCACTACCTGCGGCCGTTCCCGTCGTGCTCGATCGCGCAGTTCACGCCGGCCTCGCCCGGCCAGCAGACCGAGCCGGTCGTGATCGATCGCGGTACCGAGCTGAAGAGCCGCCCGATCCGCGGCGTGCAGTGCCGGTTCCGCACCGCCTATGACGTGACGCTCGCGCCGATCCGCATCTCGGAAGCGCGCTACACGCCGGTCGCGCTCGCGCCGAGCGCGACGGTGCTGCCGTCGAACGCGACGGGCGTGATCTCGATCACGTTCGAGTCGCTCGCCGCGCAGCTCGATCTCGGTGCGCTGAAGCTGCCGACGCTGCGCGCGCACCTGCACGGCGAGCAGTCGTTCGTCGCCGCGCTGACCGACTGCCTGTTCGTCAACGTGCTCGGCGCGTATGTCGAGCCCGAACGCAACGGCCGCTGGACCGCGTTGCGCAAGCTGCCGATCGCGCACGCCGGCTTCGACGAGGACGACGCGCTGATCGACTACCCGGCGAAATCGCATCCCGCGTATCGCCTGCTCACCGAATACTTCGCGTTCCCCGACAAGTTCGATTTCGTCGACTTCGACATCGCGGCGATCGCGCGCGCGACGGGACGCTGCCAGCGGGCGACACTGCATCTCGTGCTGCAGGACGTGCGCAGCGATTCGCACGTTGCGCGGCTGCTCGAGCTGCTGACGGCGAGCCACTTCCGGCTGTTCTGCACGCCGATCGTCAACCTGTTCCGCCAGCACGGCGAGCCGATCCGCATCACGCACCGCGCGGTGTCCTACCCGGTGATCGCCGAGGCGCGGCGCGCGTTCGCATACGAGGTGTACTCGATCGATTCGGTGAAGCTCGTCAGGCAGCAGGCGCACGAGGAATCGGTGATCGAATTCCGGCCGTTCTACTCGCTGCATCACGGCGAATCGGCGCGGATCGGCCATTACTGGTTCGCGCGCCGCAACGACTGGGTCGCGCAGAAGAGCCCCGGCTATGAAACCGAAATCTCGATCGTCGACATCGATTTCGAGCCGACGTCGCCGCAGACCGACACGCTGAGCCTCGACCTCACCTGCACGAACCGCGACCTGCCGGCCATGCTCGCGTTCGGGCTCGAAGGCGGCGACCTGTTCCAGGAAGGCGGCGCGCAGACGAGCGGAATCTCGATGCTGCGCCGCCCGACGCAGAGCGTACGCTTCGAGCGCGGCCGCGCCGCGCACTGGCGGCTCGTGTCGCACCTCGCGCTCAATCACGTGTCGCTGGTCGCGCACGGCCTCGCGCCGCTGAAGGAAATGCTGACGCTGTACGACCTGCGGCGCACCGCCGTGTCGATGCGCCAGATCGACGGCCTCGCCGGCGTCGAGCAGCGCGGCGCCGTGCAGTGGCTGCCCGGCAAGCCGTTCGCGACCTTCGTGCGCGGCATCGAGATCCGCCTGACGATCGACGAGGAGCACTTCGTCGGCGCGAGCCTGGCCTCGTTCGTGCGCGTGCTCGACAGCTTCTTCGGGCTGTACGTCCACCTCAACAGTTTCGTTCAACTAGTCGTCGTGTCGAAGCGCACCGGCGAGGAGATCATCCGATGCAAGCCCCGGACCGGCGAATCGATCCTGGCGTAGTCGACGCACTGCTCGACGAACCGCACCGCTTCGAGTTCTTCCAGGCCGTGCGCGTGCTCGAAGGGCTGTTCGCGCGGCAGGCGTCGGATGCGCCCGGCGCGTGGCGGCAGGGCGACGTGGTCGCGCAGCGCATCGAATTCCGCAACACGCTGTCGCTCGGCTTTCCGCCGAGCGAGATCGAAGGCGCGCGCTCGTTCGACGGCGACGGCACGCAACTGAAGACGGACGAGCAGCGCGGCGCCGCGCTCGCGGCCGGCGAGCTCGGCCACGTCGAGCTGACGCCCGCGTTCTTCGGGCTGCTTGGCGGGCAGGGCGCGCTGCCGCTGCATTACACCGAGCAGATCATCGCGCGCGAGCACCTGAAGCGCGACCACGCGGCGCGCGCATTCTTCGACGTGTTCTCGAACCGCGCGACCGCGCTGTTCTATGCCGCGTGGAAGAAATACCGGCTGCCGTTCCATTACGAGCTCGATCGCGACGAACGCTACCTGCCGCTGCTGCTCGCGATCGCGGGCGTGCCGAGCGACGAAGTGCGCGACAGCCTCGCGGCCGGCGTGGGCGGCGTGCTCGACGAGGCCGTTGCCGGTTATGCGCTGGCCGCGCGGCACCGGCCGATGTCGGCTGCATACCTGCAGCGCACGCTGTCCGATTATTTCCGCGTGCCGGTGAAGATCGACCAGTTCGTCGGCAAGTGGTACGACGTGCCGCCCGACCAGCTGAGCGTGCTCGGCGAGGTCAACGCGGTGCTCGGCGCGACGGCGCTCGTCGGCGAACGCGTATGGCAGCGCGACATGCGCGCGCGGATCGTCGTCGGCCCGCTGTCCAAGCGCGACTACGAGGCGTTCCTGCCCGGCGGCGCGCAGGCCATCGCACTGGAGCGGATGCTGACGCTGCTCGCCGGCGTCACGCTCGAATACGAGGTGAAGCTCGTGCTCAAGCGCACCGAGGTCGGCGCGAGCGTGCTCGGCGCGGGCTCGCGGCTCGGCTGGGATGCGTTCCTGTGCACGCGGGACGCGCTCGAGGATCGCTCCGACGCGCGCTACGAACTGCACGTGATTCACTGAATCCAAGGGTCTGTTTACATATGGAACGCGCATGCGAATGCCCGAAATCGCTCGCAGGGCAAGAAGTGAGGAGCGCCGTTTGGCCGAGCCAAACAAGTGACGAGCGACGCCGCCATGCGGGCGATTTCGGGCATTCCCGTGATATGAATTTTTTGATTTGGGGTTGCCACGAGAACGGCCGCTCGCCGCGTTGCGCTCCTTGCGAATACGTCAGTATTCGCGGCGTCGCGCGCCTCGCGAGCGGCCGTTCTCGTGGCAACGCATGCGCGTTCCATATGTAAACAGACCCTAACAACACACAATCGAACCTGAGATCGACGCCATGAGCACGCCTCTGAAGACCCTGATCACGAAACTGAACCCGCTGTGCCGCCACGCGACCGAGCGTGCGGCGAGCGCGTGCCTGGCGCGCGGCCACTACGAAGTCGATCTGGAGCACCTGTTCCTCGCGTTGCTCGAGGAGCCGGCGGGCGACCTGCCGCTCGCGCTGCGCGCGAGCCGTGTCGATCCGCATGCGCTGCGCGCCGATCTGGAGCGCGAGCTGACGCGCCTGAAGACAGGCAACACGCGCACGCCGGTGTTCTCCGTGCACCTGATCGCGCTGTTCGAGCAGGCGTGGCTGATCGCGTCGCTCGATTCGCAGCTCGGCCGCATCCGTTCCGGGCACCTCCTGCTCGCGCTGCTGACCGCGCCGGATCTCGCGCAATTCGCGCAGCGGATGTCGTCGCAGTTCGCGGAAGTGAACGTGACGGACCTGAAGCACAAGTTCGACGAAATCATGGCCGGATCGAGCGAGGCCGAACCGCGCCAGGCCGATACGGAAGACGGCGGCCTCGCGCCGGCAGTCGACGGCGCGGCGCCCGCGGCGGGCCCGTCGAAGACGCCCGCGCTCGACACGTACACGACCAACCTCACGCAGCGCGCACGCGACGGCAAGATCGACCCGGTGATCGGCCGCGAAGCCGAGATCCGCCAGGCGATCGACATCCTGATGCGTCGCCGCCAGAACAACCCGATCATGACCGGCGAGGCCGGCGTCGGCAAAACGGCGGTCGTCGAGGGCCTCGCGCTGCGCATCGCGGCCGACGACGTGCCGCCGCCGTTGCGCGGCGTCGCGCTGCACGTGCTCGACATGGGGCTGCTGCAGGCCGGCGCGAGCGTGAAGGGCGAGTTCGAGAATCGCCTGAAGAGCGTGATCGACGAGGTGAAGAAGAGCGCGCACCCGATCATCCTGTTCATCGACGAGGCGCACACGATCATCGGCGCGGGCGGCCAGGCCGGCCAGAACGACGCGGCGAACCTGCTGAAGCCGGCGCTCGCGCGCGGCGAGCTGCGCACGATCGCCGCGACGACGTGGAGCGAATACAAGAAGTACTTCGAGAAGGACGCGGCGCTTGCGCGGCGCTTCCAGGTCGTGAAGGTCGAGGAGCCGAGCGAGCCGCTCGCGGCCGCGATGCTGCGCGGAATGTCCGGCCTGATGGAAAAGCACTTCAACGTGCGGATCCTTGACGATGCGATCACCGAGGCCGTGCGTCTGTCGCACCGCTACATCAGCGGCCGCCAGCTGCCGGACAAGGCGATCAGCGTGCTCGACACCGCGTGCGCGAAGGTCGCGCTCGCGCACAGCGCGACGCCGGCGGCGATCGACGACACGAAGAAGCGCATCGAGCGGATCGACGCGGAAATCGCGTCGCTGGAGCGCGAGGCGGCCGGCGGCGCGGCGCACGACGAGCGGCTTGGCGAGCTGCGCGGCGCGCGCGACACGGCGCTCGAACAACTGGCGAAGGACGAAGCGCGTTATGAAGCCGAGCGTGCGATCGTCGCCGAGATCACCGAACTGCGCGACACGCTCGACAAGGCACGCGGCCCGTCGGAAGACGGCCAGCCGGTCGACGTGCAGGCGACCCGCGACAAGCTCGCCGAGCGCGTCGCGGCGCTGCACGCGCTGCAGGGCGGCGAGCCGATGGTGCCGCTGCAGGTCGACGGGCATGTCGTCGCCGAGATCGTCGCCGCGTGGACGGGCATTCCGCTCGGCCGGATGGTGAAGGACGAGATCGACACCGTGCTGAACCTGCAGCCGCTGCTCACCGCGCGCGTGATCGGCCAGGACCATGCGCTCGACGCGATCGCGCAGCGCGTGCGCACCGCGACCGCAAACCTCGAGGATCCGAACAAGCCGCGCGGCGTGTTCATGTTCGTCGGGCCGTCGGGCGTCGGCAAGACCGAGACGGCGCTCGCGCTGGCCGACATCCTGTACGGCGGCGAGCGCAAGATGGTCACGATCAACATGAGCGAGTACCAGGAAGCGCACAGCGTGTCGGGCCTGAAGGGCTCGCCGCCGGGCTACGTCGGCTACGGTGAAGGCGGCGTGCTGACCGAGGCCGTGCGCCGCAACCCGTATTCGGTCGTGCTGCTCGACGAGGTCGAGAAGGCGCACCCCGACGTGCTCGAGATGTTCTTCCAGGTGTTCGACAAGGGCGCGATGGACGATGCGGAAGGGCGCGAGATCGACTTCCGCAACACGCTGATCATCCTGACGTCGAACGTCGGTTCCGCCGCGGTGATGCAGGCGTGCCTGAACAAGCCGGCCGAGGAACTGCCCGATCCGGATGCCCTTGCCGAGACGCTGCGTCCGCAGCTGTACAAGACGTTCAAGCCCGCGTTCCTCGGGCGGATGAAGGTCGTGCCGTACTACCCGATTTCCGACGACGTGCTGGCCGAGATCATCGAGCTGAAGCTCGAGCGGATCCGCCGCCGGATCGAGGCGAACCACAAGGCGGCGTTCGAATGGGACGAGTCGCTCGTCGACGCGGTGCTCGCGCGCTGCACCGAAGTCGATTCGGGCGCCCGCAACGTCGACCATATCCTGAACGGCACGCTGCTGCCGGAGATCGCGGGCCACGTGCTCGGCCGGATCGCCGACGGCGCGGCCATCGCGCGCATCGCGGTGCGCGCGGACGAGGCCGGCGAATTCACGTACACCGTCGAATGAGCGCGGCCGCGCATCACCCAGCATTGATGAACTGAAACCATGCCGATCAATCTCCCCGAGCTGCTGACGCCGATCAGCGATGCGTCGCCCAGCGGCGACGACCTGCTGTTTTCGAACGAATTCGACGCGATCCAGGACGCGCGGCGCTACGACGATCCGACGCTCGACCAGGGCGAATGGGTGACCGAGATCAAGGAGGCCGACTGGGGCTTCGTCGTCGATCACGCAGGCGAGCTGCTGCGCACGCGCACGAAGGACCTGCGGCTCGCCGTATGGCTGACCGAGGCGCTCGCGCTCGAGGACGGCATCACCGGCCTCACCGAAGGCTATGCGCTGCTCGAGGGCCTGTGCCGCGACTTCTGGGACACCGTGCACCCGCTGCCCGAAGACGACGACATCGAGCACCGGCTCGGCAACGTCGCGTGGCTGTCCGGCCGCACGGCGGAGCTGCTGCGCGCGGTGCCATTGACGGACGGTGCGTCGAACGCGTTCAGCACGCTCGACTGGGAAGTGGCGCAGCATGTCGCGCAGGCCATCAAGCGCGACCCCGAACACGCGGACGACATCGCACGCGGCAAGCCGTCGATCGAGCAGATCGATTCGTCGCGGCGCGTGACGTCGATCGCGTTCTACACGGCGCTGCTCGCGAACCTGAAGGCGTTCGAATTCGCGCTCGATGCGTTCGAGGAGCGGCTCGTCGAGCGCGCGGGCGATTCGGCGCCGAGCTTCCGGCAGGCGCGCGACGCGTTCGAGACCGTGTACCGGCTCGCCGAGCGCTTTGCGCGCGAGCAGGGTTATACGGGCAGCGCGCCGCACACGCAGTCGGCACCGCAGGCGCAACCCGAGCGCATCGAGCCGGTGTTCGGCAACCCGATTCAGACCGAGGAGACTCACGTGCAGCCGCAGCCCGTTCCGCGCGCCCCGGTGACGCAGATGATCGCCGGCATCCAGAACCGTGCGCAGGCCGTCGACCAGTTGCGCGCGGTCGCCCGCTATTTCCGCCAGACCGAGCCGCACAGCCCGGTCGCGTATCTTGCCGACAAGGCGGCCGAATGGGCCGACATGCCGCTGCACAAGTGGCTCGAGAGCGTCGTGAAGGACGACGGCTCGCTGTCGCATATTCGCGAACTGCTGGGCGTGAGGCCGGACGAGCAGTCGTAAACGTGAAACGGGCGGCGCATCGCTGCCGCCGCCCGTCGCCTGCCGGGCCGCTCCGTACGAAGCGGCCCGTGACATCCCTCTACGCTTACTGCCCCACCCGGAACTCGATCCGTCGGTTCCGCGCGCGCCCGTCCGCCGTATCGTTCGGCGCGATCGGCTGATCCGGCCCGACGCCCGTCGTCGTCATCTGCTGCGGCGGGATGCTCTTCGTGATCAGGTAACCCTTCACCGCATCCGCGCGCGCCTGGCTGAGCGCGATGTTCGACGTGCGGTTCCCCGAGTTGTCTGTGTGACCGATGATGTCGACCGTGCGGTTCTGCATCTTCGCGAGCGCGGCCGCCATCTGGTCGAGGATCAGCTTGCCCTGCGGCGTGAGCGTTGCGCTGCCCGTTTCGAACTCGATCGTCCGGTTCGCGAGCGTCTGGTCGAGCACGCCCTGTTCGGATGCCGATACGCGCAGCCCGTTCCTGATCGTATACGTCGGGTTCAGCGTGTTCGCCATGTCGCTCGCGAGCTGCTGGCGCTGCGCTTCGTTGTGCACCTCGCCCTTCATCTCGATCTGCGTGCCGTTGATCTTCAGCTGCCCCTTGCTGATCTGCTTGAGCTGCGCGCCGAGCAGCTTCTGCACGTTCGCGCTCCAGTTCGGCGGCGTCGCGACGTCGCCGACCTCGATCTGGTCGACGACGTTCGTCGCGCCGTAGGTGTCGCGCAGCTTCTGCAGCACGGCGGCCTTGGTCGCCTCGTCGGGCACCTTGCCGCCGACGACCACCTGGCCGGGTGTCGCGGCCGCGGGCGGCGGCGTGATGGTGCTCGCGGTGCCGGCCGTGCCGTGCACGACGGCGCCTGACGCCGTCCCCGGTGCGGCACCGGTGTTCGCGGGCAGCGCGGTCGTCGCGACCGTGCCGTTGCCGACCGGCGTGACCGTCGCGCCCGTGTTCTGCGCGAAGGCCGTGCCGCTGCCGATGAACAGGCCCGAGGCGAGGAGGGCGGCGAGGACGTGATTCATGCGATGCATCCCGTCAGCCTCCGATGAACGCTTCACGGAACGCGTCGATAGCGACGCGCAGCGAGAGTTGCGGTTGGTCGAGGTAGCTGACGAGCTTGCTGATCTGGTGATCGTTTTGCGCATGGGCGTCGATCCACTCGGGATCGTCGATGTCAATGTTGTGGGCGGCGTAGGTCTGCGGGTCGACGACGCTCAGCAGCGTCTTGGCCGACGCGCCGTTGAAGCCGATGATGAGCCGTTCGCGCTCGGCGATCGTGCCGATGAAGATCGCGAGCTCGAAGTCGGCCTGCGCGACGAACGGCGCGATCAGTTCGAGCCAGAACGCGGCGACGAGGCTGCGGTAGAACGGATCGACCGGCAGCGGCAGCGTGAGGCCGCGTTCGATGTGCGACGAGCCGCTCTGCATCACCGGCCGCAGCAGCGAGCCGAGCGCGAGCATCGCGCCGCGCAGCCGCACGGGATGACCGCTGTCGAGCAGCATCTCCTGGAGGCCGTACAGCGACTGGTGTTCGACGAAATCGTTGAAGGTGCCGTCATGCGACGTGCCGGGGCCGCCGACGTCGATCGGCACCTGCGTGTCGCCGAGCGCCTGCAGCGCGCCGGGCGGCTCGTCCTTGCCCAGCAGCGGCGGGATCTGCGTGGCGACGCGCGACCACAGCCGCGCGAACGCGAGCGGGCTGCGCGCGAGGAACGCGAGCGGCCGGTCGACCTCGAGCGCCGTTGCGCCTAGGAACGGGAAGCGGCGCATCGACACGTCGTGGCTCGCGACCATGTGGCCCGCGATCGCGAGCTTGCTGCGCGAGCCGAGGAACGCGAAATGCATCGGCTTCGCATCCTCGTAGACGAGCTTCCAGCGCGGATCTTCCGCGAGCAGTTCGAGCGCCTGCGCGATCCAGCGGTCGAGCGTCTGCAGCAACTGCGGATTGTGCGGGCTCTTCACGAAGTCGCCGCGCGACGGAATCTTGCCGAAGTAGGCGATTTGCGCCTGTACGGTTTGCGTCATTGCGCCCCCTGTGCATTCGTTGCGTTGGCGGCCGCGACGGCCGGCGCTGCGCCCGGCGTAACCGTGCCGGACTGGGTCGCGTTCTGCGCGGCGCCCGCGCTCGCGTCGGCGACCGACGACGGCAGCTGCAGGCCGCGCAGGCTCTGCTGCTGCGGCTGGTCGCTGCCCCCGCCGCCGGACGGTTGCGACGTGCTGATGATGCGCATCGTCACCGACACGTTCACGTTGCCCTGCGCCCACGTCAGGTCGAAGGTGCCGTCCGGACGGCGCTTGCGTTGCGCCGAGTTGATCAGCTTCTCGAGGCCGTAGCGGCCCGGCTCGTTGACGAGCTGCACCGTGCGGCCGTCGAAGGTCGTCGCGGACAGCGTCGCGCCCGGCGAGCCCTGCGGGTTCGGCCACACGAAGTTGGTCCACTGCGGCGGCGTGTTGCGGTAGCGCAGTTGCTGGCCGTCGATCGCGATCGTGTATTCCGTCGTGCCCGTGCTCGGCTGCGGCAGGATCTGGAACACCGTCTGCGGCTCGGACGACGCGGCCGCGCCGCCTGCCGCACCGCCCGCGAGCGGCGCGACCCAGCGCGCGAAGCCGTTCGTGAAGTCCGGCGTGAGGCCGATGCCCATGTCGCCCCACGTGCGGGCGGCGAGGGTGTCGCCGCGGCGCACCGCGAGCGGCCCGAGCGTCGTGCCGACGAACTTCGCGATCGAGCCGTCCGGACCGAACACCTGCGCGATTTCACCGGCGCCGGCCTCGACCTTCGCGCTCGCCGCGAACGGGTACTTCGTCGCGAGCGAGTTCTGGAACGGCTGGTAGACCTGCGCGTTCCACACCTTGTTGACTTCGGCGCTGGCCGGCTGGATCACGACCGCGAACGCCTGCATCAGCGGCCGCACGAGCAGCGGACGCAGCGACTTGCGTTGCGAATCGGTGAGGCCGGTCAGCATCTGTTCGTCGACGAGCTTCAGCGAATCGGCGAGTTCCGAACCGTTGCCGTCGAGCGTCTGCTGCATCAGCTGGCGCGCGCCCGGGCCCGGGTCGCCCTGGTTCTTGATCACGTTGAAGCGCGTGCGGACCTTCGACAGCGACTCCATGTAGCCCTTGAGCATCGACGTGCCGTCATGCACCGCGACGATCCGCGCGAGCCCGATGAATTCCTGGCCGATCGGACCCATCGGCACCTCGGCCGGATTGCCGTTGATGTCGATGTTGGCGGCCGCCACCTGGCCGGCCGGCGTGCGCGAGAACAGTTGCTTGACCCAGTTCACGACACCCGTCTGCGCCTTCTTGATCGTCACGTTCGCGAGCGACGGGTTGTCCCACGACGTCTGGTCGTACGCGGTCTCGAGGATCTTGCGGATCGGCGAATCCTGCGGGTCGCCGAGGCGGTTCATCCCGTCGACGGCCTGGCCGAAGCTGCTGAAGCCCTGCACGGCGATGCCCTGCATGAACTTCTGCCAGTGCTGCGCATACTCGGTCTTGTACATGCCGACGAGCGTCTTCTGGATCTGCTCGGGGCTGCCCTCGAGCGTCAGGTCGTCCTGCGTCGACGTGTTCAGCACCCAGTCCTTCGCCTGCAGTTCCTTGGTCGCCGCGTCGCGGATCGCCGGCTGCACGTAGTCGAACCACGCTTCGCGCGTGAACGTGCCCGGAATCGCGTAGCTGCCTGCCACGAGCCCCTGGTTGCCGTCGCCGACGATGCGCGCGATGGTCATCGGCGCGAAGCGGGTCGACGCGCGTGCCTTGATTTCCTCGTACACGCGCTGGCGGGCCGGCATGCCGCGCACGACGCGGCGCAGGTTCTCGCGGGTCTGGTCGACGAGCGCGAGGTTCGCGTCGATCATCGGCCAGTCGTCGTCGTTCACGCGCGACAGGTAGAACGAGATCATGCGCTCGGCGCTCTTGATCATCTCGTCGCGCGGCATGTTGCCGCGATTCGTCTCGAGCCAGCCGCGCCAGAAGCGGGCGAGCTGGTCGGTCAGGTGCGCCTGTTCGACGTGACGCTTGTCGGACAGCATCAGGTACGTCTTGAGCGCGTTGTACGCGTCCTGCACGTTGGTCGGCGACGCGTCGCTGTAGAGGCCGCCCTGCGGAGCGGCCGGCTGTTGCGCGGCGGCCGGCGCGGTGCCGGATGCGGCCAGTGCGGCGCCGGCCTGCGGCGCGGCGCCTGCCGCGTTCGTCGAGACCGGAATCGCGCCACCCTGCACGGCGCCCGATTCGGGCGGGCGCGTCATCGGCACGAGCTGCTCGGGGTGCGCGTTCACGTCCTTCATGAACGACGCGAGATTCTGCGACACGGGGGCCAGCAGGATCTGGCGCACGCCGTTGTAATACTCGGTCAGCAGGTGCTGCTCGAGACGGTCGCCCTGGTACAGGCCGAGCGACACCGAGACCGGCTTGTCGCGGCGGAACTGCTCGAGCTGCTCGATCCGGTCTTCGAGGATGTCCATCGCCTGCAGGCGCGACTGCAGGTCGTTGCGGCCCTGCTGCAGGCGCGTGACGTTGTCGAGGTCGGCCTGCACATTCGCGACGAGCTGCTGGTTGCCGATCGTCGACCAGGTCCAGCCGCCCAGCGCGAGCGCGAGCGCCGCGACGAAGCCGAAGAAGGTCGCATAGCGCAACCGGGTCTTGGTCGGGCTCGCGAACTGCCGCACCGTCTGGCGGTCCGCGAAGATCACCTTCGAGAACAGGTCGCGCAGGAAGAAGCCGTTCTTCGAGAATGCACTGTGCGGCTTCGGCAGCGCGCTGCCGTCGAGGCCGAAGCGCTGCGCGATGCGCTGCGCGGCCGCGCTGTTGGTTTCGCCTTCCTGCAAGGCGCTGGTGAAGTAGAAGCCGCGGAAGATCGGCTTGTACTGGAACGGGTTGTTCTCGAACAGCGTCGCGAGGAACGCGCGCAGCGACGGCTTGATCGTCGAGAATTCGAGCGGGAAGCTCAGCTGGCCCGGCGACAGCTGGTTGCCGCGCGACAGCGACAGCTGCGCGACGCTGATTTCCTTCAGCCCTTCGTACAGTTCCTCGAAGTGCGTGTCGAACTGTGCGACCACGTCGCGCTTGTCGTCGGGTTCGTAGGGCAGGGTGGCGCCCCACACGCGGTCGTACTCGTGCTTGTCGCTGCTGCTGAAGAATTCGGTGAAGCCGGTGATCAGGTCGGCCTTCGTGAACATCACATAGACCGGCGCGAACACCTCGAGCTTCTCCGTCAGCTCCTGAACGCGCTGGCGGAGGTTTTTCGCGAGGTTGATCGCGAATTCGGGCCGGTTGCCGGTGAGTTCGGCGATGCTCGCGGTGACGATGATGCCGTTGATCGGCGCCTTCGGGCGATAGCGCTTGAGCAGGCCGAGGAAGCCGAGCCATTCGCTGCGATCTTCCTCGTGCACCGAATAACGGCCGGCCGTGTCGAGCAGGATCCCTTCGGTCGTGAAGAACCAGTCGCAGTTACGCGTGCCGCCGATGCCGTGGATCACGGCGCTGTTCTTGTCCGCGAACGGGAACTGCAGGCCGGAATTGAGCACGGCGCTGCTCTTGCCCGCGGCCGGGTTGCCGATGACGATGTACCACGGCAGTTCGTACAGCGCGGAGCCGCCCGATACCTGGCCGATCTTCGACGTCTTGATCGTCTTCACGGCGTCCGACAGGCGCGTGCGCAGCACGTCGAGGTCGGCCGTCTTCGCGTCGGGGGCGAGCGCGGCGGCGGCGGGCGCAGCGATCTTGCCGGTTTCCGCCTGCTCCTCCAGCACCTGGCCGAGCTGCTGGTTCGCGCGCTTCACGCGCCAGCGGCGCCACAGCGCGACGACGAGCCACAGTGCGAGGATCGCCGCGAACGCGATCGCCGCCCACAGGAGCGGCAACTGGAGCATGTCGGCGACGATGAAGAGGATGGCCGCTAGCGCGACGATCCCGACGATCGAGAGCGTACGCGGATGAGTCAGCACGTTGAGGATGCGTTGCATAGGACGTTCAGGTTCCGGTGCGATTCGGTGAGGCGACGCAGGCGCGTCGAGCGGCAAGGGTGGCGCCGCGATGTGTCGCCATGCTGTCAAACGGGATGAAGGGGGCTGGCATCAATGCGCCCGCGGCATCGGAGAAGGCGCGCGCATTAACGAAAGGACGCTGTGAGATTTAAAACGGAAGCGGCGGCCGGAAAAAATCGCGCACCGGAATGCATGATTTTTTGCGCCGCCCATATCGTTTCCTGCCGGGATATTAAAAAGCCCCATGCCGCCCTCATTATTTCCTGTCCGGCAGCCCTGGCTAGCTGCCGCGTCCCAGTTTAAAACCGGGTTTATGGTATTCCACGTGCCCGAGATCCATCATTTTCCAGCGGCCCCCCCAGGTCAGGCCAACCTGTTCGGCGACCTGGCCGTACAACTGGTAGCCGCGCATCGCCCACGGATCTTTCTCGGAAATGACCAGCTTGCCGTCGCGCAGGAATGCGTTGTCGGCCGCCAGCCCGAATTGGTGATAACTCTGGAAGGCCGCCGCGTTGGTCACGTTGCCGCCCATTGCCGCCAGCCGGTTCTGCCGTTCCGGGCTCCGGTAACCTTCCAGCAACGCCATTTCATATCCATATTGTTCGTGCATGATCTTGTAGACCAGCAGCAAACGCGTACGGAAATCCGGATCCAGCAGGTTCCAGTCGCGGCTTGCATCCTTCAGCGCCGGACGTACCTGTTCGACTTCCTTGGTGGCGAAGACTTCCGGCGGCAGCGGCGGGGGCGGTACGAGCTGTTCGCCCTGCAGCAGGGCGGCGATCTTCTCGTCGGGCACGCGCGCCGTGTCGTCGTACTGGAACAATTGCCGGCCGCGTAACGCAATGGCGACCAATGGCGGCGTCGCAAGAATACCTGCCGATACCATAATCATCAAGCGCCGCCGAACCAGTAAATTTTGCACATCGTTTAAAGCACCGCGCGTAACGCTTGCCGATTTAACAATCTGACTTCGCGTACGCGCGGCGCGATCGTTCGCACGGCGTGTTAGGCGGCCGTGAAACTGGGCGACGGATTCGAAAACGGTCGCGCGGATACCCGGTAAAAGCAACAGTGCCGCAACTGCTACGGCAAGGGCGAAATAGGCGACGAGTGCGACGGCAATCAACGAAATCCCCGGAAATTGGAATTGATTGTGTTTTGCAATGCTTGCTCTTAGAATCAGGCTGCTTCGAGAGGCCGGGCTATATTATCGCGGTGAATTAAACCAGGATTCAATGAGACGCTGAATGAGTGCGCCGGAAAATTCAAATTCGAAAACTCCGCCCAGCCTGCTGTCCGATACCAAACCGGCAGGCGACGGAGCTCAGCAGTCGCGCATTCTCGCGAATCTGGAAGGACGTGTCACGCCGCCGGCCGAACCGCCGCGCCGTTCGCTGAAGGCGCCGATCGCGGCCGTCGTTGCACTGGTGGTTGCCGTCGGTGGCTGGGGCGCATGGCGCGTGCAGCATTCGGGCGAGCAGGCCGCCGCCGTCACGGCCGAGGCCGCACCTGCGGCCGCCGCACCGGCGAAGGCCGCAGCGGCCAGCGACGCTGCCGTGCAGGTCGCGCAAAATGCGGCATCCGCCGCGCAGCCGGCCACGATCGTCAACGACGACGCAGCTTCCCGAACCGTTGCTTCCGCATCGTCCGCGTCCGCCGCGGACAACAGCCGCCTGTCGCGCGCGCTCGCCAACGGCGCCGACGATGCATCGGGCACGGCCGGTGCGGCCGCCGCTGCTGCCGCAGCTGCTGCTGCGACCAAGACCGCGAAGGCCGACGCAGCGAAGAACGCGAAGGTCGCGGCGCACGGCAAGACCGACACGAAGGCCGATGCCAAGGCCGACGCAAAGGCCGAGGCCCGCAAGCATCGCAAGGAACAGCAGGCCGAGCTTGCGCAGGCGAAGAAGCGTCGCGACGCGACGCCGACCCGCAGTGCGAAGGCGGCCGGGAAGGACGATCCGGATGCGGATCTGCTCGCGGCGCTCGTCGCGCGCACGAAGCCCGCCGACAAGAAACTCGCCGCGCAGAAGGCGCAGGCCGTGCCGACCAAGACGGCCGCGACGGCCGGCTCGCTGGCATCGCGCGTGAAGGAATGCTCGGAGCGCGGTTTCTTCGAGGATCAACTGTGCCGCTGGCGCGTCTGCGAAGGTCACTGGGGCAAGGATCCCGCGTGCCCGAGCGCCGCGCAGTCGGAGACGCGGCAGTAACGCGTCTCGCGTTTGCCGGCCTGCCGCACCTGCGCCGCCCGTTGGGCGGCGCGTTGCTTTTGGGGCGCGGAATCGGCCGGTATGATGCGGCGTGACGCTGTCACCGGCGCGTCACGCCCGTCGGGCATACGTTTCCTTTCCTTTTCCGGCGCGGGCTCGCGACCCGCGATGCGCGGCGCGCCGCGCGCCGCACGACCTTCGACACGATGGACCTGATCGTACAGACTTACGGCGCCGATACGTCCGGCATGGTGTGCGGATTCCGCTTCGATCCGGGCGGATCCGGCGCGACGCTCGATGCCGACACGGCCGCCGCGTGGCTGCGCACGTGCCGCGAGCACGATGGCGCGTCGGACGATTTCGTCTGGCTGCACTTCAATCTCGCGCACGGCGCGAGCGAGCGCTGGATGCGCACGCACCTCGGCCTGCCCGACAGCTTCTTCGAATTCCTTCACGAAGGGTCGCGCTCGACGCGCATCGAGCAGGAAGACGGCGCACTGCGCGCGATCGTCAACGACGTGATGTTCAACCTCGAACTGACGCCGTCGGAGATCGCGACGCTGTTCGTCCACGTCGAGCGGCGCATCATGGTCACCGCGCGGCTCAAGCCGCTGCGTTCGGTCGACACGCTGCGCGCGTGCGTGCGCGACGGCGAGCAGTTCCGGTCGCCGGCGGAGCTGCTCGTGCACCTGCTGCGCGACCAGGCCGACCTGCTGATCCAGATCATGCGGCGCACGAGTATCGACGTCGATCGCATCGAGGACCGCTTCCTGTCGCAGCGGCTCACGTCGAGCCGCATCGAGCTCGGCGCGATGCGCCGCACGCTGACGCGCCTGCAGCGCATGCTCGCGCCCGAGCCCGGGTCGATCTTCCGGCTGCTCGCGAAACCGCCCGCCTGGCTGCACGTGGAAGACGTGCAGGAGCTGCGCGAGTCGACCGAGGAGTTTTCGCTGGTGCTCGCCGACCTGGCCGGGCTCAACGAGCGGATCAAGCTGCTTCAGGAAGAGATCGGTTCGCGTCTCGACGAGCAGAACAACCGGACGCTGTTCACGCTGACGCTCGTGACCGTGATCGCGCTGCCGATCAACATCGTTGCCGGCTTCTTCGGGATGAATGTCGGCGGCGTGCCGTTCTCGGAGAACAAGCACGGCTTCTGGCTGATGGTGCTGCTCGTGGCGGGCTTCACGGCACTCGCCGCGTGGTGGGCATTCCGCCGGCGCGACGACCGCTAGCGGCATCGACCCGTCAGCGCAACAGCGCGATCGCGCGTTCGCCGATCACCATTCCAAGCAGCCCGACGAGCGCGACGAGCGGCGGGGCCGGCGAGCGCACGTGCAGCAGCGCATACAACACGCCGACGCCGAGGCCCACCGCGAGCGAAGTCACGTAATCCGTCATGGCGGTCTCCCGTGTGATCCGGCGTCAGGGTTTGAGGATGACGCGCTCGCGCGCACCGGCCAGCACCGCGCGATACGCATCGTGCGCGCGCTCGAGCGGATAGACGTAGTCGTCGCCGATCGGGAACGGGCGCAGGGTGCCGTTGCCGAAGCCGGGCGCGAGCGTGTCGAGGATCTGCGCGACCGCGGCGCCGCCGAGCTGCAGCGAATCGACGCCCACGAACGTGTGCTGGCCGCGATAGAACGCGAAGATGTCGAACGGCACGCTGCGCTCGATCGTCGAGATGAAGATCTGCCGTGCACCGATCGCCATCGACGCGTTCGCCGCTTCGAAGTACGGGCTGCCGACCGTGTTGTAGACGATGTCCGCGCCGCGGCCGCCGGTCGCCGCGCGCACCGCGTCGGCCACCGGCTCTTTCGACGCGTCGATCATGTGCACGTCGCCCGATGCGTGGCCGCGATAGCCGCCGGCGCTGCGCTCGACGCCGATCACGGTTGCGCCGTGCGCGGTCGCGAGCTGGATCGCGGCCTGGCCGACCTTGCCGTTCGCGCCGAACACGAGCACGACGTCGCCGGCCGTCGGCATGCCGGCGCGGCGCAAGCCTTCGTAGGCGGTGACGAACGGCACGCCGACGCCGGCCGCTTCGTCGAGCGTCAGCACGGCGGGCTTGCGGCGCACCAGTGCCGCGTCGAGCACGAGCCATTGCGCATGCGAGCCGTCGCGGCCGACGCCGAGATCACCGCCCGAGCCCCACACCGGCGCGCCGATCCAGCCTTCCGGGCCGCTGCGCACGATGCCGGCCCAGTCGCGCCCGGGCGTGCGCGGCCACACCGCGTGCGGCATGCGGCCGAGCGCGGCCTTCACGTCGCTCGGGTTCACGCCGGCCGCGTGCACCTCGATCAGCATCTGGCCGTCGGCCGGTACGGGCGTGTCGATTTCCCTGACCCGCGCGTCGAGCGACTCGATGTCGGCGGCGGGGGCGTCGAAGCGGATGCTGCGCATGGTGATCTCCGTGGCGGTTGGCTGCCGCGCGGCCCGGTGGGGCGGGGCGTGCAGCGAGTGAAATGGATGAACGCAGTCTAGTCGGCCCGGTTTGACGCGGAAACCCGCAAAGGCGGATGATTGTTTTGCGATGAACGCATAGCCAAATCCGAAGGCACCGAATGGACGATTTCCTTTCCCCGCACCTGGCGCTGTTCGTCGACGTGGTCGACCAGCAGAGCTTCTCGGCGGCCGCCCGCCGGCTGGGTGTCGCCGCGTCGTCGGTCACGCGGCGCATCGACCGGCTCGAGACACAGCTCGGCATCCGCCTCCTGCATCGCACCACGCATGCGCTGCGGCCCACCGAGGCCGGGCAGTTGCTGTACGGGCGCGCGACGCGGATGCTGGCCGAGCTGCGCGGCCTGCAGGAAGACCTGCACAGCCAGCACGACGAGCCGAGCGGGCTGCTGCGCGTCGACTGTCCGGCGCCGTTCGGCCGGCGGCATCTGGTGGCCGCGCTGGCCGCGTTCATGCAGCGTCATCCGGCGCTGCAGGTCGACCTCGTGCTGACCGACAGCATGGTCGACCTGCAGGGCGCGCGGCTCGGCTCCGATGTCGATCTCGCGGTGCGCATCGGCCCGCTCGAGGACACGCGCCTCGTCGCAACCGTGCTGGCGCCGCAGCGGCGCGTGCTGTGCGCGAGCGCGGCGTATCTGGCGCGGCGCGGCGAGCCGGATACGCCCGACGCGCTCGCCGGGCACGACTGCCTCGCCTGGCACGGGGTGCCGCCGCCGGGCGCGTGGCGCTTCGGCGAGCGCCGCCACGCGCCGGCGCAGCCGCGGTTTCGCAGCAATCATTCGGAAGCGTTGCTCGAAGCCGCGATCGACGGGCTCGGTCTCGCGCACCTGCCGACCTGGCTCGCGGGGGATGCGTTGCGCGATGGCCGCTTGCGCGCGGTGCTGCCGCAGTTCGCGGCGGCGCCCGAGCCGGCGACGATCCACGTGTTGCGCCAGCCGGCGCGCGGCACCGCACGCGCGTCGCGGCTCGTCGCGTTCCTCGCGACGTGGTTCGCGCAGCCGGCGTGGGATGCGGCGTGGGCGTGACGACGGCCGGCGACGTGTCGCCGGGCCCGACGCACGCCGGGCATGAAAAAGGGCCTCGCACGCGAGGCCCGTCAAAGGTCGGAGAAACCGGTACGCCGGCCGGCCGCCGCAGGCTGCGCGGCACCGGCCGGGCGCGCACCGTTACTGCGTGACTACCTTACGCGGCTTGAAGATGCCCTGGTATTGCAGTGCCGGGCGTTCCTTCGTCACCGGTTCGATGCCGCCGAAGGTCGGCGTCTGGCGCAGCTTCATCGCAGCCGGCGAAGCGACCGAGCCGATCGACGTCGAGCGCGATGCCGGCGCGAGGTTGTTCGCGACGAGCAGCGCGGCTTCGCTCTTCAGGTTCGCGAGCAGCACCGGATCGGTCGAGCCGTTGACCTGCGTGAGCAGCCCGCTCCAGGCCGCGTCGCTGTAGTTCACGACGTAGTAGTCGAGCCCGCTCGGGTCGGCCACCACGCCCGTGCAGCCGTCGATCCGCGTTTGCGTCTGCGTATCCTTCAGCGCGAGCGTCGTGCGTTTCGCGAGACCCTGGCCGTACGCGAGCGTGATCGGCACCGTCCACTGCAGGCCCGGATACGCGTTCTTGTTCGGGAACGGCTGCTGTTTCAGCGTGACGACCGTCTGGTTCTTCGTCAGGTCGCACTGCGTGTCGAGCGAGATCAGCGGCACGCCGGTCTGGCGGACGTAGCTGTCGCCGATCGCGCCGATCGCCTGGCCGCTTTCCTTCGACAGCGCATCCCACAGGCGCTTCGGTGTGCCGTTGCCGAACGAGTAGTCGACGAGGTACTGCTGCAAACCCTTGCGCAGCGTCTGTTCGCCGAGATAGTTCTCGAGCGTCTTCAGCACGTGGCCGCCCTTGTCGTACGTGAACGCGCTGGCGCTCAGCACGAAGTCGTTCGAGGCCCAGCCGTTGAAGTTCGGCGCGACCGGGAAGGCGTTCGGGCCGATGTCACGATTGATCACGCGGTACTTGTTCTTCACCTGGTCGAGCCAGCTGAACTCGTCGGGGAAGAACTGGATCGTCGTCTTCGTCTCGAAGAACGTCGCGAACGATTCGTTGAGCCACACGTTGTCCCACCAGTCGGTCGTGACGAGATCGCCGAACCACTGGTGCGCGACTTCGTGCGTCAGCACCTCGTTGCCGTAGTGCGACATCGGCTGGCCCGGCTGCGGCAGGATGTCGTCGGCGAACTCGAGGATCGACCCCCAGTTCTCCATCCCGCCGAAGTTCAGGTCCTTCTGCTCCTTGAACGCGTCGTTCGCGGCCACCGTGTCGAACTTCGTGAGCGGCAGCGCAATGCCCGTGTAGCGGTAGTAGAAGTCGAGCGCCTGCTTGGTGCGGTCCATCGCCGGCTTCGCCCAGTCGCTCATGCCCGGCGGCGTGAACACGCGCAGGTGCAGGCCGCCCTTGCCGCCCGGCAGCGGGCTCGTGAAGTCGTCTTCATAGGTGTCGAACAGGCCGCCGCCGAAGAACAGCAGGTACGACGGCATCGGCGGGGTCTTCTCGAACTGCACGAGCTTGTAGCCGCCGCCGACGTTGGTCGACGGCTTCTCGGCCGCGTTCGACACGACGCGCCAGTTCGACGGCACTTCGGCCGTCACTTCATAGGTCGGGCGGAACGCCGGCTCGTCCCAGCCGGGGAACCACTGGCGCGACAGGTTGGTTTCGCCCTGCGTGAGGATCGCGCCGCTCGTCTTGCCGTCGGTGCCCTTCAGGTCGACGCGGAACACGCCTTCCGCAGCCGAGCAGCCCGGATACGGATCGTCGCCGCAGCTGCCGCCCGTCTTCGTGCCCGGATCGTCATACGACTTGAAGTTGATGATGCCCGACCATTCCATGTGCAGCGAATAGTTGCCCGGCGAGATCGTGCCGCTCACGGGGCGCAGCTGGTAGAAGTCGCCCTTGTCCTGCGGCGTCGCGATCAGCTGGATGTTGCCCGGCTGCAGCGTGATGCGGCCGTTCGTGAACTTGATCCGGTGGCCGGCGATCACGATGTTGTTGACCGGCTTCAGCACCTTGATCTCGACGTCGGCGCGGCCGTCGAACGCGTTCAGCGCGTCGTTCGGGCGGAACCACAGCCGGTAGTTCACGGGCACCACGGTGTCCGGCAACTCGACAGGCGACACGCTCTTGTCGACGTTGGATGCGCTCGGCGGCGCGTTGACGGTGGGCGACGAGCCCGAGTGCGGCGCGCCGGCGGAGCTGAGCGCGGAAGCGGAGCCTGCACCGCCGTCGTCACCGCCGCACCCGGCGAGTGCGAGCGCGGCGACGAGCGGCAGATAACGCATCTTGCGAATATCGATCGACATGACTGAAACCTCGATTGTTGAAAGAATCGTTCAGTGCTGCGAAAACGCCGGCAAAAACAATCCCCTCGCCGTTAATCAACAGCGATGAAAATGCCAATGACGGATTATTCGAAAAGACGGCGGCCGACTACGTGAAGGTAATCATGGTTTACTGCCCCCTCTGGATTTCCGGATGTCGGTTAACTTGCCGGTTCAAAATGGCCGGGCGCGTGTTGTACTGAGTTGATTTCGCGCGCACGACACGGAGCCGCGCGCCCTGCGCGGGCGCGCGATTCCATTGAACCAACGACCTACGGGGCTGGCCGGGCCGGGCCGCAGGATGGCAGGAAGGCGTGTCGCCGTTCCGTAAAATCGCCGTCATGCGGCTTCAAGCTTTGTCGGCTTGCTCGAAGGATGCGTAAATATACTTGATGGTTTTAGGTAAAGGAAACGAAAAATTTAGAAATTGCATCTATTGAATTCACTGCGCTTCATTGAATGCTGGAAAGCATTAATGCGCTTTCCGTTTAGCTGGTATTTTCGTAGTTTTAATCTATTAACGATCCGGCGTGGCCGCGAAAACTACGAAACCCGGTGTGCGGGGCGCGCTCGGTACAATGCAGCGACGATCCGCTCACCGATTGCCGCGAGGAGGCCCCCATGCCACGAACCCTGTTCCGAATCGCGCCGCTGCGCGCCGTGCTGCTGCTGTTCGCCGCCGTGCTCCTGCTCGGCGGCTGCGCGGGGCTCACGCGCGATTCCGTGCGCGTGTCGGTCGCCGGGCTCGACCCGCTCGTCGGGCAGGGCCTCGAGATGCGTTTCAACCTGAAGCTGCGCGTGCAGAACCCGAACGACACGCCGATCGAATACGACGGCATCTCGGTGGCGCTCGACCTGAACGGCACGCCGTTCGCGAGCGGCGTGAGCGACCGCTCGGGCGTCGTGCCGCGCTTCGGCGAGGCCGTGCTCGACGTGCCGGTTTCCGTGTCGGCGTTCGCCGCCGCGCGGCAGGCGTGGAACCTGCCCGGCGCGGCTGCCAGCGGCGAGTTGCCGTATGCGCTGCGCGGCCGGCTCGCGGGCGGCGTGCTCGGCACCGTGCGCTTCAGCGACGCGGGCACGTTGCGCATGCCGGCGATGCCGGGGTGGGGCGGGTAGACGATGCCGGCGCGATGCGGGATGCCGGACGCCGGGCCGGACGAAGCGTCGCGATCGCGGCGCCGTCTGACGATTCCTGACGATCGAGCTTCACGTGCCTTACGTCTTGCGCGTCAATCGCGTTTAGACTGCCTCAGTCCGGAGGGCCGGGCGACTTTTTCGAGAGGGCACCATGGCAGCGAAATTCGTCATCAAGAAAGCGAGCGACGGGCAGTTCCTGTTCCACCTGAAGGCCGCCAACGGCGAGATCATTCTGCGCAGCGAGCTGTACAAGACCAAGGCGTCGGCGGAAAACGGCGTCGCGTCGGTGCGCAAGAACGCGCCGGACGACGCGCGCTACGAGCGCAAGACCGCGAGCAACGGCCAGTTCATGTTCAACCTGAAGGCCGGCAATCACGAGATCATCGGCACGAGCGAGCTGTACAAGGCCGAAGCGAGCCGCGAGAACGGCATCGCGTCGGTGAAGCAGAACGCGCCGGACGCCGCGCTCGACGACCAGAGCTGACCGGCCCGTCAGCGCCAGCACGCCGCGAGCATCGCGCGGGCGGCGGTCGGGGCGGTCGCCCGCGCTTTGCCGCGCGGGCAAAGCGCGGTATGGTGTGGTCCGCGCGGCGCGCGTCTGTAGCGCCGCCTGTCTGAAGCCAACCGTAGCCGAGCTCGCGTGACCGATTTCCCCGTTTTCCACTGGACCGACGCCGACGGCGCCGAACATGCCGTGCGCTGGCGCTCCGAAGCCGGCGTGCAGCCGCCGAAGCGCGCGGTGCCCGCCGACGACCGTCTCACCGCCGACGCGGCCTACCGCCTGGCCTGCGAAGGCACCGCGCTCGTCTGGCAGGGCGACTTCCAGAATGCGCGCCAGCTCGTGCAGGCGATGGCGCGCCGTGTCGAACGCAAGCCGAAGAAGGCGAAGGCCGCGGTGGGCGTCGACGCATTCAACCTGCATCGTCTCGCGCAGTCGCAGCGCGCCCGCACGCTCGGGATGCTGCTGATCCCGCTCGATGCCGACTACACGATCCCGCTGCGCCGCGCGCCCGACGTGCGCGCCGCGTGCGAGGAAGCGTACGGCCCGGGCGGCGCACCGTCGGTCGTGTCGCTGCGCGAGCTGCTCGGCCTCGTCGGCGCGCATGAATGGCGCAAGAAGGGTGTGCCGATCCCGGCGCTGGGCGGCACGCCGATCCATCCGCACTACGGCGTGTTCTCGCCGGTGCGCGGCGAATACGTCGAACTCGTCGCGCGCGCGCCGCTGCCCGCGACGTCGCTCGCGTTCGACATCGGCACGGGCACCGGCGTGCTCGCGGCCGTGCTGGCGTCGCGCGGCGTCGAGCGCATCGTCGCGACCGATCAGGATCCGCGGGCGCTCGCCTGTGCGCGCGAGAACGTCGAGCGGCTGGGCCACGCGGGCCGCGTCGAGGTCGTCGAGGCGGATCTGTTTCCGGCCGGCCGTGCGCCGCTCGTCGTCTGCAACCCGCCGTGGGTGCCGGCCCGTCCGAGCGCACCGATCGAATACGCGGTCTACGATCCCGACAGCCGCATGCTGCGCGGTTTCCTCGCGGGGCTCGCCGACCATCTCGAACCGGGCGGCGAAGGCTGGCTGATCCTGTCCGATTTCGCCGAGCATCTCGGCCTGCGGCCGCGCGACACCCTGCTGCAGTGGATCGACGAAGCCGGCCTCGTCGTGCTCGGCCGCGAAGACATCCGCCCCGCACACCCGAAGTCCGCCGACGCCGACGATCCGCTGCACGCGGCACGCCGCGCCGAGGTCACGTCGCTCTGGCGGCTCGGCGCACGAGCCTGACCGCGCATTTTCGGTAAACTATCGCCATTCCTCACGAATTCCCGCCGCCGGGCCGTGGTCTGCCGACCGTGGCCCGGCGCCGCTTCACGATGTCGAACAAGACCCACGAAATCCGCCCGGAGCAGTCCGTCGAGCTGCTGAAGGAACTGCACATCCTTACCCGCGACGGGAAGCTGAACCAGGACAGCCGCCGCAAGCTGAAACAGGTCTATCACCTGTTCCAGTTCATCGAGCCGCTGCTTGCCGGCGTGCAGGCCGACCGTGGCAGCGTGACGCTCGTCGATCACGGCGCCGGCAAGTCGTATCTCGGCTTCATCCTGTACGACCTGTTCTTCAAGCAGCAGCCGGGGCACGGCACGGCGGCATTTGCGTCGCACGTGTACGGGATCGAGACCCGCGAGGAGCTGGTCACGCGTTCGGCCGAGCTCGCCGCGCGGCTCGGGTTCGGCGGCATGTCGTTCCTGAACCTGTCGGTCGCCGATTCGATCACGTCGCCGAAGCTGCCCGAAACGGTCGACGTCGTCACCGCGCTGCATGCGTGCGACACGGCGACCGACGACGCGATCCGCTTCGCGCTCGCGAAGCGCGCGCAGCACATCGTGCTCGTGCCGTGCTGCCAGGCGGAAGTCGCGGGCGTGCTGCGCAAGAACAAGGGCAAATCGCTCGCGAACGCGCTGACGGAAGTGTGGCGGCATCCGCTGCATACGCGCGAATTCGGCAGCCAGATCACCAACGTGCTGCGCTGCCTGCAGCTCGAAGCGCACGGCTACCAGGTCAGCGTGACCGAGCTGGTCGGCTGGGAGCATTCGATGAAGAACGAGCTGATCATCGCGCAGTACAAGAACCTGCCGCGTCGGCGGCCCGGCGAGCGGCTGAACGAGATCCTTGGGATGTTCGGGCTTGCCGAGCTGAACGCACGTTTCTTCGTGCCGGAAGCCGCGGCGGCGGGCGGCGAGGTCGCGGAGCCGGCCGAAGGCTGACGCGCGGGCGGGCGGTGCGCCACGCGGCGCACGTTGCACGCCGCACGCCGCGTCAGACGTCGTCGCCCGGCCGGCGCATCCATTCTCGCCAGCCGTCGTGGCCGAGGCGGCGCAGTGTTTCCTGATTCCTTTCGTAGATCGCGGACGCGTCCGGGAACGCGTCGACCGCGCGCGCGATGCTGTCCTCGCGCAGCAGGTGCAGGATCGGATACGGCGCGCGGTTCGTGTAGTTCTCGATGTCGTCGGGCTCGCTGCCTTCGAACCGGTACTGCGGGTGGAAGCTCGCGATCTGCAGCACGCCGTCGAGCCGCAGTTGCCCCACCAGGCGGTCGGCAAAGAACAGCGCATCGTTGTAGTCGACGAAATCGGCGAACGCATGCGGGAAGATCAATAGCGTCGTGTCGACCTGCTGCGGGTCGGCCGCGTCGAGCGCGCGCAGTTCCGTTTCGAGTTCGGCGAGCGCGTCTTCGAGCGTCGTCGCTTCGCTGATCGCGTAGCGCACCTGTTCCTTCACATAGACGCTTTTCGCGAACGGGCACAGATTGAGCCCGATCACCGCGCGCGCGAGCCAGTGCCGCGTGGCGGCGAGGATGTCGTCATGCGATTCGGGGCGGGTGTCGGTCATCGTGAAACCAGTCGGGCGGAAGGGCGGCGAGGGCCGCATTGTAGCGGGCGCGCAGGGTGCGGACGCGCGCGGCCCGTCACGCGCACGCGGCTTCGATCAATTGCGTGACGAGCGCGGGCGCGGTGCCGATCGGCGTTTCGCCGTGCCGATAGGTCTGGCTCGCCGCGTAGATACCCTCGACCACCAGCGCGAGCGCATCGGCGAGCGCCTGCGGTTGCCGCGCGCCGGCGCCTTCGCATAGCGCGACGAGCCGCTTCATCAACTGTTCCTTGTTCTGCGCGACGCGCTCGCGCGCCGGGTGCGATGCATCCGGAAACTCCGCCGCGACGTTGACGAACGGGCAGCCGCGATAGTCTTTCTGCGTCGCGCGCTCGGCCAGGTCGACGAAATACTGGATCAGTTGCGCCTTCGGCTGGCCCGGATGCTTCGCGGTGCTTGTGTCGAGACGCTCGAAGAAACACGCATCCATCCGCTCCAGATACGCGAGGATCAGGTCGTCCTTCGACGAGAACTGCCGATACAGGCTCATCTTGTTGACGCCCGCGCGTTCCACGACCGCCTCGACGCCCACCGTCCGAACGCCTTCTCTGTAAAACAGCTCCTCGGCGGCGCGCAGCAGGTGCTCCTGCGCGGTGGCGCCGTCGATCGGCCGGCGCGTACGACGCGCCGGCGGTTTGGCGATCTCGATGCCCGACATGATGACCCTCGACTGCATATTGGATTGCTTGACATGTTACCGATTGGTCACTACGATCGCAACACACTTGTGACCGGTCGGTAACAATGCCGACCGGATCGACAGACAAATGCCAAGCGTCGGCCCGGGTCAGCCGATGCAGCGTGCGGCGGAGGTGGCCTGGCTGGGTGGGGCGGAGCGGGTGCGGAGGCGCCGGCGCCGCCAACTGGAGAACGCGAAGATGAACTGGGCGGTGACACGAATCGGCGGGCGCTTCCACTACGGATGGCTCGCGGCGGCGGTGGTATTCCTGATCCTGCTGGCGGCCGCCGGCACGCGCGCGACGCCGAGCGTGCTGATGGTGCCGCTCGAACGCGAGCTCGGCTGGAGCCGCGCGGCGATTTCGCTGGCGATCTCGGTGAACATCGCGCTGTATGGCCTGACCGGCCCGTTCGCGGCCGCCGCGATGCAGCGCTTCGGGCTGCGCCCGACCATCCTCACCGCGCTCGTGACGATGAGCGCGGGCGTCGCGCTGTCGTCGATGATGACGCAGAGCTGGCAGATGGTGGTGATCTGGGGCCTGATGGTCGGCTGCTCGACGGGTGTCGTCGCGCTGACGCTGTCCGCGACCTTCGTTACGCGCTGGTTCCATGCGCGGCGCGGCCTCGTGATGGGGATCCTGACCGCGAGCACGGCCACCGGCCAGCTCGTGTTCCTGCCGATGCTCGCGGCGATCGCGCAGCGCCACGGCTGGCGGCCGGTCGTGCTGGTCGTCGCGGTGGCGGCCGCGATAGTGATTCCGCTCGTTGCGTTCCTGTTGCCCGAGCGGCCGGCCGACGTGCAGCTGCGCCCTTACGGCGAGCCGGCCGATGCGCCGCCCGCGCCCGATGCGACCAAGGAGAACCCGCTCGCGGTCGCGTTCCGTACGCTGCTGACGGCGAGCCGCTCGCGCGATTTCTGGCTGCTGTTCTTCAGCTTCTTCATTTGCGGCGCGAGCACCAACGGTTACGTCGGCACGCACCTGATCGCGATGTGCAGCGACTACGGGATGACGGAAGTGCAGGGCGCATCGCTGCTCGCCGCGATGGGCGTGTTCGACCTGTTCGGCACGACGCTGTCGGGCTGGCTGTCCGACCGCTACGACAATCGCGTGCTGCTGTTCTGGTACTACGGGCTGCGCGGGCTGTCGCTGATCTACCTGCCGCATGCGTTCGGGATCGATTTCTTCGGGCTGCCGCTGTTCGCGATGTTCTACGGGCTCGACTGGATCGCGACCGTGCCGCCGACCGTGCGGCTCGCGACCGACGTGTTCGGCAAGGCCGCGGCGCCGGTCGTGTTCGGCTGGATCGTCGCCGGCCACCAGCTCGGCGCGGCGTTCGCGGCGCTCGGCGCAGGGCTGCTGCGCGCGAGCCTCGGCACCTACACGATCGCATCGATGATTTCGGGCGGGCTGTGCATCTTCGGCGCGCTGATCGTGCTGCGCATCAACCGCGGCCCGTCGCGCGCGGCTGCGCAGGCGGCCTGATCGCGGCAAGCCGGCAGTCCGGCCGGCCCGCGCGGCGGGCGGCCGGCCAATGCACGCACGCAGATTTGCATAGCTCGGCAGGATCGGGCGCGGATCGGCTCAAGCGGGTATGCTTGCGGTTCGCCAGGCGTTCGCGCCCCTTCATCGATGTCAGCGAGGATCCGCATGTCCGTCAAACCTGCTCCCACCACTGTTTCGATTCACGATCTGATCGCGGGCCGCTGGAGCCCGCGCGCGTATTCGGATGAACCCGTCAGCGCCGGCGATCTGCACGCGGTGCTCGAAGCTGCCCGCTGGGCACCGTCTGCGTACAACGCGCAGCCGTGGCGCTTCATCGTATTCGACCGCACGCAGGACGAAGACGCATTCAAGCGCGCGTTCGCGACGCTGGTGCCGTTCAACCAGGGCTGGAATGCGCCGGCGCCCGTGCTGATCGCCGTGACCGCGCATACGCTCACGCCGAAGGGGGAACCGGCACCGACCGCGCTGTACGACGCGGGCGCCGCCGCGATGTCGCTGGTGCTGCAGGCGCACGCGCTGGGCCTGGCCGCCCACCAGATGAGCGGCTTCGACGCGAAGGCGTTCCGCGACGCGTTTGCGATTCCGGCCGACGTCGCGATTCCGGCGATCATCTCGCTCGGTCACTACGGCAACGTCGACAAGCTCGATCCCGTGCTGCGCGATCGCGAGAAGGCGCCGCGCACGCGTCATGCGATCGGCGAGGTCGTCTATGCGGGCGCGTGGAAGAAGGGCTTCGACGCGGCGGCCTGACCTGCCTGGAGCGGGCTGCGTCGCGCATCCCGTCCGCCTGTCTTCCCGGCGCGCCCGTCTGCGCGCCGTCGCCACCGGGGCCCGCTGCGCGGCACCGGTGGCCGGCCCCGGTTGTGATCCCGCGGGCTTCATGTTAAAAAGCCCGTCCTTTCCGTTTTCGCGCCGGCCCTGCTGCGGCAATTTCCCATGACTTACTGCGCGATCGATTTCGGCACGTCCAATTCCGCCGTGGCGCTGCCCGACGGCGATGGCATGCGCCTCGCGCCCGTCGAGGGCGACCACCTGACGCTGCCCACCGCGATCTTCTTCAACAACGACGAAGAGACGGTCGAATACGGCCGTGCGGCGCTGGCTTCCTACATCGACGGTTTCGACGGCCGGCTGATGCGCTCGATGAAGAGCATTCTCGGCTCGCCGCTCGCGGAAACGACGACCGATCTCGGCGACGGCAGCGCGATCGCGTACACCGACATCATCGCGCGCTTCCTGACGCACCTGAAGCACAAGGCCGAAACCCGCGCGGCTGCGCCGATCGGTCGTGCGGTGCTCGGCCGGCCCGTGTTCTTCGTCGACGACGATCCGCGCGCCGACCGCCTTGCACAGGACCAGCTCGAGGCTGCCGCGCGGTCGGTCGGCTTCACGGACGTTCAATTCCAGTACGAACCGATCGCGGCCGCGTTCGACTACGAGTCGCGCCAGCAGGCGGAGCGCCTCGTGCTCGTCGCCGACATCGGCGGCGGCACGTCCGACTTCTCGCTGGTGCGCGTCGGGCCCGAGCGGATGGCGCGGCTCGAGCGCAAGGACGACGTGCTGGCCCACCACGGCGTGCACGTCGCGGGCACCGACTACGACCGGCGTGTCGAGCTGGCCGCGATCCTGCCCGCATTCGGCTACCGTTCGCTCGATCCCGAAGGGCGCGAGCTGCCGAACAAGATCTACTTCGATCTTGCGACCTGGCACCTGATCAACACGGTCTACACGCCGAAGCGGCTCGGCGAGCTGAAGCTGATGAAGCACCTGTACCGCGATGTGCAGCAGTACGACCGGCTCACGAGCGTGGTCGAGCAGCGGCTCGGGCATGCGTTGATGGCGCGCGCGGAGGAAGCGAAGATCGGCGTCGCGGCGGGCGGCGAGACGATAATCGACCTGAACGACGTGGAAGAGGATCTGCAGATCGCGTTCGATGCCGAGCGCCTCGTCGATGCGAGCCGCGACGACACCGCCCGCATCGTCGATGCCGCGCGCGAGACGGTGCGGCTGGCGGGTGTCGCGCCGCGCGACGTCGGCGCACTGTATTTCACCGGCGGCTCGACGGGGCTCGCGTTCCTGTCGGGTGCGCTCGCAGGTGCGTTCCCGGATGCGCAGCCGGTGTTCGGCGACCGCCTCGCGAGTGTCGCGACGGGGCTCGGCATTCACGCGCAGCGCTTGTTCGGCTGAATGCGGGCGGCTGAAAGGCCGTCATGCCGGGCGACCGGCGCCGAAAAACAAAAAGCCCCGCCGAAGCGGGGCTTTTTTACACGAATAATCGCGCCAAGCTTAGACCGGACGGATGTTCGCAGCTTGCAGACCCTTCGGGCCCGTCTTCACTTCGAATTCAACCTTCTGGTTTTCTTGCAGCGTCTTGAAGCCTTCGACGCGGATTTCCGAGAAGTGCGCGAACAGATCGTCGCCGCCGCCTTCCGGGGTGATGAAGCCGAAGCCCTTTGCGTCATTGAACCACTTGACGGTACCGGTTGCCATGTTACTTGTTCCTAAAAAGATAAAACGGGGCCGAAGCCCATGGTGTGCGGAAAATCAAGGAAGGGGTAATAGGACCAACCGGAGTACCGTTGATGGGCGAACTACGAAAGAACCAATTCACTCGCCACTTGAAATCCTGCGAAGTCCTTTATACGGCTTATCACCCGCGTGGTCAACCGTATTTCCATGGACTCAGGGTTATTGCGTATATCAGGTTTACAAAGCTTGCAAACGATGCGAATTTTTTGTAGGGGCCGAACGATTTTGGCGCCACGCTTGAGGTGCAACCGTTAAACTACGCGCCGCGCGGACGGGTTGCCCTGATCGGGTGACGCGTCCCCCCAAGAATGCGTGCGCGGTGCAGTCCGAGCCGATCCCGGACCGCGGGCCGACCATGCTTTTTGAGACACAGGAGAGGATGTGAAGAGTTCTATTCAACGGAACATCGGCCCGTTTGCATTGATGCTGACGGGGCTGGGTTCGATTATCGGCTCGGGCTGGCTGTTCGGCGCCTGGAAGGCCGCAAAGATCGCCGGTCCGGCAGCGATCTGCGCATGGATCATCGGCGCGGTCGTGATTCTCGCGATTGCACTGACGTACGCGGAACTGGGCGCGATGTTCCCCGAGTCGGGCGGCATGGTGCGCTACGCGCGCTACTCGCATGGCTCGCTGGTCGGCTTCATCAGCGCGTGGGCGAACTGGATCGCGATCGTATCCGTGATCCCGATCGAGGCTGAAGCGTCGATCCAGTACATGAGCACGTGGCCGTATCCGTGGGCGCATGCGCTGTTCGTAAACGGCGAGCTGACGACACCCGGCCTGCTGCTGTCGGCCGTGCTGGTCGTCATCTACTTCTTGCTGAACTACTGGGGCGTGAAGGCGTTTGCCCGGGCGAACACCACGATCACGATCTTCAAGTTCCTGATCCCCGGCCTCACGATCCTCGGCCTGATGCTGACGAGCTACCATCCGGAAAACCTCGGCACCGCATCCAATGCAAGCTTTGCGCCGTACGGCTGGTCAGCGGTGCTGACCGCGGTCGCGACGAGCGGCATCGTGTTCGCGTTCAACGGCTTCCAGAGCCCGGTGAACCTCGCGGGCGAAGCGCGCAACCCGTCGCGCAGCGTGCCGTTCGCGGTGATCACGTCGATCCTGATCGCGCTCGTGATCTATGTACTGCTGCAGATGGCGTACATCGGCTCGGTGAATCCGGCTGACGTCGCGCAGGGCTGGTCGCACTTCAACTTCAAGTCGCCGTTCGCCGAACTGGCGATCGCGCTGAACCTGAACTGGCTCGCGATCCTGCTGTACGTCGACGCGTTCGTCAGCCCGAGCGGCACCGGCACGACGTACATGGCGACCACCACCCGCATGATCTACGCGATGGAGCGCAACAACACGATGCCGAAGATGTTCGGCAACGTGCACCCGCTCTACGGCGTGCCGCGCCAGGCGATGTGGTTCAACCTGCTGGTCTCGTTCATCTTCCTGTTCTTCTTCCGCGGCTGGAGCTCGCTCGCGGCGGTGATCTCGGTCGCGACGGTGATCTCGTACCTGACCGGCCCGATCAGCCTGATGGCGCTGCGCCGCTCGGCGACCGACATCGAGCGTCCGCTGTCGATTCCGCTGATGAAGCTGATCGCGCCGTTCGCGTTCGTCTGCGCGTCGCTGATCCTCTACTGGGCGAAGTGGCCGCTGACGGGCGAGATCATCCTGCTGATGATCGTCGCGCTGCCGGTGTACTTCTACTTCCAGGCGAAGTCGGGCTGGACCGGCTGGGGTGCCGACCTGAAGGCCGCATGGTGGCTGGTCGCGTACCTGCCGACGATGGCCGTGCTGTCGCTGATCGGCAGCAAGGAGTTCGGCGGCTACGGCGTGCTGCCGTACGGCTGGGACATGCTGATCGTCGCCGCAATCTCGCTGGTGTTCTACTTCTGGGGCGTGAATACCGGCTACCGGACCCAGTATCTCGACGAGCGTGAATCGCACGACGAGATCCTCGAGGGGGTCGGTGCCTGACGCGTGACCTGTCGCCGGATTCGGCGGCGGCAGCCAGCAGCGGAAAAAAGCCCGCCCGAGCGATGCTCGGGCGGGCTTTTTATTGGCGCTCGACGGTTGCCGCGCGACGCTCAGGCGGCCGCGCTCGCGAACACGTAGTTCGTCATCGCGAGCACGCGCTGGTACGTGCCGAGCGACTGGATGCCAAGCTGGTAGTCGTCGTCCGCCGCGCCGAGCGCCGTGAACACCGGCAGCAGATGCTCGTCGGTCGGATGCATCAGCGCGGCATGCGGCGCCTGCCGACGGTAGTCGAGCAGCGCGTCGACGTCGCGCGCGGCCAGTTTCGCCTCGAACCAGTCGGTGAATTCCGCGACGCGCGGGTCCGCATCTTCCGGTGCCGCACCGAAATCGGCGGCGCGCAGGTTGTGCGTGATCTGGCCGGAGCCGATCACCATCACGCCTTCGTCGCGCAGCGGTCGCAGCGCGCGGCCGAGCGCGAAGTGATGCGCAGCATCCGCCCGCGGCTGGATCGACAGCTGTGCCACCGGCACGTCGGCTTCCGGGAACATCAGCAGCATCGGTACCCACGCGCCGTGGTCGAGGCCGTGCTCGGTCGTCGCGGTGGCGATGCCGGCCGCATTCAGCAGTCCGGCCGCGCGCTCGGCGACGTCGGGCGCGCCGGGCGCCGGGTAGCGGATGTCGTACAGCGCCTGCGGAAAACCGTAGAAGTCGTGGATCGTTTCAGGATGCGCGGCGACGCTGGCGACGGGACGCTGCGTGCCCCAGTGCGCGGACAGCATCAGTACCGCGCGCGGGCGCGGCAATTCGGCGCCAAGGTGGGTGAACGCGCCGGACGGCAGCGTCGGGTCGATCGGCAGCGTCGGGGCGCCGTGGGACAGGTAGAGCGAAGGCAAGCGGTTCATGGTGGTGGCCTGCAAAGGGATTTGCCTGTGACTATAGGCGCGCACCGGGCATTGATAAATCCGTCGCGTGGAATTTGATTGAGTCGTATTGGTTGATAATCGGGCCGATTCTGCGAGCGCTAGAGCGGACGAGGGTTCGAGGTGGCCGAATCAGGCCGGAAGGCAAATGAATCGACGAAGATACGCGAAGAACGGCGCGGAAGCGCTGCAGCGAGCGGCTTACTGCGCCGGCCGGATGCCGGCCCACGGCGTCGTCATCGGTGCACTGAGCGCGAACAGGTCGAGCACGCGGGTGACGGTCTGGTCGACGAGTTCCTCGATCGTCTTCGGCATCGCGTAGAACGCGGGTAGCGGCGGGAAGACGATGCCGCCCATTTCGGTCACGGCGGTCATGTTGCGCAGATGCGCGAGGTTGAACGGCGTTTCGCGCACCATCAGCACGAGGCGGCGGCGCTCCTTCAACGTGACGTCGGCCGCGCGCGTGATCAGGTTGTCGGACAGCCCGTGCGCGACGCTCGCGAGCGTCTTCATCGAGCAGGGCGCGATCACCATCCCGTCGGTCGCGAACGACCCCGATGCGATCGTCGCGCCGACGTCGCGCACCGAGTGCACGACGTCCGCACGGCTTTCGACCTCGGCCTTCGACAGCTTCAGTTCGTGCTGGATGTTGAGCCAGCCGGCGTTCGAAATCAGCAGGTGCGTTTCGACGCCGCCGGCGGCGCGCAGCAGGTCGAGCAGCCGTACGCCGTAGATCGCGCCGGTGGCGCCGGTGATCGCGACGATCAGCCGGCGTGGCGGCGCGCTGGGAGATGCCATCGAAAAGGGGGCGGGGCGTATTACGCGGCGGCGAACAGTTGCTGCAGTTCGCCCGACTGGTACATCTCCATCATGATGTCCGAGCCGCCGATGAATTCGCCCTTCACGTAGAGCTGCGGGATGGTCGGCCAGTTCGAGAATTCCTTGATGCCCTGGCGGATCTCGTCGTCTTCGAGCACGTTGACCGTCTTGAACTGATCGACGCCGCAGGCCTTCAGCACCTGGATGGCGCGGCCCGAAAAGCCGCACATCGGGAATTGCGCGTTGCCCTTCATGAAGAGCACGACCTGGTTTTCGTCGACGATTTGCTTGATACGTTGTTGGGTGTCCATGACTGACCTTGCGTTTGCGGGGCGTTAGATCGAAATGATAGCGGATTTCAACCGGACGGGCCGGGCATCAGCCCGGCAGGCGGCCGCCTGTCGTGCGTTCGATTGCGGCCAGATCGGCGAGCGATTCGACCGCGACGAAGCCGTGCGATGCGAGTACGGCGCGCACGGCCTCGGCCTGGTCGTAACCGTGCTCGATCCAGAGCGTGCCGCCCGGTTTCAGGTAAGTGCCGGCGCCCGCGACGATCGTGCGGATCGCGCTGAGGCCGTCGGCATCGTCGGTGAGTGCGCCGCGCGGCTCGAAACGCAGGTCGCCCTGCGTGAGGTGCGGATCGTGCTGCGCGATGTACGGCGGATTGCTGACGATCGTGTCGAAGGCGAGCGCAGGATCGAGCGCCGCGTACCAGTCGCTCTGCAACCAGTGCAGCGGGCCGCCGGGGCGGTGCGCGTCGAGCAGCTTGCGTGCGTTGCGTTGCGCGACCTCGAGTGCTGCCGGCGAACGGTCGAGCGCCCACACGCGTGCATCGGGCCGCTCGGCGGCGATGGAGACGGCAATGGCACCGCTGCCCGTGCCGAGATCGAGCACGGCCGGATGCGGCAGCCCGTCGATCGCATCGAGTGCGGCTTCGACGAGCAGTTCGGTTTCAGGGCGCGGGATCAGCACGTCGGGCGTCACGTCGAACGGCCGGCCGAAGAATTCGCGCATCCCGACGAGCTGCGCGACCGGCTCGCCGGCCATGCGGCGCGCCTCGAGCGTGCGGTAGCGTTCGACCGCGGCCGCGTCGAGCGGCGCGTCGCCGCGCGTGATCAGTTGCGTGCGGGTCCAGCCAAGCGCGTGCGCGAGCAGCACGCGCGCATCGACCGCGTCGAGCGCGGACGCGCGCAGCAGTTCGTCGGCGGTCGTGTCGGGCATCGTGACCTCAGTCGGCGTCGCCGAGCGACGCGAGCAGTTCGGCCTGGTGCTCGCTGACCAGCGCGCTGATCAGTTCGTCGAGGTCGCCGTCCATGATCGCCTCGAGCCGGTACAGCGTCAGGTTGATCCGGTGGTCGGTCATCCGGCCCTGCGGGAAGTTGTACGTGCGGATTCGTTCCGAGCGATCGCCGGAGCCGATCAGGCTCTTGCGCGTCGCGGCTTCCTTCGCGTGCTGCTCGTGATACTGCTTGTCCTTGATGCGCGCGGCGAGCACCTTCAGCGCGCGATCCTTGTTCTTGTGCTGCGAACGGTCGTCCTGGCACTCGACGACGATCCCGGTCGGGATGTGCGTGACGCGCACCGCCGAGTCGGTCTTGTTGATGTGCTGGCCACCCGCGCCGGACGCACGGAACGTGTCGATCCGCAGGTCGGCCGGATTGATTTCGACCTCGCCGATTTCGTCGGCTTCCGGCATCACCGCGACCGTGCACGCGGACGTGTGGATGCGCCCTTGCGTCTCGGTTGCCGGCACGCGCTGCACGCGATGGCCGCCCGATTCGAACTTCAGGCGCGAATACGCGCCCTGGCCCGCGATCCGCACGATCACTTCCTTGTAGCCGCCGAGATCCGATGCGCTCTCCGACATCATTTCGACCTGCCAGCGCTGGCGTTCCGCGAAGCGCAGGTACATGCGCAGCAGGTCGCCGGCGAACAGCGCGGATTCGTCGCCGCCCGTGCCCGCACGGATTTCGAGGAAGATGTTGCGGTCGTCGTTCGGATCCTTCGGCAGCAGCATCTTCTGCAGCTCGGTCTCGAGGCGGGTCATGCTCTCGCGCGCGCTGCGGATTTCGTCTTCCGCGAAGTCGCGCATCGACAGATCGCCGAGCAGCTCCTGCGCGGCCGTCTCGTCGCTGCGCGACTGGCGCCACAGCGCGTACTGTTCGACCACCGGGCCAAGTTCCGCATGTTCACGCGTCAGCTTGCGGTACTGGTCGAGGTCGGCCGTGACGTTTTCGCGGCTCAGCAGGTCGTTCAGTTCGGCCAGCCGTGTGGACAGCTGGTCGAGCTTGCGTTGCATGCTCGTCTTCATGGTGTGGAGCGGCGCTCCCGGGCAAGGGGTATTCGGAAAGGATAGGCCGGCGCGCGGCCGGCGGCAGGGCGATCGGCCGGCGCTAGTGGCCGGACTGGTCGTTCGAGCGTGGCGCGTGCTGGTAGAAGCCGCGCATCAGGTCGATCAGCGAATCGCGATCGGCGCCGTTCACGCGATTGAGCGCGCTCGTCGGGCCGTGGATCAGCTTGTTGGTCAGCGCCTGCGACAGCGCTTCGAGCACGGCGGCCGGATCGTCGCCGCGCGCGAGCAGCTTCTGCGCCTTGTCGACTTCGGCCCGGCGCAAGGCGTCGGCCTGCGTATGCATGTGACGGATCACCGGCACGACGCTGCGCGTGTCGAGCCACTGCATGAAATTCTGCACACGCGTTTCGATGATCGCTTCGGCCTGTGCGACCGCAGCCTGGCGCGATGCGTTGCCTTCGCGCACGATCGCGCCGAGATCGTCGACGGTGTAGAGGAACACGTCCTTCAGCTTGCCGACTTCGGGCTCGATGTCGCGCGGCACCGCGAGGTCGACCATGAAGATCGGCCGGTGGCGGCGTGCCTTCACCGCGCGCTCGACTGCGCCGAGGCCGATGATCGGCAGCGTCGACGCCGTGCACGACACGATGATGTCGAATTCGTGCATGCGGGTCGGCAGATCCGAGAGCGGCATCGCGCGGCCGCTGAAGCGTTCGGCAAGGCGCTGGCCGCGTTCGGCCGTGCGGTTCGCGACGACGAGTTCGCGCGGGCCTTGCGCGGCGAAGTGCGTCGCGCACAGCTCGATCATCTCGCCGGCGCCGATGAACAGCACGCGCTGATCGGGCACTTTTTCGAAGATCCGCTGCGCGAGGCGTACCGCGGCGGCGGCCATCGACACCGACTGCGTGCCGATTTCGGTCGTGCCGCGCACTTCCTTCGCTACCGCGAACGTGCGCTGGAACAGCTGGTTCAGGTAGGTGCCGAGCGCGCCGGCTTCCGTTGCGGTGCGGACGGCATCCTTCATCTGGCCCAGAATCTGGGTTTCGCCCAGCACCATCGAATCGAGGCCGGATGCGACGCGGAACGCGTGCCGGACTGCTTCCGACTGCGGCAGCGCATAGACGTGCGGTGCGAGCTCGTCGACCGGAATCCGGTGATACTCCGACAGCCAGCGGACCGCGCCTTCGCGTGCGGCGCGATCATCGGTCGCGCAATACAGTTCGGTGCGGTTGCAGGTGGAGAGGATCGCCGCTTCGGGCGTATTGGGCGCCTGGGGGCCGAGAAACACGTTCTTGAACGTGACGAGAGCCGGCTTGATCTGCTCGAGCGGAAACGCCACGCGTTCGCGCAGGGCGACAGGCGCAGTGTGGTGATTGATTCCGATCGTGAGGAGTTGCATATCGAGGGCTATCGTTTAGCCCCATATTATAGCGTTTCAATGATTTCCTCACTCGCGGCGTACCGGGCATCGGCGTGGCGGGGCCGGGAATTTGGGGGCTCGATCGGCACGCGGTCGAGCTGATAGCCATAGCCGTAGAGGGGCAGCAGCCGGTAGCCGCGCTCCGGAAGCAGGTGCAGCTTGCTGCGCAGCCGGGACGCGTGGGTATCGAGCGTGCGCGACTTCATGTCGCGGCGGCACGCCCACACCGTTTCGAGAATATGGGCACGCGACACGGGCCGCGACAGGTTCGCGAACAGCAACTGCGCAAAACGGAACTCCTTCGGCGTGAGTGAAACGATTGCGTTGCCGAAGCGAACGAGGCAGTGCGTGGCGTCGAAAGCGTATTCGCCATACATTTCGCGCGAGCGGGCCGGCGGCCGGCGCACGCCGGCGCGCCGGCTCAGCGCGTTGACGCGCGCAAGCAGCTCGGGCCCGCTCACCGGGCGCACGAGGCAATCGTCGGCGCCCGCGTGCAGGCACGATACGATTTGGCTTTCGCGCGGCATTTGCATCACGGCGATCGCCGGCAGTCCGGGCAGGACCGTCTGCGCACGCGGAATGACTTCCTCGGCCGGCTGGTCGCCGGCCCAGTGGCCGGTGATCAGCATGTCGCAGGTATTGGCGGCGAGCCACTCGAAGAACGCCGTACTGGACGGAAACGCGTGGCATACGTGACCGCCCGCAAAGAGCAGGCGGTTCAGGAGCGCGGCATGGCGCGCGTCCGGATCGATCAGAGCGATTCGCATGAGAATTTCTTCAATACGGCAGCCGGTGCGCGCTTGCCATAACGTCGAGTCGGCCCCTACACTCGAATGTTCGCGGCACCCGGCTGGTCTCGGGTTCGATGGATGAATCGATGCTAGCCGCTGGCAACGTTCGCGCCTATGGGACGAATCCGAATTTATGGAAGGCGTCGAATGAACTGGTTTGGAATCCTTGTCCTGGGAGCGGCCGTCGGGCTGTTCGGCCGATGGCTGCATCCGATGCGGCGCACGGGCCGGCCGGCGTGGTGGATCGCGGTGCTCGCCGGTATCGTCGGCGCGGCTGCGGCCCGCATGGCCGGCAATCTCTCTGGACTGTTTTACGATGGCGAGACGCTCGAATGGCCGGTCTGCACCGGCGTCGCGTTCCTCGCAGTAGCCGTGACGGTTGCGCTGTCGGCCCGTCGCTGAATGCTCTCAGGTGAAATCATGAATGCCCGTCTTCCCGAAGTCTCGCCGGTGCCGGCCCGTCTCGCGCTGCTGCGTGGCGCGATGGCCCGCGAGAACCTGGCCGCCTATCTCGTGCCGTCCGCTGATCCCCACCTGTCCGAATATCTGCCGGAGCGCTGGCAGGCCCGCCGTTGGCTGTCCGGCTTCACGGGCTCGGTCGGCACGCTGGTCGTGACCGCGGATTTCGCGGGGCTGTGGGTCGACAGCCGCTACTGGGTGCAGGCCGACGCCGAACTGGCCGGCACGGGCGTGCAACTGATGAAGATGACGGGCGGGCAGCAGAGCGCGCCGCACGTCGACTGGCTCGCGCAGAACGTGGCGGCGGGGGCGACGGTCGGCGTCGACGGCGCGGTGCTCGGCGTCGCGGCCGCACGCGGGCTGACGGCCGCGCTGAACGCGCGCGGCATCGCGCTGCGCACCGACCTCGACCTGCTCGACGCGATCTGGCCCGAGCGGCCGGGGCTGCCCGGCGACGCGGTGTTCGAGCACGCGGCGCCGCAGGCCGACACGACGCGCGCGAGCAAGCTGGCCGAAGTGCGCCGCGCGATGCGTGCGCAGGGCGCGCAGTGGCATTTCGTCTCGACGCTCGACGACCTCGCATGGCTGTTCAACCTGCGCGGCGCCGACGTCAACTTCAATCCCGTATTCGTTGCGCACGCAATGATCGGCGCCGATCGCGCGACGCTGTTCGTCGCCGACGGCAAGGTGTCGCCGGCACTGGCCGCGTCGCTCGCGCAGGACGGCGTCGACGTCCGCGCCTACGACGCCGCGCGCGCCGCGCTCGCGGCACTGCCCGACGGCGCGACGCTGCTGATCGACCCGCGCCGCGTGACGTTCGGCACGCTCGAGGCCGTGCCGGCCGGCGTGAAGCTCGTCGAGGCCGTGAATCCGTCGACGTTCGCGAAGTCGCGCAAGACATCCACCGAGATCGAGCACGTGCGCGTGACGATGGAGCACGACGGCGCCGCGCTCGCGGAATTCTTCTCCTGGTTCGAACAGGCCGTGAACCGCGAGACGATCACCGAACTGACGATCGACGAGAAGCTCACTGCCGCGCGCGCGCGGCGCCCCGGCTACGTGTCGCCGAGCTTCGCGACGATCGCGGGCTTCAACGCGAACGGCGCGATGCCGCATTACCGCGCGACGCCGGAGTCGCACGCGACGATCGCCGGCGACGGGCTGCTGCTGATCGATTCGGGCGGCCAGTACGTGACGGGTACGACCGACATCACGCGCGTCGTGCCGGTCGGCACCGTCAGCGACCTGCAGCGGCGCGATTTCACGATCGTGCTGAAATCGATGATGGCGCTGTCGCGTGCCCGATTCCCGCGCGGCATCCGCTCGCCGATGCTCGACGCGATCGCGCGCGCGCCGATGTGGGCGGCCGGGCTCGACTATGGGCACGGCACGGGGCACGGTGTCGGCTACTTCCTGAACGTGCACGAAGGCCCGCAGGTGATCTCGCACTACGCGCCGGCCGAGCCGTATACGGCGATGGAAGAGGGCATGATCACGTCGATCGAGCCGGGCGTGTACCGTCCCGGCCAGTGGGGCATCCGGATCGAGAACCTGGTCGTGAACCGCGCGGCCGGGCAGACCGAGTTCGGCGATTTCCTCGCGTTCGAGACGCTGACGCTGTGCCCGATCGACACGCGCTGCGTGCTGATCGAGATGCTGCATGAAGAAGAACGCGCGTGGCTGAACGCGTATCACGCAACGGTGCGCGAGCGCGTCGGCCGCCATCTGAGCGGCGATGCCAAGGCGTGGCTCGACGCGCGCACGCAGCCGATCTGACGCAACGCAGGAAAGCGGCCGGGTGCCGGCCGAACAACAACAGCGAGGGCGACGATGGCGGACACGGCAGTGATCGTGGTCGACATGCAGCGCGGGCTGGTGGAGCGGGCAAGGCCCGCGTACCGGCTCGATGACGTGGTGTCGGGCATCAACCGGTTGACGGCGGCGGCGCGTGCGGCAAACGCGCCCGTGTGCTTCGTGCAGCACGACGGCGACGCGGACGACGACGTCGTGCCCGGCACGCCGGGCTGGGAACTGCACGCGGGGCTGGTCGTCGGGAACGGTGACTGGCGGGTGCGCAAGCAGATGAGCGATTCGTTTCACGATACGCCGCTCGCGGCGCAACTCGAGCGCCGCGGCATCCGTTCGGTGCTGATCTGCGGTTATGCGACCGAGTTCTGCGTCGATTCGGCCGCGCGCCGCGCCGCGCTGCTCGGCTACCGGACGACCGTCGTGTCCGACCTGCACACCACGAACGAGCGCACGCACCTGTCGGCCGCGCAGATCGTCGCGCATCATCACTTCGTATGGGAAAACAATTCGCTGTCGGGCAACCCGGTGATGCCGCGCCCGCTCGCGGATGTCCTTGCGACGGAGTTCGCATGACGATCAAGGCCGTGGTGTTCGATTTCGGCGGCGTGCTGATCGACTGGAGCCCCGAGTACCTTTACCGGGAACTGATTCCCGACGACACCGAGCGTCGCTGGTTCTTCACGCATGTCTGCACGATGGACTGGGTGGTCCGCCAGGACGGCGGGCAGACGATCGAAGAGGGGACGGCCGAGCTCGTCGCGAAGTTTCCGGCGCACGAGGGGCTGATCCGCGCGTTCTATGCGCGCTGGCACGAGATGATCGGCGGCGTGCTCGACGAAGGCGCCGCGCTCGTCGACCGGCTCGACGCTCAGGGGATGCCGCTGTTCGGGCTGACGAACTGGTCGGCGCAGACGTTTCCGTATGCGTGGGACAACTTCCCGGTGCTGCGGCGTTTCAGGGACATCGTCGTGTCGGGCCGTGTGAAGCTCGTGAAACCCGATCCGGCGATCTACCGCGAGATGCATGCGCGGATCGAGCCGCACTTGCCGGGCATCGCGCCGCACGAACTCGTGTTCATCGACGACAACGCGAAGAACGCCGCGGCCGCGACGGCGCTCGGCTGGCACGGCATTCATCACACGAGTGCGGCCACGACCGAGGCACGGCTGCGTGAACTGGGCGCGCTAACGTAAGCGGCAAGCCGGCAGCCAGCCGTCGGATAAAAAAAACGGGCCAGCGGCCCGTTTTTTGTTGTCCCGCTTCCGGAGCGACCAGCCTCGGTGCCCGTTCCTGCGTTACCGCAGTGCCGGGCGCCCGGGCCGCGCCGCTCAGCGGCTGATCGGCTTGTAGCGCAGACGCTTCGGCTTCGCGGCTTCCTCGCCGAGGCGCGCACGCTTGTCGGCTTCGTATTCCTGGTAGTTGCCGTCGAAGAACGTGACCTGCGAATCGCCTTCGAATGCGAGGATGTGCGTCGCGATCCGGTCGAGGAACCAGCGATCGTGCGAGATCACCATCACCGAGCCCGCGAATTCGAGCAGCGCGTCTTCCAGCGCGCGCAGCGTTTCGACGTCGAGGTCGTTCGACGGTTCGTCCAGCAGCAGCACGTTGCCGCCCGAGATCAGCGTCTTCGCGAGGTGCAGGCGGCCGCGTTCACCGCCGGACAGGTTGCCGACGATCTTCTGCTGGTCGCCGCCCTTGAAGTTGAAGCGGCCGATATACGCGCGCGACGGCGTTTCGTACTTGCCCACCGTCAGCACGTCGGCGCCGCCCGAGATTTCCTCGAACACCGTCTTCGTGCCGTCGAGCGCGTCGCGGCTCTGGTCGACGTACGCGAGCTTCACGGTCGGCCCCATTACGACTTCGCCCGAATCCGGCTGCTCCTTGCCCGTCAGCATCCGGAACAGCGTCGACTTGCCGGCGCCGTTCGGGCCGATGATGCCGACGATCGCGCCGGCCGGGATCTTCAGGTTCAGGTTGTCGATCAGCAGACGGTCGCCGAACGCCTTGCTGACGTTCTTGAACTCGATCACTTCATTGCCGAGGCGATCGCCGACCGGGATGAAGATTTCCTGCGTCTCGTTGCGCTTCTGGTATTCCTGGCTGTTCAGCTCCTCGAAGCGCGCGATACGTGCCTTCGACTTCGCCTGCCGGCCCTTCGGGTTCTGGCGCACCCACTCCAGTTCCTTCTTGATCGCCTTCTGGCGCGCCGATTCCGACGCCTCTTCCTGCTTCAGGCGCTCTTCCTTCTGGTCGAGCCAGCTGCTGTAGTTGCCCTTCCACGGAATGCCGTGGCCGCGGTCGAGTTCGAGAATCCACTCGGCCGCGTTGTCGAGGAAGTAGCGATCGTGGGTGACCGCGACGACGGTGCCCGGGAAGCGCACCAGGAACTGCTCGAGCCAATCGACCGATTCCGCGTCGAGGTGGTTGGTCGGTTCGTCGAGCAGCAGCATGTCGGGTTTTTCGAGCAGCAGCTTGCACAGCGCGACGCGGCGCTTCTCACCGCCCGAAAGATGCTCGATCTTTGCATCCCATGACGGCAGGCGCAGTGCGTCGGCGGCCACTTCGAGCTGCTGCTCGGGGCTGCCGCCGTCGCTCGACGCGAGGATCGCTTCGTACTTCGCCTGCTCGGCCGCGAGCGCGTCGAAGTCGGCGTCCGGCTCCGCGTACGCCGCGTAGATTTCCTCGAGCTTCTTGTTGGCCTGGAACAGGTCGCCGAGGCCTTCCTCGACGGCTTCGCGCACCGTCTTCGTCGGGTCGAGCTGCGGCTCCTGCGGCAGATAGCCGATGTTCAGGTTCGGCATCGGCGTCGCTTCGCCTTCGATGTCCTTGTCGACGCCCGCCATGATGCGGATCAGCGTCGACTTGCCCGAGCCGTTCAGGCCGAGCACGCCGATCTTCGCGCCGGGAAAGAACGACAGCGAGATGTCCTTCAGGATCTGGCGCTTGGGCGGCACGATCTTGCCGACCCGGTTCATCGTGAAAACGTATTGGGCCATTTGGGTGTGAAAGTCAGAAATGGTTGAGACTGCCGCGCAGCGCGCGGGCGTGGCGGCGTCGGGTGATTCGGTACGGAGCGTGCCGCGCACGGCGCGGCGGCGTCGCCGCGTGTCGGCGGCGCGAGCGGCTATTGTACTTCGCCGCCGGCTGCCGCTGGCGCGACACCTGGCCTTTTGGCCGGGGCTGTGCTCACAGCCACGCGGCGACGCCGCCGTGCCCCGAGCACGTGCCGCGCCGATGGCGGCTGAAGCTGTAGGTGCCGTCGCGGCAGCGCGCGCTCGCGCCTTCGGGCACGCGGCCCGATTTCGAATGCGCGGGTGCGTGCACGGTTTCGCCGTCGCGGTTGCGATACGTGTCGTGACGGTCGAGATCGGCTTCGTTGCCGTAGCCGGGCGGTGCGCGGTACGCGTGTGCGGGTTGGGGCAACGCGGCGCAGGCGACGAAGAAGACGGCGGACAGTGCCGCGATGCGTGTCGTGCGGCAGAACAGGGCAGGCATGGTCTCTCCCGGTCGGCTTGTTGTTATCGATGTCGGGCGGATGGCCCGCGCCGCATGTTAGCGGATCGGCGCCCGACCGGTACCGGCGCGGCGGCGTGACGCTACGCCGCGCCCGACATCGAGGCCGCGCCGTCGGCCTGCGCGGCCTCGAGGATCCACCGGCGAAAAGCGGCGACCTTCGGCCGCTCGGCGTGATGCGGCGGATAGACGAGGTAGTACGCGAAATCGTCGAGCCACGCGACGTCGGCAAGCTGCACGAGCCGGCCGCTTGCCAGCTCGCCGCGCACCATCGCGGCCGGCAGCAGCCCGGCGCCCTGACCGGCGACGATCGCCTGCAGCAACAGGCCCGAGTCGTCGAACGCGGGGCCGCGCGGCGGCCCGATATCGTCGATCCGCTGCGCGCCGAACCAGATGTGCCAGCCCTTGCGCTCGGCGTCATGCAGCTGCGGCCAGCCGACCAGATCGGCGGGCGTCGCCGGCATGCCGAGCCGCGCGACGAGGTCGGGCGACGCGAGCGCGACGATTTCCACCGTCAGCAGGCGCTCGCTGCACAGGCCGATGTAGCGCCCGAGGCCATGACGGATTGCAACGTCGACGCCGTCGCGCGAAAAATCCGCGAGTGCGTGGCTCGTGACGACCTGCAGGTCGACGTCAGGGCACGCGTGCCGGAATTGCGCGAGGCGCGGGACGAGCCACGCGGATGCGAAGAACGGGGTGACGCTCACCGTCAGCACGCCGCTGTCGGCGGCGCCCGACACGCGCTGCGACGCGTCGGCGATCTGCCGGAACGCATTGCGCACCGGCGGCAGGTAGTCGCGACCGGCGGCCGTCAGCAGGATGCCGCGGTTGACGCGCTCGAACAGCTGCACGCCGAGGTGCGTCTCGAGCGTGCGGATCATCTGGCTCACCGCGCCGGGCGTGACCGACAGCTCCTCGGCCGCCGATTTCACCGACAGGTGGCGGGCGGCTGCTTCGAATGCACGCAGCGCGTTGAGCGGCGGCAGGCGGGAACGATTCATTGAGTTTTTCTAAAGCGAATGGCCGATGAAATATCGTTTGAGGCGGCGCGTGTGCACGAGTACCGTTGTCGCATCCGATTGCGTGCTTGGGGGCTGCATTGCAGCGACCAATGCGATCAACATAGTTCAACTATATCCACGAGGCAAACCGGACGCCGTGACGTGTCCGGCTGGACCTGAGAGGAGCATCGTCATGAACCACCCGGGCGCATCGCGCCATTTCTACGGCTGGTACGTGGTCGCGGCCGCGTTTGCCGTCACGTTCGTCGGATTCGGCAGCGCCTATACGTTCAGTGCGTTCGTCGAGTCGCTGCAGCGGGACTTCGCCGCGTCGCGCGGCCAGATCTCGCTCGTGTTCTCGCTCGCCGGCTTCCTGTATTTCGGTTTCGGCATCGTCAGCGGGCCGCTGGCCGACCGCTTCGGCTCGCGGCGGCTCGCCGTCGCCGGGATGCTGCTGACGGCCGCCGGGCTCGCGGCTGCCGGCGCCGCGCACACGCTGCTGCAGGTCTATGTCGCGTACGGGCTTGGTGTCGGTTTCGGCGTCGGCTGCGCATACGTACCGGCGGTCGGCGCCGTGCAGCGCTGGTTCGTGTGCCGGCGCGGCTTCGCATCGGGGCTCGCGGTCGCGGGGATCGGTGTCGGCACGCTGGTGATGCCGCCGCTCGCGTCCACGCTGATCGCGCAGGTCGGCTGGCGCGGCGCGTATTTCACGCTGGCCGTGATCGCGGTCGTGATCGGCGCGGGGATGTCGCTGCTGATCGAGAACGACCCGCGCGGGCGGGGGCTGCTGCCGGACGGGGAGGCCGCGCATGAGCCCGGCGGCGGGGCGCAAGTCGCCGGGCGCGGTGCGAGGGCCTCGGTGTCCGGTGCCGCCGCGGGGCGTCAGCCGGTCGCCGCTTCGGCGCCTGCCGGCGCGACGGTGCGCGAAGCCGTCATGTCGCGGCCGTTCGCGAGCCTGTACGCCGCATGCCTCGCCTGCTCGTTCGGCGTGTTCGTCCCGTTCGTTCACCTCGTGCCGTACGCGCTCGATCATGGCGTCGCGCCGTCGACGGCCGTGCTGCTGCTCGGCGCGATCGGCGTCGGCAGCACGGCCGGCCGCTTCTTCCTCGGCGGCCTCGCCGACCGCTTCGGCCGCCGTGCGTCGCTGCTCGCGATGTTCGCGGGCATGGCCGTCGCGCTCGTCGCGTGGGCCGGTGCCGACACCGTCGCGACGCTTGCCGCGTTCGCGCTCGTGTTCGGCGTGTTCTACGGCGGCTGGGTCGCCGTGCTGCCGGCGGTCGTGATGGACTACTTCGGCGGGCGCAACGTGAGCGGGATCATCGGCGTGCTTTATACGAGCGTCGCATTCGGCACGCTGATCGGGCCGGCCGCGGCCGGTTTCATCTACGACGCGGGCGGCGGCTATCTCGTGCCGATCCTGGCCAGCGCCGCCGCGAATGCGATCGCCTTCGCGATCGTCGCGACGACGGGGCGTGCGCCGGTGGCCGCACGTGCGGCGCGCGGATAGGCGCACGTCCCGCGGCGTGCCTTCGCGAATTCCGGTAGGGTGGCCGGATCGTGAACCGAGGAAGTGCAGCCGGGAGGCCTCATGACATTCGACGAAGTCCGCCAGATCGCGCTGGCATGGCGCGGCGTCGAGGAAGGTACGTCGTACGGCACGCCTGCGCTCAAGGTGCGGGGCAAGATGCTCGCGCGGCTGCGCGAGGACGGCGACACGCTCGTCGTGAAAGGTGTCGGCCCCGACGAGCGCGCGTGGCTGATCGAATCGGAACCGGACGTGTATTACGTGACGGATCACTACGTCGGCTGGCCGATCGTGCTGGTGCGGCTGTCGGCGGCCTGTCCGGACGCCGTGGAAAAACTGCTTCTGCGAGAATGGCAGGCCGTCGTCCCTGCCAAATGGCGCGACGAGAGGGTGCACGGCGCGAACTGACACGCCGGTTGCGGCCTGCTGCCCGGCGTCGCCGGGCGCTTTCGGCGCGGCTCGCGCGCCGGCCCGAACGGGTATAAGCGTTGCATCGATCGACGTCGATGCAACGAGTGGTTCCATCGAAATTCTTCAATTGGTTCTTAGTGAAGAACCGTTTGGTGCTTACACTCCTTCGCTTCGACGGCAGCTGACGAAAGCCGACGGAAACGGCGCACGCGATGCGTCGGCGCACCGCGCGCCGCATCGCACCCGCAGCTTCGCAGACTGCGCGGCGCGCCGATCCGAACGGTCCCATCCGGCCGCATGCCCGCGTGCGATGCACGTGCGCTCGCAGCCGGATTCAAGAACGACAACTCCCCCCGCTGCCTTCACGCGACACCCGGCCATACCGGAACCGTTTTTTGGAGAGAGACAGATGAGTGGAAGCAACACAGGCCTCGGTACGGGCCTGAAGCAGCGGCACGTGACGATGATGTCGATTGCCGGCGTGATCGGCGCGGGCCTGTTCGTCGGCTCCGGCCACGCGATCGCGGAAGCCGGCCCGGCGTCGATCCTCGCGTATGCGATCGCGGGCGTGCTGGTGGTGCTGGTGATGCGCATGCTCGGCGAGATGGCCGTCGCGCATCCGGACAGCGGTTCGTTCTCCACCTATGCCGATCGCGCGATCGGCCACTGGGCCGGTTTCTCGATCGGCTGGCTGTACTGGTGGTTCTGGGTGCTCGTGATCCCGATCGAGGCGACCGCCGCCGCGACCATCCTCAATGCATGGTTCCCCGGCGTTGCAACCTGGGTCTTCGCGCTCGGCATCACGCTGGTGCTGACGGTGACCAACCTCTTCTCGGTCAAGAACTACGGCGAATTCGAATTCTGGTTCGCGCTGATCAAGGTCGTCGCGATCGTCGTGTTCCTGTGCATCGGCGGCGCGGCGATCGTCGGCATCATTCCCGCCCCTGCGGTGTCGGGCGTATCGAACCTGTTCGTCCATGGCGGCTTCATGCCGCACGGTGCCGGTGCGGTGCTCGCGGCGATGCTGACGACGATGTTCTCGTTCCTCGGCACGGAGATCGTGACGATCGCGGCCGCCGAATCGGACAACCCGCAACGCCAGATCGTGCGCGCAACCAACTCGGTGATCTGGCGCATCACGCTGTTCTATCTCGGCTCGATCCTGATCGTCGCGGCCATCGTGCCGTGGAACGATCCGCTGCTGCCGAAGCACGGTTCGTATCAGCGCGCGATGGAGCTGATCGGCATTCCGAACGCGAAGGCGATCATCGACGTGATCGTGCTCGTGTCGGTCGCGAGCTGCCTGAATTCGGCGCTGTACACCGCGTCGCGGATGCTGTTCTCGCTGTCGAAGCGCAAGGACGCGCCCGCGTTTCTGCACCGCACGGATGCGACCGGCACGCCGCGCGCGGCCGTGCTCGCATCGACCGCATTCGGCTTCCTGACCGTGATCGCGAACTACCTGATGCCGGAACAGGTGTTCGGCTTCCTGCTGGCGACGTCGGGCGCGATCGCGCTGCTCGTGTATCTCGTGATCGCGATCTCGCAGCTGCGGATGCGCAAGACGCTCGAAGCGACCGGCGCCGACCTGACGCTGCGGATGTGGCTGTTCCCCTGGCTCACGTGGCTGGTGATCCTGTTCATCTGCGGCACGCTGACTGTGATGCTCGTGAGTGAGGATCACCGTATGGAAGTGGGCGCGACGGCCGTGCTGGCGCTGATCGTGCTGCTGGCATCGTGGCTGAACAAGCGCGGCCGCGATGCGCAGGCGAGCGCGGGGCGGCGGGTGTCGGCGACGTGATGCCGTGACGAAGCGGCGGCGGACGCACGGTGTTCGCCGCCGGCTGGCAGAACGTCCTGCAATGAAAAATGGCCCGACGGCGCTTGCCGTCGGGCCATTCGTTTTTCGTGCCGGGCACGCGTTGCGCGATGCCGTGTGATTCACACGGCATCGGCCGATGCAAGGGTCAGACGTTGAACAGGAAATTCATCACATCCCCGTCGTGCACGACATATTCCTTCCCTTCGGCGCGCATCTTGCCGGCTTCCTTCGCGCCTTGCTCGCCCTTGTACGTGATGAAGTCGTCGAACGCGATCGTCTGCGCGCGGATGAAGCCGCGCTCGAAGTCGGTGTGGATCACGCCGGCCGCCTGCGGCGCCGTGTCGCCGATATGGATCGTCCACGCGCGCACTTCCTTCACGCCCGCGGTGAAGTAGGTCTGCAGGCCGAGCAGCTTGAAGCCCGCGCGGATCACGCGGTCGAGGCCCGGCTCTTCCATGCCCATGTCGGCGAGGAATGCTTCCTTGTCGGCATCGTCGAGATCGGCGATTTCCGCCTCGATCGCCGCGCACACGGCGACCACCGGCGCATTTTCGCTTTCCGCGTACTTGCGCACGGCATCCAGGTGCGGGTTGTTCTCGAAACCGTCGTCCTTCACGTTGGCCACGTACATGGCCGGCTTCGCGGTGATCAGGCAGAACGGCTTGAGCAGTGCCTCTTCGTCGTCCGACAGCGCGAGACCGCGCACGGCCTTGCCCTGGTCGAGCTGCGCGCGCACCTTCTCGAGCACCGCGACGAGCTTCGCCGCTTCCTTGTCGTTGCCCGACTTCGCGGCCTTCGAATAGCGCGTGAGCGCCTTCTCGACGGTGCCGAGGTCGGCGAGCGCGAGCTCGGTATTGATCACTTCGATGTCGTCGATCGGGCTGACCTTGCCGGCGACGTGAATGACGTTCTCGTCCTCGAAGCAGCGCACGACGTGCGTGATTGCATCGGTTTCGCGAATGTTGGCGAGGAACTGGTTGCCGAGGCCTTCACCCTTGCTCGCGCCTGCGACGAGGCCCGCGATGTCGACGAACTCGACGACGGCCGGCACGACACGCTCCGGCTTGACGATCTCGGAGAGCGCCTTCAGGCGCGTATCGGGCACTTCGACGATGCCGACGTTCGGCTCGATCGTGCAGAACGGGTAGTTCTCGGCGGCGATGCCGGCCTTGGTCAGCGCATTGAACAGGGTGGACTTGCCGACGTTGGGCAAGCCGACGATGCCGCATTTGAGACTCATGGAATCCTTCGGACGGGTAAGGCGGCGCGGCCGGACAGGGCACGGCGGCGCGGGAAAAAAGGGCGGCCGGCGCTTGGGGCGCGGCGGGCCGACGGTCAAAGACGCTATTGTACCGTGCCGACGCCCCGGATTCCGGGGTTGCGCCGAACGGCCGATGCGGCGGGCCGCCGCGCTGCATCGGCCGCCTGCGATTCTGCTGATTTCCCGCAAAGTCCGGCCGCGTAAGGGTTTGGCCCCGCGGCTATAATGCCCGCCATGACTGCCCACCACTCCTTCGACGTCGCCGTGGTCGGCGGCGGGCTCGTCGGCAAGACTGCCGCGCTCGCGCTGACCCAGTCCGGCTACAAGACTGCCTTGCTCGCCCAGCCGGCCGCGCCGCGCCCCGCCGATCTCGTATTCGACACGCGCGTCTACGCGCTGTCTTCCAGTTCGCAGGCGTTGCTCGAGCGGCTGCGGGTCTGGCAGGCGCTCGACCATGGCCGCCTCGCACCGGTCTACGACATGCGCGTGTACGGCGATGCGCACGCGGAACTGCATTTTTCCGCGTACCAGGCATCCGTGCCGCAGCTCGCGTGGATCGCCGAATCGTCGCTGGTCGAGGCGTCGCTCGACGCCGCGCTGCGGTTCCAGCCGAACCTCACGTGGTTCGAGGCGCGCGCGCAGGGCTTCGACGTACACGACGACGCAGCCGTGCTCACGCTGTCGTCGGGGCAGGTGCTGGAAGCGGATCTCGTCGTCGGCGCGGACGGCGCGCATTCGTGGGTGCGCTCGCAAATGGGGGCCAAAGTCGAACGGCGCGACTACCGGCAAACCGGAGTCGTCGCGAACTTCAAGGCGTCGCTGCCGCATCGCGAGACGGCCTACCAGTGGTTCCACGAAGGCGAGATCGTCGCGCTGCTGCCGCTGCCGGACGGCCATGTGTCGCTCGTCTGGTCCGCGCACACCGCGCATGCGGACGAATTGCTCGCACTCGATCCGGCGCAGCTCGCGGCCGAGGTCGAGCGCGTGTCTCATGGCCAGGTCGGCACGCTCGACTGCGTGACGCCGGCCGCCGGCTTCCCGCTGGCGCTGCAGACGGTCGACAAGCTGATCGCGCCGCGCGTCGCGCTCGTCGGCGATGCCGCGCACCTGATCCACCCGCTCGCGGGACAGGGGATGAACCTCGGCCTGCGCGATGTGGCGGCGCTTGCCGACGCGATCGCCGGCAAGGAAAGCTTCCGCAACCTCGGCGATACGGTGCTGCTGCGCCGCTACGAGCGTTCGCGCCGCGAGGACATCCGCGCGCTGATGGTCGCAACCGACGGCCTGCAGCGGCTGTTCGCGGTGCCGGGCTCGCTCGCGAAGGCCGTGCGCAATGCGGGCATGGCCTTCGTCGGTGCGCAGCCGCTCGTGAAGCGCTGGCTCGTGTCGGCTGCGCTCGGCTGATCGAACCTTCGGCCGCTTCGCCGGTCGGACACGGTTCCGTTACGGCGTACACTGTGCCGTGAACACCGATTGAGCTGAAGGAAGATTTCGATGAAAAAAACGATCCGCATCGCGTCGCTGGCGCTGGCCGTCACGATGGCGACGCTTGGCTGCACCGCGCAGGCCGACCAGACCACCGACAAGCTGAAAGCCACGCTGCAGGCCCGCCTCGGCAACGATGCGCCGATCAAGAGCGTGTCGAAATCGCCGGTCGCGGGCCTGTACGAAGTGAACCTCGGCTCGCAGATCATCTATAGCGATGCGGCGGGCGACTACGTGCTGCTCGGCGATCTCGTCGACACCAAGACGCACAAGAACCTGACCGACGCCCGCCTGTCCGAAATCAACAAGATCGACTTCGCGAGCCTGCCGTTCGCGAATGCAATCAAGGTCGTCAAGGGCAACGGCGCCCGCAAGATCGCGGTGTTCTCCGATCCGAACTGCCCGTACTGCAAGAAGCTCGAGACGACGCTGCAGTCGGTCGACAACGTGACCGTCTACACGTTCCTGTACCCGGTGCTGTCGCCGGATTCGACCGCGAAGTCGAAGGCGATCTGGTGTGCGGCCGATCGCGCGAAAACGTGGGAGAGCTGGATGCTCGACCATCGCGCACCGACCGGCGCCGGTACCTGCGATACCGCCGCACTCGACAAGAACCTCGCGCTCGGCCGCGGGATGAACGTCACGGGCACGCCGACGATCTTCCTGCCGGACGGCCGCCGCCTGCCGGGCGCCGTATCGGCCGACCAGCTCAACCAGGCGCTCGCGTCGAGCAAGTAACCGACCACACGCCGGGCCGCATGGCCCGGCCAGCGAGGGGCGCCCGCGTGACCTGCCGGCGCCTCTCTTCGTTTCCGCCGCCGTATTCGACCGTCCGATTCCCACGATGACCCAGCCGATCCGCTATTCGATTGTCCCGAAAGATCTTGCCGCGCACCTGTTCGAAGTGTCGGTGACGGTCACCGATCCCGACCCCGAAGGCCAGCGCTTTTCGCTGCCGGTGTGGATTCCGGGCAGCTACCTCGTGCGCGAGTTCGCGCGCAACATCGTGACGCTCGGCGCATTCAACGACGCGGGCCGCAAGGTGCGGATCGCAAAGACCGACAAGCACACGTGGCAGGCCGCACCCGTGAACGGCACGCTGACCCTGCGCTACGACGTGTACGCATGGGACCTGTCGGTGCGCTCCGCGTATCTCGACGAATCGGGCGGCTTCTTCAATGCGACGGCCGTGTTCCTGAGCGTCGCCGGCCGCGAGGACGCGCCGTGTGAAGTCGACATTGGGAAGCCGGCCGGCGCGGCGTTCCGCACGTGGCGCGTCGGCACCGCGTTGCCCGAGGCGCGCGGCACGAAGCGCTACGGGTTCGGCGCGTACCGCGCAGCGAACTACGACGAGCTTTCCGACCATCCGGTAACGATCGGCGAATTCGCGCTGGCGACGTTCGACGCGCACGGCGTGCCGCACGACATCGTGATCGCGGGGCGTGTGACGCAGCTCGACATGGAGCGCCTGCGCACCGACCTGAAGCGCGTGTGCGAAGCACAGATCGCGCTGTTCGAGCCGAAATCGAAGAAGGCGCCGATGGACCGCTACGTGTTCATGACGCTTGCGGTCAGCGACGGTTACGGCGGTCTCGAGCATCGCGCGTCGACCGCGCTGATCTGCAACCGCACCGACCTGCCGGTGAAGGGGCGACCCGAAACGACGGAAGGCTATCGCACGTACCTCGGTCTCTGCAGTCACGAATACTTCCATACCTGGAACGTGAAGCGCATCAAGCCGGCGGCGTTCGTGCCGTACGACCTGACGCGCGAGAATTACACGTCGCTGCTGTGGCTGTTCGAAGGCTTCACGTCGTATTACGACGACCTGATGCTGGTGCGCAGCGGGCTGATGTCGCAGGACGAATATTTCGCGGCGCTCGGCCGCACGGTCGGCGGCGTGCTGCGCGGCACGGGCCGGCTCAAGCAAAGCGTCGCGGAAAGCTCGTTCGACGCGTGGATCAAGTACTACCGCCAGGACGAGAACGCGACCAACGCGATCGTCAGCTATTACACGAAGGGTTCGCTGGTCGCGCTCGCGTTCGATCTCGCGATCCGCGCGCAGACGCGCAACCGGAAGTCGCTCGACGACGTGATGCGCCTGCTGTGGCAGCGCTACGGCCGCGATTTCTACCGCGGCAAGCAGGCAGGCGTCGAGGAAAACGAAGTCGAGACGCTGATCGAGGAAGCGACGGGCGTCGCGCTCGGCCGCCTGTTCACCGATGCCGTGCACGGCACGCGCGACCTGCCGCTCGCCGAGCTGCTCGCACCGTTCGGCGTGACGCTCACGCCGGATGTCGCGAACGGCGCTGCCGCGAAGCCGACGATCGGCGCACGCCTGCGCGGCGGGGCGGACTGCACGTTCGCGGCGGTCTACGAAGGCGGCGCCGCGCATCGCGCGGGGTTGTCGGCCGGCGACACGCTGATCGCGGTCGACGGGCTGCGCGTCACGGGCACCAACCTCGACGCGCTGCTCGCGCGCTACCGGCCGGGCGACAAGGTCGAGGTTCACGCATTCCGTCGCGACGAGCTGCGCACCGCGAAACTGAAGCTCGACGGCCCCGAAGTCACGCGCTACCGGCTAACGGCGGCCGCGAAGCCGGCGGCGGTATCGAAGGCCCGGGAAGCCTGGCTGAAGGGCTGATCGTACGAAGGCGGGTATCGGGGCGCGATCGAGGATTGTTCTGTTGTTGCAACAATCCGTCGCCCTGAACCCGCTTTTTCGCGGTCATGCGGCCACGCACAATGGCGTCACTCGCGCTACCGAAGCGCAACCCTACTGGAGCCTGACATGACGACCATTCTGCAAATCAATTCCGCGGCGCGTTCGCAAGGTGCGCAATCCACGCTGCTGGCCAATGAACTGACAGCAAAGCTGCAACAATCGAACCCCGGCGCGAAGGTCGTGGTTCGTGACCTGCTGGCCGATGCGCTGCCGCACCTCGACGAATCGGTGCTCGGCGCGTTCTTCACGCCGGCCGACAAGCGCACCGCGGAACAGAATGCGATCGTCGCGAAGAGCGATGCACTGATCGCCGAACTGCAAGCCGCCGACATCGTCGTGATCGGCGCACCGATGTACAACTTCGGCGTGTCGTCGCAACTGAAGGCGTATTTCGACTGGATCGCCCGTGCAGGCGTCACGTTCCGCTACACCGAGAACGGTCCGGAAGGCCTGATCAAGGGCAAGAAGGTTCACGTGGTGACGGCCCGCGGCGGCAAGTACCTGGGTACGCCGAACGACAGCCAGACGCCGTACCTGCGCTCGTTCCTCGGCTTCATCGGCCTGACCGACGTGAACTTCATTCACGCTGAAGGCCTGAACCTCGGGCCGGACGCGCAGAGCGCCGCGCTCGCCAGCGCACGCGAAGCGATCGCCGCCGCGTAAGGAAGGCCGACGCGGGTGCGACGCACCTGCTGCATTGCCGATAAAAAACGCCGCGTTCCCGAAAGGGACGCGGCGTTTTTGCATGCTTGCCGGCACGAAGGAACCGGCAGCGCGTTACGCGAGCGTTTCGGCGACTTCCGGCAGGCGCCAGTCGATCGGCTCGCGGCCGGCATCGACCAGATAGTCGTTCGCGAGCGCGAAATGGCGGCAACCGAGGAAACCGCGGTGCGCGGACAGCGGCGACGGATGCGGCGCCTCGAGCACGCAATGCGCGCTTGCGTCGAACAGCGCGCGCTTCGCCTGCGCGTGTGCGCCCCACAGCATGAACACGAGCCCGCGATGGCGGCCGGCGAGTTCGCGGATCAGCGTGTCCGTGCACTGCTCCCAGCCGCGCTTCGCATGGCTCGCGGCCGCGCCGCGCTCGACCGTCAGCACCGTGTTGAGCAGCAGCACGCCCTGGCGCGCCCAGGTGTCGAGGCAGCCGTGGCGTGGTGTGTCATGACCGAAGTTCGCGGCGATTTCCTTGAAGATGTTGCGCAGCGACGGCGGCGTGCGCACGGCGGGCGGCACCGAGAATGCGAGCCCGTGCGCCTGCGGCGTGCCGCGATCGTCGCCGTGATACGGATCCTGGCCGAGGATCACGACTTTCACGTCGTCCGGGCTCGTCAGGCGCAGCGCGCGGAACACGTCGGTCGGGTAGACCGTCTTGCCGGCCGCACGCTCGTCGTCGACGAAGCGGCACAGCGGCGCATATGCGTCGCTGTCGGTAAAGGGTTTCAGCACGTCGCGCCAGACGGCAGGCAGCGCGTCGAATTGCGCGGCGAGGTGCGGAACGTTGGCGGCGGCAGGCTGCGGTGCCGCCGGTGCCGCTGGTGCCGCAGCCGATGCGGCGGCTTTCTTGGCGGGCTTGCGCCCGGCCGCGGGCGGCTCGGAAGGCGGGGACGGAAGATCGGCCGGTGCCGTTTCCGGCACGGGATCGTCGAACAGCGACGCCTGTTGCGGCGCGCGGGAAGTCTTGCGGGTTGCCATGCGTGATGCGTGTTATTGCGCGCGCAGCCGGTAGCCGCGCTGCGCCTTGCTGATGTTTTCGGGAGCGAGGCCCGGCAGCGCCTGCTGCAGTTCGGCGGCGAGCGTTGCGAGCGCCGCTTCCGGGCCGTCGATCAGTTCGAGTTCGATTTCGCTGATCGGTTCGCGGCGCGTTTCGTGTTCCGCCTGGACGACGATCTCGCCGATGTCCACCGCGGCTTCGACGGTTGCGCCGCCGATTGCGATGCGCCACAGCGTACGCGAAAAATCCGTGCGGAACAGCGCACGCAGCGCGCCGGCCGCGTCATTCAGCGCGGCGGCGGCCTCCGGCACGTCGCAGGCCGCGACGAGCGCATCGATCTCGAGCGCGTCGCCGGCGACCGGCAGCTCCCATTCGTGGCGGCGGTGCAGGCCGCCTTCCGCGCTGCCGACCGTCTTGAACGTCTGCAGCCAGCCCTGCGGCGCGCGGCGCACGCGCACCGCGCTCTTCGAGCGGGCCAGCGCGAGATCGGGCGTGTCGTAGTAGACGTTCGCGAGCGTGATGTCTTGGCCGGGTTCGCCGGTCAGCGTCTCGAAGAAGCGTCGCGCGGCCTCGGCCTGGCCGGCCGGTAGCGCGAGCTTGATTTCCTTTTCGATCGCCATCAGAAGAACATCCGTGCGAGCTCCTCGCCCGGCTGGTCGGCACGCATGAACGCTTCTCCGACGAGGAACGTGTTCACGTTCGCCGCGCGCATCGTGTCGACATCGGTGCGCGACAGGATCCCCGACTCGGTCACGACGATGCGGTCCGCCGGAATCATGTCGAGCATGTCGAGCGTGGTCTGGATCGACGTCTCGAACGTGCGCAGGTTGCGGTTGTTGATGCCGAGCAGCGGCGTCTTGAGCGTCAGCGCCTGTTCCATCTCGTTGCGGTCGTGCACTTCGACCAGCACCGCGAGGCCGAGCGAGTGAGCATACGCTTCGAGATCCTGCATCAGCGGCGTGTCGAGCGCGGCGGCGATCAGCAGGATCGCGTCCGCGCCCATCGCGCGTGCTTCCACGATCTGGTACGCGTCGACGATGAAGTCCTTGCGCAGCACCGGCAGCGTGCAGGCCGCGCGCGCTTCCTCGAGATAGCGGACGCTGCCCTGGAAGAACTGCTCGTCGGTCAGCACCGACAGGCACGCGGCGCCGTGCTCCGCATACGAACGGGCGATGTCGGCCGGCACGAAATGCTCGCGCAGCACGCCCTTCGACGGGCTTGCCTTCTTGATTTCGGAAATCACGGCCGCGTGGCCGGCTGCGTGTTTCGCGCGCAGTGCGCCGACGAAGTCGCGCAGGTCGCGCGCGGAGGCTTCCAGTTTCAGTGCCTCGAGCGGCGCGCTGCGCATGGCCGCCGCGACTTCTTCGCGCTTGACGGCGATGATTCGGTCGAGAATGTCGCTCATGTGGGTTCCTGCTTGATTCGTAAGGGGAGTCAGCGCTTGAACTGCTGCGTGAAGCGCACGAGTTCGTCGACCTTCGCGCGGGCCTTGCCGCTCGCGATCGCTTCGCGGGCGAGCTGGATGCCGTCCGCGATCGATTCGGCGACGTTCGCCGCATAGAGTGCTGTGCCCGCGTTCAGCGTGACGATCTCGCGCGCGACGCCCGGCTGGTTGTCCAGCGCGCCGAGCAGCATCGTGCGCGATTCGTCGGCATTTTCCACCTTCAGCGTGCGGTTCGACACCATCTGCAGGCCGAAATCTTCCGGATGGATCTCGTATTCGTGCACCTTGCCGTCGCGCAATTCACCGACGAGCGTCGCGGCGCCGAGCGAAACCTCGTCCATCCCGTCCTTGCCGTACACCACGAGCACGTGCTGTGCGCCGAGACGCTGCATCACGCGCACCTGGATGCCGACGAGGTCGGGGTGGAACACGCCCATCAGCTGGTTCGGCGCGCCGGCCGGATTGGTCAGCGGGCCGAGGATGTTGAAGATCGTGCGCACGCCGAGTTCGCGGCGCACGGCCGCGATGTTCTTCATCGCCGGGTGATGGTTCGGCGCGAACATGAAGCCCATGCCGGTTTCGGCGATCGACGCGGCAACCTGCTCCGACTGCAGGTCGATGTTCACGCCGAGCGCCTCGAGCACGTCGGCGCTGCCGGACTTGCTCGATACGCCGCGGTTGCCGTGCTTCGCGACCTTCGCGCCGGCCGCGGCCGTGACGAACATCGACGCGGTCGAGATGTTGAACGTATGCGAGCCGTCGCCGCCGGTGCCGACGATGTCGACGAAGTTCGAGTTGTCCTGCACCTCGACGTGGTTCGCGAATTCGCGCATTACGGTCGCGGCCGCGGCGATCTCGCCGATCGTCTCCTTCTTCACGCGCAGCCCGGTGATGATCGCGGCCGCCATCACGGGCGACATGTCGCCGCGCATGATGAGCCGCATCAGGTGCAGCATCTCGTCGTGGAAGATCTCGCGGTGTTCGATCGTGCGCTGCAGCGCTTCCTGCGGGGTAATCGTCATCGTGTGGCTCCCGTCAGGCGGCTTGCGCGGCTGCGGCGCGTGCCTGTTTCAGGAAATTCTCGAGCAGTGCATGGCCATGCTCGGACAGGATCGATTCCGGGTGGAACTGTACGCCTTCGATCGGCAGCGTCTTGTGGCGCACGCCCATGATCTCGCCGTCGTCGGTCCACGCGGACACCTCGAGGCAGTCGGGCAGCGATTCGCGCTCGATCGCGAGCGAGTGGTAGCGCGTGACGTCGAAATGCTTCGGCAGGTCGGCGAACACGCCGCGGCAGTCGGTTTCGATCTTGCTCACCTTGCCGTGCATGATGGTCTTCGCGCGCACGACGCGGCCGCCGAATGCCTCGCCGATCGCCTGATGGCCGAGGCAGACGCCGAGGATCGGCTTCTTGCCCGAAAATTCACGCAGCACGTCGAGCGTGATGCCCGCGTGTTGCGGGTTGCTCGGGCCGGGCGACAGGCAGATCGCGTCGGGATTCAGGCGCGCGATCTCGTCGAGCGTGATTTCGTCGTTGCGGTAGGTGCGTACGTCCTCGCCGAGTTCGCCGAAGTACTGGACCAGGTTGTAGGTAAACGAGTCGTAGTTGTCGATCATGAGCAGCATGGTCAGTCTCCGGTCAGAAGTCGCTATCGAGGCCGTCCTGGACCTGTTCGGCCGCACGCAGCACCGCGCGCGCCTTGTTCTCGGTCTCTTGCCATTCGGATTCGGGCACCGAATCCGCGACGACGCCGGCCGCCGCTTGCACATACAGGTTGCCGTTGTGGATCAGGCCTGTCCGGATCGCGATCGCGAGATCCATCTCGCCCGAGAACGACAGGTAGCCGACGGCGCCGCCGTACAACCCGCGCTTGACCGGTTCGAGCTCGTCGATCAGTTCCATCGCGCGCACCTTCGGCGCGCCGGACAACGTGCCCGCCGGGAACGTCGCGCGCAGCACGTCGTAGTTCGTCATCCCGGGTTTCAGCTTGCCTTCGACCGAGCTGACGATGTGCTGCACGTGCGAGTACTTCTCGATGACCATCTTGTCGGTCACCTGCACCGAGCCGATCTCCGCGATGCGGCCGACGTCGTTGCGCGCGAGGTCGATCAGCATCACGTGCTCGGCGATCTCCTTCGGATCGTTGAGCAGTTCGGTCGCGAGTTCGGCATCGCGCTCGGGCGTGTTGCCGCGCGGGCGCGTGCCTGCGAGCGGACGGATCGTGACGATCTGGTCTTCGCCGCGCTTCTCCTGGCGCACGAGGATTTCCGGCGACGCGCCGACCACGTGGAAATCGCCGAAGTTGTAGTAGTACATGTACGGCGACGGGTTCAGCGAACGCAGCGCACGATACAGCGACAGCGGATTGTCGCGGTACGGCTTCGTCAGCCGCTGGCCGACCTGGATCTGCATCAGCTCGCCGGCCGCGATGTATTCCTTCGCCTGGCGCACGGCGGCCAGATAGTCGTCTTTCTTGAACTCGCGGAAGGTTTCGGTGCGCACGCTCGCCGACGTGACGGGCGGCTGCACGGTCGTGCGCAGGCGCTGTTTCAGTTCGCGCAGGCGCTGTTTCGCCTTCGTGTAGGCTTCGGCCTGGCTCGGGTCCGCGTAGATGATCAGGTACAGCTTGCCGGCGAGGTTGTCGATGACCGCAACTTCCTCGGTCAGCAGCAACTGGATGTCGGGCAGGCCGAGATCGTCGCGCGGCGCGGTGTTCGCGAGCTTCTTCTCGATGTAGCGCACCGCGTCGTAGCCGAAGTAGCCGGCGAGACCGCCGCAGAAGCGCGGCAGACCCGGGCGCTGCGCCACCTTGAAGCGCGCCTGGAACGATTCGATGAACTGGAACGGGTCACCTTCATGCGTCTCGACGACCTGGCCGTCGCGCACGACTTCCGACACGCCGTTACGGGTGCGGACGAGCGTGCGGGCCGGCAGGCCGATGAACGAGTAGCGGCCGAAGCGTTCGCCGCCGACCACCGATTCCAGCAGGAACGAGTTGGCGCCCGCGCGTTCGGGCTGGGCCAGCTTCAGGTAGAGGGACAGCGGCGTTTCGAGATCGGCGAGGGCTTCCGCGATCAGCGGGATGCGGTTGTAGCCTTCGTTCGCGAGCGATTGGAATTCGAGTTCGGTCATGTTCCGGTCCTGTTCGGGACGAGCGGCGCGTGCGCCAGGGATCATTTGACGCTGCGCGGGTTGCCGTCGGCGAAAGGGCGGTCGATCGAGAAGTGCCTGTTGCCGGCCGGCACTCCGGGCGTGAACGTCGCGAGCCTGCGGCCGATCCTGAACGCAAGCGTTCGGACGCGGTGGAACTCGAGGTGGTGCGACGGTCGGCGCGCGGATGCGCAGCGAGATAAAAAACGGCGCTGAAGACGTGCTTCAGCGTACCTCATCGAAGAGGTTAGCGCGACCAGCGACGCCAGGGCCAGGCTCCCCGGTCGATGCTGCTCAGACTCCGTTTTTTATTCAGAAACATGCAGATGGAAGAAATAATCAGATGGTTGGCCGGCCGGTGTTGTGCGCGGTAATTGCGCGAGCTGCGACCAGCAACGAATCGACTATACCATCCGAATTTATCGTTTGTATAGCTTTGCCGTGGTTGTAGCCGTACGGCACAGTCAGTGTCGCCATCCCGGCCGCGCGGCCGGCCAGCGCATCGTTTTCCGAGTCGCCGATCGCGACTGCCGCATCCGGGGCGACGCCGAGCGCGCTGCAGGCCGTCAGCATCGGCAGCGGATCGGGCTTCTTGCGCGCGACGCTGTCGCCGCCGAGCACGACGCCGAAGCAATCGGCCAGCCCGTATTGCTCGAGCAGTTCGACGGCGAAGCGATGCGGCTTGTTCGTCACGCACGCGAGCCGGATGCCGGCCGCACGCAATGCGTCGAGGCCGGCGGCTACGTCCGGATAAAGGCGCGTGTGGCGGCCGTTGATCTTCGCGTATTCGGTCTGGTAGATCGCCAGTGCGTCGTCGAAGCGCGCGTGCGCTTCGTCGGCCGGGAAGCGCGGTTTCAGCACGCTCTGGATCAGGTGTTCGGAGCCCTTGCCGACGTAGCCGATCACCTCGTCACGCGACGTGGCCGGCGCGCCGAGCTGCGCGAGCATCCCGTTGAGGCCGGCCGTGAAATCGTCGGCCGTGTCGACCATCGTGCCGTCGAGATCGATCAGCGCCGCGTCGATGCGCGGCGCGGCGAAGCGGATCGGGGCGGCTTCGGTTGCGGCCCCGGCCGGCGCATGGCCGGCGAGCGACGAATCGGCCACGGCGTCAGCTCCGCTCGACGGTAGCGAGCGCGGCGCGCATCTCGTCGATCACCTTGCGGTAGTCGGGCTTGCCGAAGATCGCCGAACCCGCGACGAAGGTGTCGGCCCCGGCCGCCGCGATTTCCGCGATGTTGTCGGCTTTTACGCCGCCGTCGACTTCGAGCAGGATCTCGCGGCCGGTGCGCTCGGTGTACGCGTCGATGCGTGCGCGTGCCTCGCGCAGCTTGTTCAGCGTTTCCGGGATGAACGACTGGCCGCCGAAGCCCGGGTTGACCGACATCAGCAGCACGAAGTCGAGGCGATCCATCACGTGATCGAGGTAGTTCAGCGGTGTCGCCGGATTGAACACGAGACCGGCCTTGCAGCCGTGGTCACGGATCAGCGACAGCGTGCGGTCGATGTGATCGGAGCCTTCCGGGTGGAAGCTGATCAGGTTTGCACCGGCCTTCGCAAAATCGGGCACGATCCGGTCGACCGGGCGCACCATCAGATGCACGTCGATCGGCACCTGCACGTGCGGGCGGATCGCTTCGCACACGAGCGGGCCGATCGTCAGGTTCGGCACATAATGGTTGTCCATCACGTCGAAGTGGATCCAGTCGGCGCCGGCGGCGACGACATTGCGGACTTCTTCGCCGAGCCGTGCGAAATCGGCCGACAGGATGCTGGGAGCGATACGGAATTGGGTCATGGCAGGGGAGCGGGGACGTTGCGGCGCAAAACCGACATTCTACCGTCCGGCGACCCCGTGCGCGGCGGCGGGCCGTGCGGCCGAGGCCCGATTGCGCATAGAATGCCGAACCAATGCGGCGCGCCCGCGGCCCCGTTGCCCATGCCGGCACGGACAGTCACCTTCCACCGGAAACATCATGAGTCAGTATCAGTTCACCGTTTCGGTGAAAACCAGCTACTTGCCGGAACAATCCGACCCCGATCGCCGTCAATACGCATTCGCGTACACGCTGACGATCCGCAACACGGGACAAGTCGCGGCGCAGCTGATCGCGCGTCACTGGATCATCACGGACAGCGAGAACCATGTGCAGGAAGTGAAGGGGCTCGGCGTCGTCGGGCACCAGCCGCTGCTGCAGCCGGGCGAGCACTTCGAATACACGAGCTGGGCCGTGATCGCGACGCCGGTCGGCACGATGCGGGGCGCGTACTTCTGCGTGGCGGAAGACGGCGAGCGTTTCGAGGCGCCGGTCGACGAGTTCGCACTCCACATGCCGCGCACGCTGCATTGAGCGTGCGGAGCGCGTCAGCGCGGCTGACGGTCGTTGTTGCCGCGGGCGTGCTTCTTTCTGCCCGACGACGTCCACACGACGATGAAGATCAGCAGGGCAAGCGCTACGAAGGCTTCGAGCGCAAAGATGAGCATCGGATATTGGTCGAGAAAATCTGACATGGCGGTTTCCATCAAGAACGGACATTGTATGTGGTTTGGGCCCCGGTTGGCCGGGTGGGCGGCAGCGGTCGCGGTGGCGGCGCTGCTTGCGGCGTGCGGCGGCGCGCCGACGCGGACTTCGTCGCTGAAGCCGCCGACCGGCGCGGCGATCGTGCCGGGGCAGGTCGCCGCGAAGCGACTCACGCCCGTCGCGTGGCAGCAGGTGCCGGGTTGGCAGGACGATTCGCTGATCGGCGCGACGGCCGCGTTGCGGCAGAACTGCGCGCGGCTCGCGCGCCAGCCGGCCTGGCAGCGTGCGTGTGCGGCTGCCGACCGGCTCGACGAGCTTGACGTCAGCAGTGCGCGGGCATTCTTCGAAACGTATTTCACGCCGTTCCAGTTCGCGAACACCGACGGTACGCTCGACGGGCTGGTGACCGGCTATTACGAGCCGCTGCTGCATGGTTCGCGCGTGCGTCGTGGCCCGTATCAGTACGCGCTGTACCGCTGGCCGGCCGGTTATCGCGCGGGCGCCGCGCTGCCGGCACGCGCGCAGCTCGAACGCGCCGGCATCCTGAACGGCAACGAACTCGTGTGGGTCGACGACCCGATCGAGGCGTTCTTCCTGCAGGTGCAGGGCTCGGGGCGCGTGCTGCTCGACGACGGTTCGGTGATGCGGGTCGGCTTCGGCGGCACCAACAACCAGCCGTACCGTTCGATCGGCAAGTGGCTGCTCGATCGCGGCGAACTGACGCCCGCCCAGGCGACGATGCAGGGTATCAAGGCGTGGGCGAAGGCGAACCCGAATCGCGTCGACGCGTTGCTCGACACGAACCCGCGGTTCGTGTTCTTCCGCGACATGCCGACCAAGGAGGATGCGCCGCACGGCGGCGCGGACGGCCCGATCGGCGCGCTCGGCGTGCCGCTGACGCCGGAACGCTCGATCGCGGTCGACCCGTCGTCGATCCCGCTCGGCACGCCGGTGTTCCTGCAGACCACGCGCCCGCTCACGAATACGCCGATGAACCGGCTCGTGTTCGCGCAGGATACGGGCTCCGCGATCAAGGGCGGTGTGCGGGCCGACTATTTCTGGGGGCTCGGCGACGACGCAGGCGATCAGGCCGGGCGGATGAAGCAGGTCGGCCGGATGTGGCTGCTGTTCCCGAACTCGTGACTTGAGGCGGCCCGGAATGAAACAGCCCGATCGGCGTTGGCCGATCGGGCTGTTTCATTTGCAGCCGCGGATTCACCGCACGTCGTGCACGCGCAGCGATTGCCGTCAGCCCTTGCGCTTGTCGACGACGCGTCGCGCCTTGCCGACCGAACGCTCGATCCCGTTCACGGGCAGCACGTTGATTACGGCCGTCACGCCGATCAGCGACTTGATGTCGTGTGCGAGCGCCTGTTTGGCCGCATGAATCGCCGCCGTATCGGGCGCAGTCTCCGGACAGGGCTCGACATTGAGTGTCAGCACGTCGAGCGGGCCTTCCTTCGTCAGTACGATCTGGTAGTGCGGTGCGAGCGCGCGCTGCTTGAGCAGCTGCTCCTCGATTTGCGTCGGGAACACGTTGACACCGCGCACGATCATCATGTCGTCCGAACGCCCCGTGATCTTCTCCATCCGGCGCATCGTGCGGGCAGTGCCAGGCAGCAACCGCGTGAGATCGCGGGTCCGGTAGCGGACGATCGGCAGTGCCTCCTTCGTCAGCGACGTGAACACGAGCTCGCCGAGTTCGCCGTCCGGAAGCACTTCGCCGGTTTCAGGGTCGATGATTTCAGGATAGAAGTGGTCTTCCCAGATGGTCGGGCCGTCCTTGGTCTCGACGCATTCGGACGCGACGCCGGGGCCCATCACTTCGGAAAGTCCGTAGATGTCGACCGCGTCGATGCCCATCCGCTGCTCGATCGCGACGCGCATGTCGTTGGTCCACGGTTCCGCGCCGAAGATGCCGATGCGCAGCGAACTCTGCACCGGATCGAGACCCTGGCGCTCGATTTCGTCGGCGATCGACAGCATGTAGCTCGGCGTCACCATGATGATGTCGGGCCGGAAATCCTGGATCAGCTGCACCTGCTTTTCGGTCTGGCCGCCGCCGAACGGGATCACGGTCAGCCCCGCGCGTTCGGCGCCGTAGTGCGCACCGAGCCCGCCTGTGAACAGGCCGTAGCCGTAGCTCACGTGCACCTTGTCGCCGCGGCGCGCACCGGCGGCGCGGATCGAGCGAGCGACGAGGTTCGCCCACGTGTCGATGTCGCCGGCCGTATAGCCGACGACCGTCGGCTTGCCGGTCGTGCCCGACGACGCATGAATGCGCGAGATCTGGTCCTGCGGCACCGCGAACATCCCGAACGGGTAACTGTCGCGCAGGTCGCTCTTCGTCGTGAACGGGAAGCGCGCCAGGTCGGCGAGCGTCTTCAGGTCGTCCGGATGGACGCCCGCGTCGTCGAACTTGCGACGATAGACGGGAGAGTGGTCATACGCATGCCGGAGCGACCACTTGAGGCGTTCGAGCTGCAGCGCGGTCAGCTCGTCGCGTGAGGCGGTCTCGATCGGCTCGAGCGGTAGCGGGGTAGTCATGCATGTCTCCAGTGTTTGTTATGTGCGAGCCGTCGGCGTCAGCGGTCTTCCGGGATGACCGTACCCTTGATCTGGGCGGATTTGCCGCGAAACATCGCGACGGTTTCCCCGGTCTGGTTCGTGACGCGGATGTCGTAGATCCCTTGGCGGCCGGCGCGTGCCTGCTCGATCGCCTCGGCCGTCAGTACGTCGTCACCGTGCACGGGGCGCAGGAATTCGATCGAGCAGCCGGCCGCGACTGCGTTCACGTTGTACGAGTTGCATGCGAACGCGAACGTCGAATCGGCCAGCGTGAAGATGATCCCGCCATGGCAGGTTTGATGCCCGTTCAGGAATTCGGGCCGCACGCGCATTTGCAGGCGCGCGTAGCCGGCGCGCACTTCGGCGATTTCCATCCCGAACGCGCGGCTGCATGCGTCGGCGTCGTACATGGCTCGCGCGGCGGCACGGGCGAGCGAGTCGGGGTCGAGCGTGGCAGTGGCGTCCGTCATGTCAACGCCCCTCGAAGCGCGGCGCGCGCTTCTCGATGAATGCCTTCACGCCTTCCGCATAGTCGTACGACTGACCGAGCTTGCGCTGCAGGTCACGTTCCTGGTCGAGTTGCTGGTCGAGCGTGTTCGTGACGCTGTCGCGCATCGATTGCTTGATCGATGCGATCGCGAGCGTCGGCTGCTGCGCAAGCTGGGTGGCGAGCTGGCGGACTGACGCAGCGAGGGTGTCATCGTCGACCGCGCGCCAGATCAAGCCCCATTGCTCGGCCTGTTCGGCGCCGAGCTTGTCGCCGGTCAGCGCGAGCCCCAGCGCGCGTGCCATGCCGACGCGTTGCGGCAGGAACCATGTGCCGCCCGAATCGGGTACGAGCCCGATCTTGACGAAGGCCTGGATGAAACTGCTCGAGCGGGCGGCGAACACGAGATCGCACGCGAGCGCGAGGTTCGCGCCGGCGCCGGCCGCGGTGCCGTTGACGGCGGCGATGACCGGTATCGGCAGACGCTGCAGGCGGCGGATCAGCGGATTGAAGTGCTCGTCGATCAGCGCGCCGAGGTCGGTGGACGCGCCCGGCGTGAAGTCGAGATCGGCCAGGTCCTGGCCCGCGCAGAAGCCGCGCCCCGCGCCAGTCAGGATCAGTGCGCGCGCGCCGGCCGCCTCGACATCATCGAGTGCCGACTGCAGTTCGCGATGCATCGCCCGCGTAAAGCTGTTCAGCTTGTCGGGGCGGTTGAGGGTAATCGTGGCCACGTTCGAGGCGCGATCGATATCCAGCTGAATCGCCTGATAGGACATGCAGTGTCTCCTTCATGACTTCGTTATAGGCGCGCGGTGCGTGGGTTACACGCGTTCGATCGCGAGCGCGATACCCTGGCCGACGCCGATGCACATCGTACAGAGCGCAAAGCGGCCGCCCGTACGCTCGAGTTGGTGGAGCGCCGTGGTCACGAGCCGCGCGCCCGATGCGCCGAGCGGATGGCCCAGTGCGATTGCGCCGCCGTTCGGGTTCACGCGCGGATCGTCGTCGGCGACGCCGAGCATGCGCAGCACCGCCAGACCTTGCGACGCAAACGCCTCGTTCAGCTCGATCACGTCGAACTGGTCGATCGTCATCCCGAGCTGGCGCAGCAGTTTCTGCGTGGCCGGTGCGGGCCCGATGCCCATCACGCGCGGCGCGACGCCGGCCGTCGCCATTCCGACGACCCGTGCGCGGCGGCGCAGGCCGTACTGGTCCGCTGCCTGTGCATTGGCGAGCAGCAGCGCGCACGCACCGTCGTTGACGCCCGATGCGTTGCCGGCCGTCACCGAACCGTCCGGGCGCACGACGCCTTTCAGCTTCGCGAGCGCTTCGAGCGACGTTTCGCGCGGATGCTCGTCGCGCGAGACGACCAGCGGATCGCCTTTCTTCTGCGGAATCGTGACCGCGACGATTTCCTCGGCGAGCGTGCCGTCCTGCTGCGCACGCGCAGCCTTCTGCTGGCTGCGCAGCGCGAACAGATCCTGATCGGCGCGGCTGACGTTGTAGTCGACCGCGACGTTCTCGGCCGTCTCCGGCATCGAATCGACGCCATACAGCTGTTTCATCAACGGATTGACGAAGCGCCAGCCGATCGTCGTATCGTAGATGTCGGCCTGGCGCGCGAATGCGCTCGCGGCCTTGCCCATCACGAACGGCGCGCGTGTCATGCTCTCGACGCCGCCCGCGATCATCAGGCGCGCCTCCCCGGCCTTGATCGCGCGCGCAGCAGTGCCGACCGCATCCATCCCGGAGCCGCACAGGCGGTTCAGCGTCGTGCCGGGCACGTCGGTCGGCAGCCCCGCGAGCAGCGCGGACATGCGCGCGACGTTGCGGTTGTCCTCACCGGCCTGGTTCGCGCAGCCGTAGATCACGTCGTCGATCGCTGACCAGTCGACGTCACGGTTGCGCTCCACGAGCGCCTTGAGCGGTACCGCACCGAGGTCGTCGGCGCGGACATCTTTCAGGGCGCCGCCGTAGCGGCCGATGGGGGTGCGAATCGCGTCGCAGATATAGGCGTCTGTCATGGGCGTATCGATGAGCAACGAACCCGCCGGGTGGCGGATTCGTTCATGGTAGAGAACGTGGCGGCGTTTGCACGTCGACCATTCGGGTTATGCAGGTTGACCGGCTTCCGCGGGTGCCGCTTTCGGCGCAACATGGACGCGGCTTTGCACGACGCGGAACCGGTTGGCGACGAATGCCGGGTCCGCCAGCGCCGCGTTGGCTGCCGGGTTCGCGCCCGTGCCGTGGAAATCCGAGAACGCTGCCGACTGGTTCACGAACACGCCGCCGGTCAGGTTGATCGACAGCGCGACGCCGCCGCGCACCGCCGCATCGTGTGCAGCATCGACGATGGCTTCGTCGGTACTGTAGACGGAGAGCGTCAGCGCACCATGTTCTGCCGCGATCTCACCGGCGAGATCGAGCGACTGCGCGGTCGAGTCGGTTGCGATCACGAACGAGATCGGGCCGAACCACTCCTGCGTGAATTTCTCGCGATCGGCCACGTCGAGTTGCAGCACGAGCGGTGTGCGCACGCGGGCATCGGGGAACGCGGGGTGCTGGAGGGTAAGGCTGTCGGCGAGCACGCGGCCGAGCTGGCGGGCGTCGTCGATGCGTGCGGTCACGCCTTCGTTCTGGATCGCGCCGATCAGTTCGACCGAGCGGGCCGGATCGCCGGTGAGTTTCTGCACTGCAACGGCGATTGCCTGTGCGACTTCGTCGAAGCTGGCATGGCCGTCCGCCGTCCGGATGCCGTCGCGCGGCACGTAGATGTTCTGCGGTGCCGTGCACATCTGGCCGGAGTACAGCGCCAGCGAGAACGCGATGTTCTTGGCGGTGGCCTTCAGGTCGTCGGTCGAGTCGATCACGATCTGGTTGACGCCTGCCTTCTCCGTATAGACCTGTGCCTGGTGGGCATGGCGCTCGAGCCACGTGCCGTTTTGCGTGCTGCCGGTGAAGTCGATCAGCTTGATCTCGGGGCGCAGCGCGAGATCCTGAACGAGTGCGCCGTCGTTGGGTTCGGTCGCGAGGAGCGTGACGACGTTCGGATCGAAGCCGGCTTCGCGCAGCACGTCGCGAGCGATCCGGACCGTGATTGCGAGAGGCAGGATCGCGCCCGGATGCGGTTTGACGATCACGGTGTTGCCGGTGGCCAGATCGGCGAACAATCCCGGGTAGCCGTTCCAGGTCGGGAACGTGCAGCAGCCGAGTACGAGGCCGGTGCCGCGCGGGACGATCGTGTAGCGCTTGTGCATCGCGAGCGGCGGGTTCTTGCCTTGCGGCTTCTCCCAGTGCGCATCGGCCGGAATGCGGCGCAGTTCGTCCCACGCATAGGCAACGGCCTCGAGCGCGCGATCCTGCGCGTGCGGGCCGCCGGCCTGGAACGCCATCATGAATGCCTGCCCCGTGGTGTGCATCACGCTGTAGGCGATCTCGAAGCTCGCACGATTCAGGCGCGCGAGGATTTCGAGGCTGACGCCGATCCAGGCGCTCGGGCCGGCTTCACGCCATGAACGCTGCGCGGCGGCAGCGGCGGCGATCAGTTCGTCGGGCGTCGACTTCGGATACCGGATGCCCAGCGCGATGCCGTACGGCGACCGTTCCGCGCCGACCGTTTCTCCGGACGCCGGCTGGTCGAGCGCGAACGTCTTGTCGAGGTATGACTTGAACGCGGCCTCGCCATCTGCGTTCGCGCTTTCCCCGTACACTTTGGGGCTCGGCATTTCGGCGAACGGGCTCCAGTACCCGCGGCTCTCGATGGCGGCGAGTGCGTGCTTCAGCGTGTCTTCGTGCTTCGTGAACAGTGCATGGGTCATGGCGGCAGCCTGATGGACGATGAGAGGGGTTGGATCGATTAATTAACCGACCGGTTGGTCGGAGAATGGTAGCATCAAACTATTCGCATGTGCGAGGCGTTTCTCATTTCATTGATCGAGGAGAAATAGATGGCTTACGAGAACATCCTGGTGGAGACCCGGGGGCGTGTCGGGCTGGTTACGCTGAACCGTCCGAAGGCGCTGAACGCGCTGAACGATGCGCTGATGGATGAACTGGGTGATGCGCTGAAGGCGTTCGATGCGGACGATGGCGTCGGCGCGATCGTCGTGACCGGGAGCGAGAAGGCGTTCGCGGCTGGCGCGGACATCGGCATGATGGCGACCTATTCCTATATGGATGTCTACCGGGGCGACTACATCACACGTAACTGGGAGACGGTTCGCGAAATCCGCAAGCCGATCATCGCGGCGGTGTCGGGCTTTGCGCTGGGCGGTGGCTGCGAGCTGGCCATGATGTGCGACATCATCTTCGCGGCGGACACGGCCGAGTTCGGCCAGCCGGAAATCAAGCTGGGCGTCATGCCGGGTGCGGGCGGTACGCAGCGTCTGCCGCGCGCGGTGTCGAAGGCGAAGGCGATGGATATGTGCCTGACGGCCCGCTTCATGGATGCAGCCGAAGCGGAGCGTGCGGGGCTCGTGTCGCGTGTGTTGCCGGCCGCGACGCTTCTCGACGAGGCGATTGCCGCCGCGGCGACGATCGCCGAGTTTTCGCTGCCGGCGGTCATGATGGTCAAGGAGTCGGTGAACCGTGCGTACGAGACGACGCTGGCCGAGGGCGTTCACTTCGAGCGCCGGCTGTTCCATTCGCTGTTCGCGACCGAAGATCAGAAGGAGGGGATGGCGGCATTCGTTGAAAAGCGGAAGCCGGTGTTCAAGCACCGCTGATTGCGCTGCCCGAAGTAGGTGGCCGGTGCCTGGCTGGTATCGGTTGTCGGTGTAATAACCCTCGGCCCGCCGAGCCCCAGCCTCCGTGCGCGCCAGCGCACGGAGGCTTTTCAAAATATTTTCACAAAGGGCTTGCGTAGATGGGGGCGGGTGCTTAGAATCACGCCTCTTTCGCGCTAACGGAAACGCAGCGCGGGAGAGGGAAGCAAAGCTGGTGGTGTGCTGCAGTGTCG